>JAZRPJ010000042.1:0-3543 GCA_045649205.1 Candidatus Flemingiibacterium sp.
CCCCTCCTCCCCAACCCTCCACCTCCTCTTTCGCCAACTGTCCACACTTGGGGCAGCACCTATGTTCGGGTATAGCGCCCTATCAGCGTTTCCGCTAAGGCATCAAGGGGCGGTACGTTTGGCAGTGGAATCACTCGTCAGTGTGGTCAGACGGTGGATGTTATCACATGAAGTCGGGGTTAACTCAGCCGCCAAACCTATGGGGAGGATTTTAGTTTGTGTGAAGAAGGTTGCATTTCTGGGGATTGAGGCACGGGTGACGCAGTCACCTCGTGCTGCGGGAGCTTCAAAGCCGTCCGCAGTCGCCGCCTGCGGCGGCTGGCGGAGCCGTAATGGGTAGGGACCCATGAAGGCGGCGCGAAGTTTGCTACTCCGATGCCGCTGTTCGCGATGTCGGTATGCCTTTACCCTATAAAGTTCTTTGAAAAGGGTGTGGGGAAAACTTTCTTTCAAGAAAGTTTTCCCCACGTCGTTTCCCTGTACGCCCCCACGAACACAGATCTTTCAACAAAATTCTCAAAAAATTTGTAATTACCGCGTTAAATCTCTTGACTTTTTACATTTAGTTATGTTATAATATAATATGAAGACTTATATTGCCTTGTCCGGTCACGGAAAAGGGCAGATAATCGCTATATTTTATGAAAATAACATCGGTATTCACGGGGGTATCAGCATGAGCCGAACCAACAACCACCGAGAAAGCAGATTCTTTACCGGTGATGAGCGAGAGCTTCAACAGATTAAAAGCCAGGAAAGCCTACAAAAATTCATCAGACACAAGAAAAACCGAAAAAGGATTTCAAGGGTTGGACAGATCGCAATTTTCGCAGTACTTATCTTGGTTTTTTTGATTATTTGCCTTTCCGTTTTCTTTCGAATCGATTCAATTGAGGTCATCGGAACCGAAAGATATACAAAAGATGATATTTTAAAGCTTGTCAATATAGAAGAAGGCTTAAGTCTTTATGAGGTGTCGGATAAGGACCTTGAAGTTCTTGTGGGCAGACTTCCCTACATAGAGTCCGCGCGGATCATACGCCGGCTTCCGAATACACTTGTAATCAGCATTTCCGAAGTTTCTCCCACTTATTTTTGCAAGCTGTACGGCGAGTATTTCGTCCTTTCAAACGATCTTTTGATTCTTGAAAGACGGTTCACTAGTGACGGACTTTCGGAAGACGGGCTTATTGAACTTTTGCTTCCCGAGGTAGACCGGGCAGTTGTGGGCAGCAAGCTTGAATTGTCCGAGGATATTGCAACGAAATACGTAACTGCATATCTCGGGGTTCTCGAATCGGGGCGGATGTTCGAATATGCATCGGCTTTTGACCTACGCGATAGGTTTTCGCTGGCACTCATTGCTAAGGACATTTATCTTGTTGACCTCGGCAACGGCGATGAGCTTGCCACTAAATTCACGACAGTCGCAGGAATGCTTGAGCACCAGGTTTTCGGTGATGCCACACCTGCCACTATAGATGCAAATGACCCATCACAGTGTGCAGTAATAAAAAATCCCGACCTTGAAGTTAAATTTAAGGACTAAATGTTTGCCTAATTGTGCCCCAATCGTAAAAAAATTTTTAACTTTTTTAAAATCTATTGCAAATATCGCAAAATGATATTATTATATTATTATGTGTAGAAATATTTTTATCGCAGTTTCGATAATGAGATATCCAAAATTATTAGGAGGAAATTGAAATGGCATATGAACTCGACAACAGCCTCGGTAGTGTAAACATAAAGGTTATCGGCGTAGGCGGCGGCGGAAATAACGCTGTCAACCGCATGGTTACCGCAAATGTACGCGGAGTAGACTTCGTTGCAATCAATACTGACAGACAGGCACTCGCTCGCTCCAGCGCAGTTACAAAAATAGATATCGGCGAAAAGATCACAAAGGGACGCGGCGCAGGTGCTAACCCCGAAATCGGTGCAAGAGCCGCTGAAGAATCCATTGAGGAGATCAAGAAGGTTCTCGAAGGCACCCACATGGTTTTCGTAACCGCAGGTATGGGCGGCGGTACCGGTACCGGTGCTGCTCCTATCGTTGCAAAGACTGCACGTGACATGGGCATCCTCACTGTCGGTGTTGTTACCAAGCCTTTCGCATTTGAGGGTAAGGTAAGAATGGCTCAGGCTGAGGCAGGCATCAAGAACCTCATTGAGGTCGTTGACTCCCTCATCATCGTTCCCAACGAAAGACTGAAGCAGGTTTCCGATACAAGAATCACTCTCGTAAATGCATTTGAGGTTGCGGACGATGTACTTCGCCGCGGCGTTCAGAGCATTGCAGAGCTTATCACTGTTGACGGCTTCATCAACCTCGACTTCGCAGACGTTTCCGCTATCATGCAGGATGCAGGATATGCTCACATGGGCGTCGGCAGTGCGACAGGTAAGGAAAAGGCAGAGCTTGCTGCAAAGGCCGCAATCTCCAGTCCTCTCCTCGAAACCTCTATCGCAGGTGCTCGCGGTATTATCGTAAGCATCACCGCTTCTCCCGACATCGGACTTGAAGAGGTTGACATCGCTTCCAGCATGGTACAGAACGAGGCTCATCCCGATGCAAACGTTATTTGGGGTGTTGCATTCGATCCTTCTCTCGAGGACGAAATGCGCGTTACCGTTATCGCTACCGGCTTTGACAGCGCACCCAAGAGTATGCAGAGCACTGTTGCCGAGCAGAAGCCCGCAGCTCCGGCTGAGGAGACTAAGGCTGAGGAATCAGCTGCAGAAAAGGACGAAGGCGATGACCTCATCTCCAACTCCGATTTCGATGAAATCATTGGTATCCTCCGCAACAACAGAAACAACTGATAAAAGCAATATATCTAAATCAGCACCAACACTTGCGTGAAAGCAACGTGTTGGTGCTTTGTTTATATACAAAAAGGGAGAGGCACTTGCCCCTCCCTGAATTGTTTAATCCTCAATATGCGCTTACTTCAACATATCAATAAGCTTCGCCATTGACGGCTCAAATTTCGCGCCGTACCAATGATTATCCTCATTTGCGGTGTCCGCAATGCAGGCAAGGGTATAATCAGCGGCGATCTTTGCGGCATCATATGCAGACTTGCCGCGCACCATCGCTCCCACAAACGCGGATGCATAGATGTCACCGGTTCCGTGACAGCTGTTCGGGAGCTTCACGTGCTCGTAGTAGGAGCGCTTGCCGCCCTCGGAAACGACGATACCCGTCATGCCCTCGGTATAAGAAACGCCGGTGAGGATGATATTTTTGCAGCCTGCCGCCGTGAGTCCGGCGATGAGAGACTCGATGTATGCTTCATCGTATTTTTCCTTGTATTCGATACCTGTCATGAAGCAAGCCTCGGTAATGTTGGGAATGACATAATCTGCCTTTGCCGCCAGCTTTGTCATCTCTGTCGCATATTCGGTGTCAAAGCCGGGGTAGAGCTTGCCGTTGTCCGCCATTGCCGGGTCAACGAATATCTTGCCCCCTTCGGCGAGAGTTTCGGCGAAGATATCCGCAACGTACGAAATCTGTTTGGTACTGCCGAGATATCCGGT
>JAZRPJ010000043.1:0-6632 GCA_045649205.1 Candidatus Flemingiibacterium sp.
TGCTATTTCCGCTATCAGATTGCCGGTTATTGAGGTTCATATGTCAAACGTACACAAGAGGGAGGAGTTCCGTCATACATCGGTTATCTCACCCGTTTGTGCAGGCGTGATTGCCGGATTCGGTTCGTACAGCTATATCCTCGGGCTTATGGCGGTTATCAAAACGGTGAAGGAGCGCGGGTAATGCCGAAGTTCGTGTTCCTTGATGTTGACGGCACTTTGGTGGATTTCAATGGCGAGATGTCTGAAAGTACGGAACATGCCTTGAAAGAAGCCCAGAGAAACGGTCACAAAATGATACTCTGCACGGGTCGTTATTATGGGCAGATATACCCCTGGCTCCTTGAAAGAGTGAATTTTGACGGAGTTGTTTCATCCTCAGGTGCGTGTATCAGATATAACGGAGAGGTCGTATTTACAAGATATTATACGACCGAGCAGTTAAAGAAGCTGCACAGTGCCTATGCTGAAGCGGAGGCAGGTGAGTATTATCAAACCGACACCGGAATCATAACATGGAACGAGGAATCATATGAGCGTGCCAAACAAGTCTACCGTGATATGGGAATGTCGGAATATATTATAGATTCGGTATTGCCAAAACCGGATTTCGTAGATGTTTTTTCTGTTAAAAACTGCGAGAAAAGCAACTTTATCGGTGCTAAGCTGAAGACGGATGAAATGCGGGCTTTGCTCGGTGATGAATTCAATATTGATCCCATAAGCATGGGGCAGGGGAATGACTCATCCGGCGAGGTAAACCGTGCCGATGTCAACAAAGGAATCGCCATTCACGAGCTTATTTCAAGGGTTGGCGGCGATATGGCGGATACTATCGCTATCGGCGATTCCGGAAATGATTTCAATATGATAAAAGCCGCCCGTATCGGTGTTGCTATGGGCAATGCCACCGACAAGATCAAATCCGTTGCCGACATGATAACCGACGATGTTGATAAAGACGGAATCTGCAAGGCGTTTAAACGCCTGGAGCTTATTTAGTATGGAAATAATTGCACGTATTCATACGGATTTTCCCGACAAATTCGGTATTCCAAGACAAAGCGGAATTCTTGATACACTTGAAGCTACCATCGTATTCGACCCAAAATACCGATCTGCGGAAGCGCTTCGAGGGATTGAAGAATGGTCACACCTTTGGCTTATATGGGAGTTTTCCGAAAACAAAAGGGAAGAGTGGTCGCCTACAGTAAGACCACCGCGCCTTGGCGGAAATAAACGAGTCGGCGTTTTTGCTACCCGTTCGCCCTTCAGACCAAATCCCATAGGACTTTCCTGTGTGAGGCTTCTGGGGCTTGAAAAAACACCGGATAAAGGAATTGTTCTCCGCATTGCCGGAGCTGATCTGATGGACGGTACACCGATTTACGATATCAAGCCATATCTCCCATATACCGATTCCCATCCGGACGCAACGGGAAGCTTCGGTGAGGAGCTGTACGGTGAAAAGCTGACAGTGAATTGCTCTGATGACCTTTTATCAGGTTTCCCGAAAAATAAAAAAGAAGCCCTCTTTAAAATGCTTGCAGAGGACCCAAGACCTGCTGTACGTGCGTCCGATACGGAACGCATTTTCGGACTCAAATTTGCAGGGTACGAGATTAAATTTTGCGTTTTGGAAAATGTTCTTACTGTTGTTGACATTTCCCCCCTTGAATAAAATAAAGTTACTCGCTGCTCCTTATTACGGGAACAGCGAGTTCTTATTTTAATATTTATCCCTATGGAATGCATATCCGATAAGGCTGCCCATGAGGGCAAGTCCGCCGTACTCGAATATGTAATGAAGGTCGCTTTGCGTGTAATTAAGTACCAGTGTGGGCGCAAAAATAAGCGCAGTAACAATACAGTAATACCATACCCAGCCATAGATCTTACCGAAAACAAGTCCGCTGATAAGGCAGCATGCAGGTGTGACTACCATAAGGGCGAAGTCCTCGTAAGGCGTACCCATAAGCAGCGGCGGTACAATATAAAACAGGACGATCATGGCGCCGATGAAGGGAAGCCATTTGACAAAAGGAACTTTAGTCATTTTTATTACCTCTGAAGGTAATTCCGCCGTCATCTTTAAGCTCGACAATTGCAAGGGATTCAACGCGAAGACCCATATCACGGAGGATTTGACCGCCTTCCTGGAAGCCCTTTTCAATGCAGATACCAACGCCTGCTACGGACGCTCCTGCCTGATTTATAATATCGCAAAGACCTAAAACTGCCTTGCCCTTTGCAAGAAAGTCATCGATGATAAGCACACGGTCAGCACTCGAAATATACTTTTTCGATACGCGGATGTCATATTCTTTGCCTTTAGTGTAGGAAACGACCTTTGAGGTGTAGATGTCACCGTCAAGATTCTTCGATTCGGATTTCTTCGCGAAAACCACGGGCACATTAAAATACTGTGCGGCGATGCAGGCAATACCGATACCCGATGCCTCTACTGTGAGAATCAAGGTAGGCTTTTCGTTTTTAAAAAGGCGGTAAAATTCCTCGCCGATTTTGTTTATGAGTTCGATATCCATTCTGTGATTTAAGAAGTTATCAACCTTGACGATACCTCCGTCTTTAATGACTCCGTCGGCTAAAATACGTTCTTCAAGAAGCTTCATGTGATTACACTGCCTTTCTTTGGATTTTTTATATTTTTACTTTTTCGGCACGTTTTCTATGAAAAAACGCACCGAAACGTGAATTTTACATAAGCTGAAGGTAAAAGAGAATTTTGGGGGAATATTTATTGAAACGGCTTATATTTACACGCCGCAGAAAGCGGTTTGCGCTTATTATACTTGCCGCTTTGGCGATTGTTTCGCTATTGGTATTTTTCTTTCTTGAATATAAAATCAAACCACTTGTCAGCGAAGCAGCGGCAAGCAGGGGGAGAAGTTACGCCACCGAGCTTATAAACAAAGCGGTAGAGTCTGCGGCAGCATACGGGACCTCGCTTGTAAGCGTGTCGGAAGGTCAGGACGGAGTTGTCAGCGTGGAAACGGACATGAAAGTTCTCGCCGAAATTCGGAGGAACGCCACAGATGCTATTATGAATCAGCTTAACGACAGGGATGTTATGAAATTTTCCGTACCTCTCGGAAACCTTATGGGAAGCAATATGGTGGGCGGCAGAGGCATCCCTATTGAAATCCGTCTTGTACCAATAGGCGATATTACGGCGGACGTAAGAACCGAATTTGTAGAAGCGGGAATCAATCAGACACTTCACAAAATAATCTTCAGGGTGCGTATCAGCTTCGATATTTTTGTGGCAGGGGACAGTCTTAAGGTTGATGTAATCAGCGATATCGGTCTTGCCGAAACAGTGATAGTGGGGAAAGTACCTGATGCCTACACCGCAATCAACCGTTACGAGATTGACGAAGATGAGGAAAATGATTTAAACGACTATGCTGCAACTCTTCCATAATGGGGTATTATATATAATTATACATCAATTTTACGACAAAATCAATGGTTAAAGCAAAAATTTTCATATTTCTCTTGCTAAATTCAATATAATGTGATAAAATATAAAGTAGAGATAATTTTCACAAACTATTTTTACCGTCGCCGACGGCGGCAGAATGGAGATTATTTTGAAAAATAACAACGCACCTCTTTTCAGAAGCTCAATGGGCGGATTCAATAAGAAGGATGTAAACGAGTACATAGCAAAGCTTTGTCATGATTTTGAACAGCGTGAAGCTGAGGCAGAGCAGGAAATTGCGAAGCTTAAAGAAGAAAATGACAAATTGAATGCCGCAGCTGAAGAAACCGCAAAGCTTGAGGAGAAAGTGAAGGCTTCGGATGAGCTTAAAAAATCCCTTGAAGAAGCTGAGGCGCTGATTGCCGCTCAGAATGAGAAGCTTTCTAAATATGCCGAAGAAGTGGCAGAGCTTAATGGATTGATTGAGGATTACAAAAACAGGCTCGAAGAAACGGCAGTTACCGCAGAGAAAATAAAGGAATATGAATCCATGACCTCACGCATGGGTGAGATTTTCATGGAGGCTACAGCCGAGGCGGAGAAAATTCGCAGAGATGCAAAAGCATCCTCCGAGGAATATGCCCGTGCGGCGGCTGAAGAATGCCGCAGACGCCAGGCGGCGGTGTATAAGAAACTTGACGAGTTTGCCGTGGCGAGAAAATCCGAAATCAATTCACTTCTTGATAAGGCGCGCGGTTCTATAAATGTTGCGCTCCGTGATTTTGAAAATAAAGCCAGAGGGCTGATCGCAGATGATCCTTCGTCGAGATTTGATAGTTTTGATATGGATACCTCTGTGAAGCCAACCGACACAGCAGATGAGTAAAGACAATTTACAGAAAAAGTACAATGCCTTATCTCATATCGGTGAGCGTATTCGCGCTATCCGTCAAAGAAAGGGCATTACCCAGTCGGAGCTTGTGGGTGACAATGTAACAAGAAATATGCTGAGCCGTATCGAAAACGGTGCGGCACTTCCGTCACTTCCCACGCTGTGCGCTATCGCGGAACGGCTTGACATACCCGTTGGAGCGCTTCTCGGCGACCTTGAGGATTATGTCAACAGAAAGCTCTCTGATGAAATACGCGGACTGCTTTCGCAGAAGAAATATATGAGAGCTATCGCGCTCTACAACAATTCGGAACAAAAGCTGCCAAACGACGATCTTGCAGGTATGATGGCGGCGGCTCATCTCGGTGTAGCGAAGGACTGTTACCTTCAGGGAAAGCTGAATATGTCTCTTGAGCACCTGGAGGAGGCCGAAGGATTTTGCGATGTTTGTCCCGAAAAGACTTCCGAAACCATTGACGGAATATTTCTTCTGCGGACGGTCATATTCGACAGCACGGCACTGCCCGAAGAAGGAAAGACCACTGTACTCTCGGAGTCGGAGTCGCGTCTTCGCTCCATTGTTTTCGACAACAATAGCCTGTCGATTTACCTTTACTGTAAGGCAAAGCTTGGTAATATATCGAACAAACCTTATTCCCAACCTCACGAGGATGCGCATCGACTGCGTGCGGAAATTACGCCGCTTATAGATGGAATTTCAGACAATATTTACCGTCTTCATATCCATGCAAAGCTGCATATGGCGGAAGCGGACTACCTTGAGGCAAAGTCGAAACTACTGCCGCTTGTGACGATGACCGATGTGCCTCCATCTCTTATGTATGAGCTCTACACCGATTTGGAGCTTTGCTGCAAATGCTGCGGTGACTTTGAAAATGCGTATAAGTATTCAGGTTTCAGGCTTGAGATAATCAAGCGTATAAATTAGGAGGTCCCCATGTTTCGTATAGGACAAGGCTATGACGTGCACAGGCTCGTGGATGACAGAGATCTCATTCTCGGAGGAGTAAAGATTGAATACGAAAAAGGGCTTCTCGGTCATTCCGATGCAGATGTGCTGACTCACGCCATAATGGATGCCCTCCTCGGTGCGGCGGCTCTCGGCGACATCGGTAAGCTCTTTCCCGACAGTGACGACAGATTTCTCGGAGCAGACAGCCTTAAATTGGCAGAGGCGGTAGCGGAGCGTCTTTCGGAGTGCGGGTACGCCATAGTAAATATTGATTCCACGGTTATTGCGCAAAAGCCGAAGCTTGCGCCTTATATTGAAATTATGCGTGAGCGGATTGCCTGCTCTCTCGGAATTTCCATTGATGCGGTAAGCGTAAAGGCAACGACTGAAGAAAAGCTTGGCTTTACCGGAAGCGGAGAGGGAATTGCCGCTCAAGCTATAGCCCTTATTGAGAAAAAATAAAGGGGGCACCTTGTGGGTACCCCATATTTTAAGACCGTACCGAAGCGGTTTCGTCTGTAATTTCCTTTATCATGAACGTCTATACCGCCCCGAGTACAGTCGGTTTTTTGTCCCTCTTATATAATATGGCGGCTGTCCTCAGTTGGTGACAATGATGACTTGCGCCTTTAAAGTATAAATAATGTCTAATTTCAGAAAGG
The DNA here is from genome assembly GCA_045649205.1 of Candidatus Flemingiibacterium sp. GTDB lineage: Bacteria > Bacillota > Clostridia > Oscillospirales > CAG-272 > Flemingiibacterium. Next base: position 5,973 of record JAZRPJ010000043.1, read on the forward strand.
ATATAATATAATCATGATTAAAGTATCACCATCAATTCTCGCAGCTGATTTCACGAAGCTCGGAGAAGAAGTAGCGAGAATCGAAAATTCGGCGGACATGGTTCACCTTGACGTAATGGATGGAGTTTTCGTTCCGAATATCAGCTTCGGACAGGGGGTAATTGCAAATCTCCGCAAAACCTCCGGACTCATTTTCGACGTACATCTTATGATCACTAACCCTATGCGCTACATTGGCGAATTTGCTAAAGCCGGTGCGGATATTATCACCATCCACTACGAAAGCTGTGATAATCAGATCGAAACCCTTAAGGCTATCAGAGAGCTTGGCGTAAAGCCCTCAATTTCCATAAAGCCTGCAACCCCGGCGTTTATTTTAGAGCCGCTTCTCGAATATGTGGACATGGTTCTTGTAATGACAGTTGAACCGGGATTCGGCGGTCAGTCCTTTATCGGCGAAACCATGGACAGCGTGCGTGCGCTCTCCGAGATGATCGCCGCATCGGGACGCAACATCGAAATCGAGGTTGACGGAGGAATTACCAAAGATACTATCCGCATTGCATACGATGCCGGTGCACGGGTATTTGTTGCCGGTTCTGCCGTATTCAAGCCTGCGGATGCGGCGGGAGCGATCGCAGAGCTTCGCCGTGCCTGCGA
>JAZRPJ010000044.1:0-2427 GCA_045649205.1 Candidatus Flemingiibacterium sp.
TCTGCTTATATCCCACAAATGTTGCCGTGTTTACCGCGATTACACCGGGAGTGCATTGTGCCACGGCATAGTAGTCCAGCACTTCTTCATCGGTTGCCCATTTTTTGTTGTCAACCACTTCTCTCTGAATGAGGGACAGCATCGCGTAGCCACCACCGAATGTGAATGCACCTATTCTGAAAAAAGCGGAGAAAAGTTGCGATAATACTTTCAAGTAATTCACCTCTTAGTTGTTGTCAAGTACCGTGTAAAGGGATGCCGCATCGTTCTTAAGAGTATGCTCCTTAATATCCTCGATGCGAACCTTAATAAGTCTTTCGCCGAATTTTATTTCCACAATGTCACCGCATTTAATTTCGGCACTGGCCTTGCAAACCTTTCCGTTGATGCTTACACGACCTGCATCGCAAGCCTCATTTGCCACGGTACGGCGTTTTATGATTCTGGAAACCTTCAAAAATTTATCAATTCTCATATCATTACCTCAATTATTGTAGAAAGAATGGAATGCCTTGTACGCCATATACACGTCAAGCTTGGAAGCAACCTCGAAAGGCGCGTGCATACTTAAAATCGGCACACCGCAGTCAACTGTTTCAACGCCCAGGTTTGCAACGTACTGTGCAATTGTACCGCCACCGCCTGCATCAACCTTGCCAAGCTCGGAAACGTGCCAGAGGACACCGTTTTCGTTGAAAAGAGTTCTGATTTTGCTCATAAGTTCAGCGGAAGCATCACTTGAACCACTCTTTCCTCTTGCGCCTGTGTACTTGGAAATTGCAACACCGTAATTGAGCAATCCGCAGTTACGCTTCTCGTAGGGAGAGGGGAAGTTGGGGTCAAATGCCGCATTAACATCGGCACTTAAGCAGTAGCTTCTGTCAAGACAGCGGAGAAGATTCAGTTCTGTTGCACCTTCGCCTGCTTTGTCCATAATTTCAAGAAGTGCAAGCTTCATAAAGTCGCTCTTTGCACCGGTGTTTCCCATACTGCCCACTTCTTCCTTGTCGGTAAGGATACATACTGCAGTTTTGTCGCAAGCCTCAGTAGTAAGAATCGCCATAAGAGAGGGGTATGCACAAACTCTGTCATCGTGTGCGTAGGAGCCGATAAGGCTTCTGTCAAAGCCGACATCCTTGGCGTTTGCCGCAGGAACTGCCATAAGCTCCGCACTTAAGAAATCCTCTTCGCAGATGCCGTATTTTTCGTTAAGAATTGCAAGGATGTTTTCCTTTACCGCATCTTTTTCTCCGTCGGAGGGCATAGCACCGATAAGAATATTGAGCTGTTCGCCCTCAATTACCGTGGAGGGAGTTTTCTTCATCTGCTCCTGTGCAAGGTGGGGAAGAAGATCGGTGATTACGAAGGTAACATCGTCGTTTTCGTCGCCGATTCTTACGTCAACAGTTTTGCCGTCCTTGGTGATTACCACACCGTGGAGTGCCAGCGGAACAGTACCCCATTGATACTTCTTGATACCGCCGTAGTAATGTGTTTTGAAAAACGCCATTTCGCCGTCCTCATAAAGGGGATTGGGCTTTAAGTCAAGACGGGGTGCATCAATATGTGCACCAACGATATTAACACCGTCTGCGATTTTCTCGCTTCCGATAACGGCAAGGAGAACAGAGCGAAGCTTGTTCACAACGTACACCTTGTCGCCTTCCTTAAGTGTGTCAAAGCTTTCAAGAGGCTTGAAACCGCAATCCTCCGCAAGGCGGATTGTTTCGGCAACACATTCTCTTTCTGTTTTGCAGGTTGTGAGGAAATCCTTGTAACCCTCGGCAAATTTAAAAACTATATCCTTGTCGATATCTTTTGTCCAACCGTTTTTGAGTTCGTATTTCATAGTAATTGTCCTTTCTTAATAAAACTTATACTCTGCAACAATAGTCTCAAGACACGCCCATCCGCCCAAAAGACCATTCTTCGTCTTCATATCACATTCGCGGCAGAGCGGAATCAGAGTCTCTATATTTTCAATCTTCAGCTTTTCAGCTTTCTGTGTGCATTTTTCCGCAGGAAAACCTCCGCCAAGCTTTGTAACCGTGTCGCGATGGCTCATCCCGTCCAGAAGGTACAGCTTCGCCTTGTAAATGGTAAGAAGCTGATTTGAAAGAAGTGTCAGAATTGACACAGGCTCCTGCTTGAGGCTCCTCAAAGTGTACAAAAGGTTGTAGCAAATCTCTCTTCTGCCATCGAAAATCGCATCAATAAGGGCATACACATTCTCGGATGCGGGTTTTATAATAACCTTGTCGATATCCTCTTTTGTAATCTGCGGTTCCTTGGAAAATGCAATGATTTTCTCAAACTCCGTCTTAATCGTCCGCATATCTCGCTCGAGGGAGTTGATGAGGTAGGAAGCACATTTCATATCAATGGTTTTTCCGCTTGATGCCGCAATTTTGTTTATCCAACTACGGA
>JAZRPJ010000045.1:0-14348 GCA_045649205.1 Candidatus Flemingiibacterium sp.
TTCCTGCTCCCGAGGACGGAACAGTTGCATCCGTCAACGTTCAGAAGGGCGCATCCGTAAACTCCGGCGACATCCTCATAACCTTAAACTGACACCTCGAGGAAATTAAGAGGTACAGCTTATGTTAGAAAATATAAAAAATTTCCTTGACATGACGGGTGTTGCCGTTCTCCTTGAGGGAAACGCTTGGCAGACCGTTATCATGTGGGGAATAGCATTTGTTCTTATATATCTTGCCATAGGCAAGAAGTTTGAGCCGCTGCTGCTTTTACCCATCGCATTCGGTATGCTTCTTGCAAATCTTCCCGGTGCGAATCTTATTCACATGGACTTCTTCTTCGACGAATACTACCTCACCGAGGCACAGATCCTTGCCGGCGAGCACGCTTCGATGACGACTGTGATCTCAACTGTGATCAATGAGGGCGGTCTTATCGACTTCCTTTATCTTGGCGTAAAGCTTGGAATTTATCCCTCGCTCATATTCATGGGAGTTGGTGCAATGACCGACTTTACATCCCTTATTGCCAACCCCAAGAGTCTGCTCATGGGAGCCGGTGCACAGCTTGGCGTATTTGTTGCATTCCTCGGCGCACTTATTATCGGATTTTCACCGGAGGCTGCCGCAGCTATCGGTATTATCGGCGGTGCGGACGGTCCTACGGCAATTCTTGTTACAAAGACACTGGCGCCCACACTTCTCGGTGCAATCGCAATTGCGGCATATTCCTACATGGCGCTGATTCCGATTATACAGCCGCCCTTTATGCGACTGCTTACTACCAAAAAAGAGCGCGAGATCGTGATGAAGCCTCTCCGCCCCGTATCGAGAATTGAGCTTCTCCTTTTCCCCATACTTGTAACTGTGGTGGTCACCCTTATAGTTCCCGATGCCGCACCCCTTGTTGGATTCCTCATGTTCGGAAACCTGCTTAATGTTTGCGGTGTTACCGACAGAATTTCAAAGACCGCACAGAATGAGCTTATGAACATTGTCACCATTTTCCTGGGCGTATCTGTGGGAGCTACGGCAAATGCCGAAAACTTCCTCCGCCCACAGACAATTTTCATTATTATTCTCGGACTTGTGGCATTCTGCATCTCCACCTGCGGCGGACTTATTACGGGTAAGATCATGTGCTTTATAACAAAAGGGCAGATCAATCCTCTTATCGGTTCTGCCGGCGTTTCTGCCGTTCCTATGGCGGCACGCGTTTCCCAGGTTGAGGGACAGAAAGCAAATCCGGCGAACTTCCTTCTCATGCACGCAATGGGACCCAATGTGGCAGGTGTTAGCGGCTCTGCGGTTGCCGCAGGCGTATTCCTCGCCATGTTCAATAAATAATTCTCTACTGTTTGGAGGAAAAATAAATGGCTAAAGTAAAAATTACCGAAACTGTCCTGCGTGACTCTCATCAGTCACTTGTGGCCACTCGTATGACTACCGATGAAATGCTTCCAATCCTCGAAAAGATGGATGAGGTAGGCTATCATTCCCTTGAAGCATGGGGCGGTGCAACCTTTGATGCTTGTATGCGCTTTTTAAACGAAGACCCGTGGGAAAGACTCCGCAAGATCCGCGCGAAGGTGAAGAACACCAAGCTTCAGATGCTTTTCAGAGGACAGAATATCCTCGGATACCGCCATTATGCGGACGATGTCGTTGAATATTTCGTTCAGAAATCCATCGCAAACGGTATCGACATTCTTCGTATTTTCGATGCCCTCAATGACCCGAGAAACCTGAAGACCGCCATTAATGCAACAAAAAAGGAGGGCGGTCACGTCCAGGCGGCAATAAGCTACACCACCGGTCCGGTCTACACCACTGAATATTACACCAACTATGCCCGTCAGCTTGAAGAAATGGGCGCTGACTCTATCTGCATCAAGGATATGGCGGGACTCCTTAAGCCCTACGATGCTTATGAGCTTACAAAGGCTATCAAGGAAACTGTAAAACTCCCAGTTCAGCTCCACACCCACTATACCGCAGGTGTTGCATCCATGACTCTTCTCAAGGCGATTGAAGCAGGGGTTGATATTGTGGATACCGCAATTTCTCCCATGGCTATGGGCACGTCCCAGCCGCCCACCGAGCCTCTTGTGGCTTCTCTCCAGGGAACACAGTACGACACCGGACTTGACCTTGCGAAGCTTGATGAGATCAGTAAGTATTTCATGCCAATCCGCGAAAAGTATATGGCGAGCGGACTTCTTGACCCCAAGGTGCTTAAGGTTGATGTAAACGCGCTTCTTTATCAGGTGCCGGGCGGAATGCTCTCTAACCTTGTGTCACAGCTTAAGCAGGCAGGCAAATCCGACAAATTCACCGAGGTGCTCGAAGAAGTGCCGAGAGTGCGTGCGGATGCAGGATATCCCCCTCTTGTAACACCGTCCAGCCAGATCGTCGGTACACAGGCGGTTTACAACGTGATCATGGGTGAGCGCTATAAGACTGTAACCAAAGAGTTTAAGGGGCTTGTCCGCGGTGACTACGGAAAGACTCCCATGCCCATAAAGCCGGATTTCCAAAAGCAGATCATCGGTGACAGCAGTCCCATCACATACCGTCCTGCTGACGATCTGAAGCCGGAGCTGGAAGCACTTCGCGAAAAGGTTAAGCCTTACGCTACCCAGGATGAAGATGTCCTCTCTTACGCGCTCTTTGAGCAGGTTGCGGAAAAATTCTTCGAATGGCGGAGCAATCAGAAATACGGTGTTGACGCTGATCACGCCGATGCAGAGGGTAAGATTCATACGGTATAGACAATTTGTAAAATAAAAGCGACCACGGAACACTGTGAAGTGAACCGGTGGTCGCTCTGTTTTTAGAAAAGGGACATTAATATCAGCCTTCTATATCTTTAACAGCTTCGTTGAAGTCTGCAATAAATCTCTCTGCTGACGGGCTGTAGGTAGCCATCCAGGATGCGAACGTATTGTTGCCGCGTTCAACAAGCATCAGCCAGGGTGTGTAGAAGATATTGTAATTATCACTTTCATTTCCTCCGAAGTAGCAGAGGTAAGGGTCAAATACCATTCCGTCAAAGATGTAATCGAGCATCTCATTCCATGTGTCGTCACGGGCAAATTTAGTACCGAGGGTGTCCTCAATGTACGCAGGAATTACTTCCTCCTCGCTGTGGTATGCGAGAAGCTCAATTACGTCGCCTACCATCTCATAAGAATCTTCGTCCAAAGAGATAGGAACGCACATAAGACCGGACCAGTTGAGGGAATAATAGTCTTCCTGCGCCTCGTCAAATTTCGGGAAGGGAAGAATGCCGAAGTCTACCTCTACGCCGCGAATACTCCAGAAGTTCTTGAAGCATTGGATCTGGAAGAGGGTGCGGCCGCTTTCGAGAGGAATCTCGTCGTCCACAGCTTTTCCGTCAAACACTGCTCCGCTGAAAATATAAGCATCAGGACCGTTAAAGAGGGTGTGAAGCTTGTCCATAAGTGAGTAGGTTTTTTCATTGTCGAAAATAAGCTCATATTCATCGTCAGCGTTCTTTTCAATATAGCGAACGTCCGCGCCGTGGATGAAGCTGATAAGAGCCCAGGTGCCGCCGGATGCGAAGCCATAGGCATCATTGTGATCCCACATGCCGTCGCCGTTGTCGGCTGTTACTACACTTGACATTTCGATCATCTTGTCAAGAGTCCATTTGCCTTCGCGGACGAGGTCATAAGGACTTTCCATGGAATTCTTCTCGATAAGCTCATTGTTGAAGAGAATAACGTTAGGGTCGGGAATCATATAGTCATTGACACAGAAAAACTGCTTTCCGTCAACCTCGAGAGCCTCATTCGATGACTGGTCGAACCATTCCGTATCGAAGTCAATATCCATGTTATTCATATTGACGAGGTAACCGCCGGTAGTCATATCAATATTGTCTTGTATGCAGTGCGAGAGAAGAATTTGATAAAGGTCATCGTTAGTGGAAGCAGCTGCGACGACCATATCATAATAGTCACCGATGGAAGAAATATGCTCGTATGTGATGTCGACGCCGAGATAGTTTTCAACCTTGATCTCGCGATTGAAAAGGGCCTTGTTTAAAACGTTGCTGGTGTCGTCGCCCGGATCAAAGCATTTGGTGTAAAGGGACCAGTCGGGCATGAGGATATTGACGGTGCCGTCGTAGTCCTGCGCCTCAATACCTGCCGGAAGAACGGGAGGCGGTGCCTCCGTATCGGTGGTGTCCTTGGTACCGCTTCCGTCAGAAGTGCAAGCGGCAGACGACAGAAGCAAGGATGCCAAAAGGATTGCTGAAATAATACGTTTTTTCATGATAATTACCTCCAAATAAAAATTACAGTATTTAATATTGATTTTTTTCCATAGCAGCCCGGATGGGTCTGCCAAGTCCGAGCTCCTTCATAATGAGCTTATACATTACGTTATATCCCTCATCATTCGGATGAAGCCCGTCAGAAAGAAGGGAATCAACGCTTATATTTCTCATATCGCAGTATTCAAGAAACAGCGAATACATACTTATAAACGGAAATCCGCATTCAAAGGAAGCCTTCATATAAAGATCGTTTATGTCGTTCATGTGGATCACTCGCCAATATTTCTCATTAATAAGATCGCTTTCTTCACCTTTCGCCGAAGCGGGAATGTTGGCAACGAAAATCACGTCCTTCTCGGCTTTCTTGAACATACCGTGAAGCGTGACTATGTAGTTATAAACTCGCTCTAACATTTCACGCCGTGTGGGCTCGGGCCCGTCGACGAAATATTGATGGCGGTTGTTGGTTCCGATGGTACATATGATAATATCGTCGTCCTTGTCAACAAGCTTATCAAAATTATTAATGATAAATTCAAGCCGTGTGCCGGTGCAGGCGTTGTTGATCACGGTACAGTCATAGTGTGATTCCATATGTTCCTTAAATAGTTTTGCCCAACAGTGACCGTTGGGGTTCCGGGCAAAACGAGGATATGATTCACCGTACTGCTCAAAAGCCTCAACGATTAATTCGCCGTTCTGCTCAAAACCGCTTCCTCCGACGCCGTGGGTGATGGAATCGCCTAAAAGCTTTATTTTGACATGCCTGTTAGAAAGAATGACCTTACTGATAAGCTTGGCGGCAGATCTGTTCATTGCTATACTCCTTCAGCATTAATGTTTATACTTGAATTTTACCACAAGAAACATAAGCCGTCAATCCGATACTCACAATTGTTTCTATAACAATTGGCACTTGTTATAGAAAAATGCAGCAAATTGCAAAAAACAACTTGAAAAAAGTATGATATCATGCTATAATTAACAAAAAGAATCGGTACGTTTTGTTCTATATACGAAGGTGTGAGGTTGTTTATGAATGGTAAACATGCAATATGCAAGTCAAGTAAATCGGAAAAGATATCGCAGAGCCTTGCAGAGGAATTATTAAGCGGGGTATACGGAAAATCGGGAGATCATTTTATATCCGTAAGAGAGCTTGCAAAAATAAAAAATATATCCCTTGTTACTGCCCAAAGAACGGTGGACAAGCTACGCCAAAAGCGCCTCCTATATTTATACAATCTTTCAAACTATATAACTACCGGAAGAATATCCGAGGAATCACCATTATTCAAAGCCATTAACAGAGGAGCAAAAAATTCTCGCGATTTGCCGATCATCGGAGTGCATTTCCCAAGGATCAACAATGAATTTTTCGCTACTCTTTTAAAAGAAGTTGTGTCTGTAATAAATAGATCAGGATACATGGCAATGGTGATGCTCAGCGACGGAAATGCAGAGATGGAAAAGGAAATACTTGGAAGGTTCATAAGTCTGGGTGTCAGCGGTGTTATTACCTGCCCGAACGATGATGTTTTACTTAAGGATATCTATAGTCTATATCCGCTTCCGGTGGTTTATCTCGCCAAGCGAAGCTCCTTTTACGACAGCGACTACGTTGCAGTCGACGAAATTAACTCCGCGGGGTATGTGGCAAAGCATTTTATCGAAATGGGATATGAAAATTTTATGTATGTCGGCTTTGAGAAAAATGCAGACAAGGATTACAGGCTCAATTCCTTTCGCCGTGAGCTTGAAAAGCTGGGAAAAGCAATTCCGCAGGAGAATATCATCTTGCTTAAGGAAACGGATAAATTTACCATCCCCGGTAATGCGGCGCGTGCTATCGCGAACGCAAAGAAGCCGATGGGAATTTTCTGCTTTCACGATCTTGTTGCCATTGAGCTTTTGATCACCGCAAAAAAACGGAATCTGCGTGTTCCCGAGGACGTGGGAATCGTGGGATTTGACAATCTGGATATTGCCGCAAAGCACAGCCCCACGCTGTCTACGGTGGGATACCGTTTTGATACGATGGCAAATTCGGCGGTGAAAATGCTTCTTGATATGATCGCTCAAAATGAGTTTGAGCCAAGCCCTCCGGTACTGGTCAGATATGCTCTCCATATAAGGGAGAGTTCTCGCAGAAAAGTATAACAATAGCCATTTAGTTATACGCAAAAAAGATATAACCTTATTGCCATGGTTTTTTCGCTGTGATATAATCAAATTATCAAATATAGAAAGGTGTGAAAACTATGTCAATAAAACACACAGGCATAAGCTATTACGGTTGGAATTACACTGAACACGCAGCTATGGATTTCGCTGAAATGAAGGAACACGGCTGTGATACGGTAATTCTTGCAATCACGGAATTCGATATGGATTTCTGGTTCCCAAATTTAAACAATATTGTAAAGGAAGCTCACAAGATAGGACTAAGGGTCCTGGCAGATCTGTGGGGTATCGGAAAGTTTTTCGGCGGTGAGCAGGTAAGCCTCTTTTTGCAGAATAACATTAATCACAGACAGGTATCTGCCTTGACAGGTGAGCCTCTCGCGGCAGCCTGCTTCACAAGCAATGCATTCAGAGATTATTTTAACAAGCTCTGCTTAAAAATTGCCCGCGACACAGAGGTTGACGGATTTTTCTGGGATGAGCCTCACTATGCACTCCCTAACGCAGTGCTGACCGGTGCAGGCAACGACTGGACCTGCCGCTGCCCCGAGTGCATGAAAAAGTTTGCAGATTACTACGGCTACGAGATGCCGAGAATTATTAATGATGACGTTAAAGAATTCCGGTGGAGAGAGGCTTTGTTCACGCTTGCGGATGCGTCAAGACGCATAAAAGAGGTAAATCCGAAGCTTGAGGTGACCTGTTGCGTTCACGCAACTCTTGACAACTATTATCTTCCGGAATACCGAGGATATGACAGATGGGATGATGTTGCATCCTGCCCTTACTTCGACGTATTTTCCACTACGATCATCGACTGGGACGCCTCCGACAGCTTCCTTCGTGATATTGCGGAGCGTACAGTAAATATGGCAAGAAAATACGGAAAACAGTCAGAGCGCTGGATCCACGGCTATTACACTCGTGTTGATGATTATTCCAGAATCGACGAGGTTGTTGATATGTACGAAGTCCTCGGAGTTGACCGTATTGCGGCGTGGACATACCGCGGCGGCTACGGCACAACGCTGGCGGCAAAGGATCCGCTGACCCTTTGGGACAATATCGGAAGAAATTACAAACGGATACTTAATAAGTAAGTTTTAAGGATAAGGTGATAAAAATGTTAAACGATTTCGGTTACTATAAATCAATAATAGAAAATCTTGAAAAGGTAAATGAAACCCAGGGTGAAAACATCAAAAAAGCCGCTGATTTAATGAGTGATGCCATAAAGAATGACAGACTCATAAACGTTTACGGCGGCGGCGGTCACACGACCCTTCCCGTGGGAGAAATGTTCTTCAGAGCCGGCGGCCTTTCATGCATAAATCCCATAATGGAAACAGGACTTTCGGTATTCAATCAGGCATTAAAATACCTGGAGCTTGAGAGAACCGTGAATTTCGGAGCGTCAATTGTAAAATACTATGATCTTAAGAAGGACGATGTTCTTATCATTTTCCACAACATCGGAATCAACCCTGCCACAATTGATGCTGCTATGGAAGCAAAGAAAAACGGTGTTAAGATCATTGCTGTTTCAAGTGCGGCATGGCAGAACGAAATGCCGGAGGATCATTTCATCCGTCACCCAAGCAAGACCAATCTTTTCGATTATGCGGACGTCTGTATCGAGGATTTCAATCCCGTCGGTGATGCTGTCGTAACCGTTCCCGGGCTTGCTACGCCCATCGGACCGGTTTCCAATATCGTGGATTTTTACATAGCCCATCTTCTCGAAATTGAAACGGTAAGACAGTGTATTGAAAAGGGCGTAACTCCTCCTGTTTGGTCCAGTGCGAATACTCCCGGCGGCGACGAGAAAAATGCCGCATATCTTGAAAAGTATAAGCCTCGCGTAAAGATGCTTTGATTCAAAGACCGGTTTATATTAAAGAGGTACAGCCATGAACCACGAACTTATAAAAAATTATGTCGGAGCTAAGGTAAAAGAGCAGCCTTCCGACTGGAAGATAGAGGGTAGCAATGTTATTATTGACGGCATCGCCTATATTCCGACGCCCTGGCGCCGCGACAGAAATCTGCTGTCGCTCCATTATCTTGCCATCGAAACAGAATCGCTTGCCGGACTTTGCAGCTATAAATCAACGATAATCAGGTCGAAGGGCACGGATATATCCAAGCTTGTGTACGGCGAGCTTGACGTGTGCCGCTGGCTTACAAACGATGAATTTGTCAGCATATACGCGCTTTCAAACGGAGATAGAACAGCGTCCATGATACTTAAAACAAAAAAGGGAATACTCTGCGCCATAGATATTGCCACAACCTTGTCACCGGCGACTGATCCAATCACAAGACACGAAATCGTCGGTAAGGAGGGTATGATATCCGACCGCTGTATAAACGAGCTTGTTCCCTCAAAGGATATTTACGTTTTCGAGGATACCAAAAAGGACCCTACGACCTATATCGACCTTGAGCTTCACGTTGAAGGCCTTTCGACAAAGGAAACCTTTACAGCGGAAAGTATTATCGAACTTATCGAAAATAAGGAGCTTCGCTGCGAGGCGCTGAAAAATCAAGAAAAGCTTTCGGAATATATTGCGGCTTATAAGCGATCCCTTGAAACCGGCGAAGCCGTAAAATTGGAGGTGTGACCGTGAAGCCTATAAAAGCAGCAATACTTTCATCAAACAGCGTTCATGCACCGTCTTATGTTGATTTACTTCAGAAAAATCCTAATTTTGAGTGGATAGCTATGTCGGTTTCAAAGGAGGATCTTAATCGGATCCATGCCGGCAGAGTTCCGGAATATGTTAAAATATATGAAACCGACGAGGAGTTGCTTGGCGCCCATCCCGAGCTTGATGCGGTTATTCTTGCCGGCTCCAACGATAGGACGTATAAATCATTTGTCACCTGTGCCAAGTACGGTATAAAGAATATTCTGACAATGAAGATGCCTACATTTTTCATGGATGAATACGATGAGATGCAAAGACTGGCAAGAGAAAATGGTATGAACGTTCAGGTCGAGCTTGAAATGCACTTTCATCAATCTGTCAAAAAGCTTAAGGAGCTTTGCGATTCAGGCGTTATCGGAAAGCTGCTTTCTCTGCGGATAAACAATACCACCGTCTGTCTGCCGCCGAAATTTATGCCATGGGTGACCGATCCTTCTATGAGCTACGGCAAGGCGATTCCCTTAAAAGAGGGAGAAACGCGCGGCCGCGGCGGTGCTATGACAGACCATCCCCACCCCTTTGATCTGGCGAGATATTTTTCTGATTCGGAGTTCGAATCCGTTTATGCGGATATAAGCCCAACCATTCGCCCAGACCTTAAGGTTGAGGACGGCGTTTTCGTGCTTGGAAAAATGAAGAATGGTGTGGTGGTCAACATTGACCCGTCATATTCACGCCACGAAAATAAGCTTGAGCCATTCCATCCCTTTGGTCCCGGCTGGGAGGGATATCCGAAGCGCGTTGAGGTGGATGTGGTTTTAAACGGCGATAAGGGAAGTATTGTGGCGGACTGCTTCCATCTGGGTGTATTTTATATCGGTCTGCCCTATAATACCTACGCCTTCCATTATTCTGAGGGAATATCAGACTATTCGATTCTTAATGAATTTGCGGATTCGATACGTACCGGAAGAAAGGCATGCATCAATCTCGATTCCCACAGAAAGACTATAGAAGCGATGACTGCCTGCTACGAAAGCATATCCCTTGGAAAACCGGTGAAGCTTCAATAAAATTCGGGAGAAATGTCTATGAAATACGTTGAAATTAGACCGTATAACGGCGATCCCACAATATTCGTTGACGGCAAGCCCATATCGGTCATGTCCATGACCATGTCAAAATACGAGAGTGATGAGTATTTGACAAATTTGGGAAAATCGGGTATTAAGGTATTCTACGTATGGGCCAACACGGATTGGCTTCGTCCCGGGAGAGATTATACGGACGAAAACGGCAATGCCGTACACGAGCCTTGTGCCTTTGAGCTTTTTGAAAAGCAGGTCAGGCGTGTTTTGAAAAACGTCCCCGATGCATATATTTTCGTGCGGCTAATTTTAAATCCGCCTGCCGAATGGGTCGAAAGTCATCCGGACGAAATTGTGCGGTACAGTGACGGCAGCATCATGCCGTTTACGCTGTACTGGGAGGATGTGGAATCATATCCGGGACACTTTTCCATGGCATCGGAGGTCTGGCAGAAGTATGCCTCGGCGGCACTTGAGGCTTTTTGCGACAAAGTGGACAAAAGCTCCTTTGCGGATCGCATAATCGGATACTTTTTCTGCGCCGGAGGCTCGGATGAATGGTATTACAGGACGCCGGTGATCGATTTTGAAAACAACCGTGTTGCCGACTATTCGCCGGCATTTAAGAAGGTTTATTCAAAATTCCTTCGTGAAAAATACGGCACGGAAGAAAATCTCAAAAAAGCATGGCGGATGGAAAACGCAAGCTTTGACGAGCCGCTTATCCCATCTCTTGAGGAAAGACAGCATATCGACGAGGAAAAAAGCTTCCTTGTGGATGCGAGAGAAAACGGTACTGTAAGACCGAGAATTTATGAAAAAGACGATCCGTGTGTGGGACTGTTTTTAAATACGGATAAATATCAGCACGTGGCGGATTTTTACGATGCATGGCATTCAAGCGTGGCTGACAGCATCGTGCATTTTGGCGAGGTAGTGAAGGAGCGTTACAAGGAGCGCGGAATGCTCACCGGTGCCTTCTTCTCTGCATGGGCGTGCACGGACTATTACGATTCACCTACCAGCGGCGGTACTTCAAGAGTGCTTAGTTCCGATGCCGTTGACTACCTTGCTTCCCCACCTACCTATGCAAACAGAGGACCGGGTGGATTCGCTCCCCAGCGTTCGATGAATGATTCTTTCAGGATAAGAAACAAGATTTTCATTTCTGAGGAAGATACACGAACATATATCGGAGAATCTTCTTTCTCGCGGTTTACCCACCGTATGTTTACAGCACGTGACTCGGTTGAGATGATGAAGCGCGACTTCGCAAGAAATATCTGCGAGGGCACGTTCGCCTGGTGGTTTGATCTTGATCGCCGGGGATACGGCTGGTATAAGGATAAGGTGTTCTACGACCTTTTCAGCGTTCAGCAGAAGATATCGAGGCTTTCCGGGAGGTATCACCGCGGAAAATCGTCGGAGATCGCGGCAATTTACAGCACGGAGAGTCTTCACTGCGTGGCGCGCAATACGAATCGCGTAATGCTCGACTATTACCGTAGCTCGGAACTTTACCGAATCGGAGCGGGACTTGACTTTTATTTATCAGAGGATCTTGACAAGGAAAGCGTTCCGGACTATAAAGTTTATCTGATGATAAATCTCTTTTCGATTTCAGACAAGGAACGGGAGGCGATCATAAGCAAGGCGGCAGGTAACGGTGCTATGATAATCTGGCTGTACGCCCCCGGGTTTATCAATCCTGACAGCACAAAACGAGTTTCTGTGGAAAATATTGAAAATATGACCGGAATACGTACAAGAATGGTAAATGAGATCTGTATACCCGAGTTTAAAATCGTTCGTCCGTTTCACGATGCTGTAAAATATGCCGATGTTGACAGATATTATGGCTATCTTGACCGAAATACCAGAAGCAACGTGGGCATTGAACCGCTTTATGAGCCTAACCTTGCCTATTCGTATTTCTACATCGACGATGAGGATGCAGAGGTGCTTGGCAGATATCCGTTTAACGGTAAGGCTGCGCTTGCAATGAAAAAGGATGACAACGGGATAACTCATGTTTACTGCACGGCAAAAATTCTCCGAAGCGAGCTCCTTACCTCCCTTGCGGAATATGCCGGCTGCCATCTTTACAGCACAGACGATGACTGTGTTTACGCAAACAACAACTTTGTCACGGTCCATGCGGCATATACCGGTAAACACACGGTCCGATTTAAGGAAGCTTGCGACCCATTTGAGGTTTATGAGAAGCGGTATTACGGCAAGAACGTAAACGAGATAGAGCTTGATATGGAGCTTGGTGATACTCTTATGTTCTCGGTGAACAATGAGCTTTCAAGGGAGATCGAAAAGATTATCTGATACATAATCAATTTTTCACTGCATAAACCGAGTATAAAAAACGCCCGAGCAAAACTGACGTTAAGATCAGTATGCTCGGGCAGCGTATTCTTAGTTTAATTGTATAAATTTCTTTCCATTCAGTATGATCACTCATATAATCACAAAAAAATCAAAAAAGTTCCACAAAGAAATCAAAAAACCCTCTGTGGAACTTCAATTTTTTGGCGTATAATATACTGTAATGAAATTTGAAAGGATGACAGGATATGAAATTTTTGAAATTATTGGCAGTTTTGCTATTTGTCGCATTAACTTTGGCGGCGTGTGTAAGTTCTCCTGACGGACCGTCCATCATTTTCGGTGGGCCGACTGAAATCGCACTTTCAGACAGTGAAATCATGGTAAACGGCAAGACTGTAGGCAGTGACGAAAGCGCAGGTGTTCATATCTCAAATGACATTGTCTACTATGAATTCGGCAAGGACTTTACTTACGGCGAGGGAACGGAGGCGGATGCGCACACCCTAGAAGAAGCGGCGGCACATACCGTTGTTCATATCACAGAACCGGGAACTTACAGCCTTAGCGGTAAACTCTCCCTTGGTCAGATCGCAGTCGATCTCGGCGAGGATGCCGAGGAAGAGCCCGATGCGGTTGTCACACTTATACTGAACGGCGTTGACATCACCTGCGAGGTTGCACCGGCGGTTATTTTCTACAATGTTTATGAGTGCGGAAGCACCGATACCGAAACGGCAACAAAGGATGTGGACACCACTGCTGCAGGTGCGAATGTAATCATCGCCGACAAAACGGTGAATAGTGTGAACGGCTCATACGTTGCACGCATATACAAGCCCGATTCCGTTGAATTAAGTGAGGACGGAACGGCAGTCGAGGATGCAAAGAAACTCCACAAATATGATGCGGCATTTTATTCAAAAATGTCCATGAATATAAACGGCGGCGAAGCAGGCACGGGCGTGCTTAATATAGACGCCGAAAATGAGGGCCTTGACAGTGAGCTTCACCTTACCATTAACGGCGGCAATATTAATATTAATTCCGGCAATGATGGGATCAACACCAACGAGGACGGCGTATCCGTAACAACGGTAAACGGCGGAAATCTTAAGATTACAGTAAACGGCGAAACCGGCGAGGGAGATGGAATCGACTCCAACGGATGGCTTGTTATTAACGGTGGAATGGTAATCACTTCAGCCTGCGCTGACAGTGCCGATGCAGGCATTGATTCCGATATGGGCATCCACATAAACGGCGGTACGGTAATCGCTGGCGGACATATGCTCGACAGAATCGAGGATGGCGGACAGACCTATGCCGTATTTAATTTCGCGAAGAAGCAGACCGGCGGCGAGCTTTTAAGTCTTAAAGATAAAGACGGTAATACCGTTATAGAGGCCTGTCCGGAAAATTCCTATTCGGTGCTCATTGTCAGCACCTCTGATTTGGCGGCAGGCGAGTATACGCTTTGGAGCGGTGACAAGCAGTTGGCACATCAAGGCAGTAGAACTGGCGGAGGAATGTTCGGAGGCATGAGGCCGAACGGTCGCCCCGATGGCATTACTCCACCCGATGGCACAGCTCTGCCCGATGACATTACTCCGCCGGAGGGAATGCCGGAACGTCCTGATGACTTTATTATACCGGATAACTTTGAGCCTGCAGGTGGAGACAGATTCCCCGAGAACTTTGAATTACCGGCAAACTTCGAATTGCCCGAAGACGCGGTATTCCCTGATGGTGGTAAACGCCCTGGGGAAGTCGGAGGCCAAGCG
>JAZRPJ010000046.1:0-6275 GCA_045649205.1 Candidatus Flemingiibacterium sp.
CCTCTGCCGTAACCGAAGTAGGGGTGACCTTCGATTTCGTAGGTGTCCTCTGTATAGAGGAAGAGTGCATTGTAGCCCATTACGGAAATGGTATCAATCCAGCGCTTGAGGGCTTCAACGGTTACAACTGAGTTTCGTGAGCAGTCGAGCTGTGTTGCGAAGCGTTTGAATGGAATTTTGTTCATTTTGATTTTCTCAGAAAATAATATTTTTATTCTTTACCGGTCCAGCAGTAGGTACAGAGCTTGTGAGCGGGAAGTCCCACGGAAGCCAGCATATCGTCAAGACGGTGATATTCAAGAGATGTAAAGCCGAGAGCCTTGCAGATATCCTCAACCATGCCCTTGTATTCGGGCGTTTCGGGGTTTGCATAGAGGTGAAGCTTTTTGTTTGCCTCTTCTTCAGAGCCTTCGCGCTTAAGAATCGTACGCCTTGTAATAAGATCAAGCTCACTCTTGGAACGGGAAAAGTTGAGATACTTGCATCCGAACAGGAGAGGGGGACAAGCTGTGCGGATATGAACCTCCTTCGCGCCGCTCTGATATAGGAAATCTGCGGTTTCTGAAAGCTGTGTTCCGCGGACGATGGAGTCGTCGATAAGAAGCAAGCTCTTGTCCTTGATAAGCTCGTCTATGGGGACGAGCTTCATTTTTGCAATAAGGCTTCGCTGTGACTGAATAGTCGGCATAAAAGAGCGGGGCCATGTAGGTGTGTATTTAATAAACGGACGGGCGAAAGGAACGCCGGAAGCGTTTGCATATCCGATGGCGTGAGCGGTACCCGAATCGGGAACGCCTGCCACGATGTCGGGATTTATCTTGCCGTTATCGCGCTTTGCAAGAGCTTTTCCGCAGTTGTAGCGCATCATTTCAACGTTGATGCCTTCGTAGTTTGAGGTGGTATATCCGTAATAAATCCAAAGGAAGGTGCAGATACGCATTTCCTCTCTCGGCTCGGCTACGGTTTCGCAGGAGTCGGGAGTCATGAACACCACTTCACCCGGGCCAAGATCCTTATAGTGGGAGTATCCAAGATTGAGGTAAGCAAAGCTCTCAAAGGAAGCGCAGTAAGCTCCCGCCTTGCAGCCGATTACCACGGGAGTTCTTCCCAGGCGGTCACGTGCCGCATAGAGCCCCATTGGGGTAAGAATGAGCATTGTCATAGAGCCGTCAATAAGCTCCTGTGCGTACTTTATGCCCTCGACCAAAGTTTCTTTTTGAGTTATCAGGGAAGCCACAAGCTCGGTGGCATTTACATCGCCGCCGCTCATTTCGAGAAAATGAGTGTAGCCTTTTTCAAAACAGAGGTCAATAAGCTCCGAGATATTGTTGATTCGTCCAACAGTGGTTATAGCAAAATTTCCGAGATGTGAGCGTACAATAAGCGGCTGCGGCTCGGAGTCGGAAATGCATCCAATACCGGAATTTCCGCTCATTTCACCGATATCTTTATCGAACTTTGTACGGAACGGAGAGTTTTCAATATTATGTATAGCTCTCGAAAAGCCGTTTTCGCCGTAAACTGCCATACCTCCGCGCCGTGTGCCTAAATGTGAATGATAATCCGTTCCGAAAAACAGATCAAAAACACAGTCCTGTTTTGATACAACCCCGAATATTCCGCCCATATATAATGTCCTTTCAGAAAAATAAATTATACGAATATATTATATCATATCTAAAAGGCTTTTTCAAGAGGAACGGAGAAAAAAGCAAGGATTTGACAAAAAATTTGATAAATACTCAAAAAGGATAAAACATGGGGCTGTGTCCACGGGGAGATGGAATTCATAAACTGTAATGAGCCGCAGATTTTTGCGGCAAAACAACGGAGGTTTAAGTGTAATGATCAATGGATGCATATATAAAATTGCTCTCCTTGGCGGAGATATAAGAATGATTGCGGCGGCATCAAGGCTTACGGAAGTGGGCTTTCTGCCGTCGATTTACGGTATAGACATTAATAGGGGACGGCAGATGGCAGATATACATGAGATGGGAACAGTAGACTCCGGGTGCTGTTCTTATGCAGGCGGCAGGGATATTTCCGATTACGGTGCATTTGGTTATCAGACGGAAAATTTAAACTTTGCCGAAACGCCGTGGGAGGCGATAGAAGGAAGCTG
The DNA here is from genome assembly GCA_045649205.1 of Candidatus Flemingiibacterium sp. Classification (GTDB taxonomy): domain Bacteria; phylum Bacillota; class Clostridia; order Oscillospirales; family CAG-272; genus Flemingiibacterium. Next base: position 2,126 of record JAZRPJ010000046.1, read on the forward strand.
CGGTGTAATTTTACCGTTGCCTGTATCGTCGGACGGGGAACATCTGTCAACGCCATTTGCACCTTACTGTCATCTGAAGCTGCAGGCCATAGGGGAAAAATTAAAGGCTTATGGGGTGAAGCTTGTTTGCGGAGGAAAGTTCCCGGATTCCTTTGCGGAGTTTTGCAGGGATAATTCCATAGAGGTGTTTGACTACTATGAGAGGGAAGAGTTTGCTGTTGCCAATGCAGTCCCCACGGCGGAGGGGGCAATTGAGATCGCATTAAGGGAGCTTCCAGTAACCGTAAACGGCGCTGAAATGCTGGTGATCGGGTACGGAAGAATCGGCAAGGTACTTGCAAAGCTCCTTGCCTCTCTCGGGGCAAATGTGACGGTTAGTGCCAGAAAAGAAGCGGATTTCGCTTGGATTTCCGCAAACGGATTTAAGAGTGCGGCTACGGGAGAGCTCTCGAAGCTTCTTGAAAAAAAGCACTTCGATACAGTATTCAATACCGTACCGAGAGTTGTTCTTGGTGAGGAGGAGCTTTTACACATTAAAAGGGATACGCTGATTGTAGACCTTGCTTCAAAGCCGGGCGGTATTGATGTGGAAGCGGCGAAGTCACGTTCACTTAATACTGTTTGGGCTTTGTCACTGCCGGGAAAATGTGCCCCCTTAACCGCCGGAAAAATAATTGCCGATACTGTGAGTAGATATATCATTAAGAAAGGAGGAAGCTAAGATGCTTATAGGATACGGTCTGTGCGGCTCTTTCTGTACCTTTGAGCGAAGCATAGCCGTTATGAAAAAGCTGCGCGGCGAAGGTCACAAAATTCTCCCGGTAATGAGCGATGCTGCGTACAATACAGACACAAGATTCGGAAAAGCCGCAGAAATACGTGCTGAAATTGAAAAAATATGCGGCGAGAAAATTATAAATACAATTGAGGGGGCAGAGCCTCTCGGACCTAAAATTCAGCTTGATATGCTGATAGTATCACCGTGTACGGGGAATACACTTGCAAAGCTGGCGCTCGGAATCACGGATACAGCGGTGACGATGGCCTGCAAAGCCCATCTCCGGTCTGACCGACCGCTGCTTATCTGTCTTGCAACTAATGATGCAATGTCGGGAAATCTCGAAAATCTCGCAAAGTTGATGAAGCGCAAAAACATTTATTTTGTTCCGCTTAAGCAGGATGACCCCATAAAAAAACCTCATTCTTTGGTAGGCGAGTTCGAAAAAATCCCCGAAGCCATGGAGGCTGCTATGGAGGAAAAGCAGATAAGACCGTTGTTTACTTGTTGATTTATTACCATTAAACTGCAGCATTTTAGACGAATTTATGCCAAAATCTTACGAAAATCAAATTTTTTTCATGAATTTTCGGAAAACTATTGCAATTGGAAGTAATTTGTGGTACAATATCTTATATATGATTTTTAACTAACACAATTACTTTGGAGGACAAATTGTAATGGAACTTTTTATTGGTATAATTTTATTGGTTGCAGCTGTATTTTTGATAGCTTCAATATTGCTTCAGAGCAGTAAATCTCATAAGTTGCCCGGTACTATCTCCGGCGGCGCTGAAACCTTCTTCGGCAAAACAAAGGGAAAGACTATCGACCGTGTACTTTCTAAGGTTACAACAATTGTTGCTATTGTTTTCTGCGTTCTTGTTGTTGCTTTGTTTGTAATGCAGGATCAGACAGATTTCGCTGCTTCCACCGGTACAGGCGAAACCACTGCTGACATTTCCAACGTAATGGGCAGCGACACAACCGATGCTGCTGATACCACCGATACCGCTGACACTGCTGACACAGCAGATACCACCGATGTGGTTGATGCTGAAACAACTGATGCTGCTACCGATGCTCCTGAAGAAGAGGGCACAACCAATGCAGACGAAGCTGCAGCAGAATAATATTTAACATTGAGAAAAAGCCGCTTGCCGGAGCATTTATGCCAGGTATGCGGCTTTCTGTTTTTTGGCATACTACTGTTGTATTATCTTAAAAGGACGTGATAATTATAAGAACTATCGAAGAAATGACGGCGGTCATTAAAGATACCGTCGAAAGTGAGTTTTATATACCCATGGATATGCGGGAAATGACCGAATTTCTGCAGCTTACGGTGGGTGAGTATGATCTGTTTGCGGAGTCGGTTGATAAACTGATTTCCGAGGGAGAAATTGCAAAAAGCAAACGAGGAAAACTGATCGTTTCTGCCGATTTAGGCTATATTTCCGGTGTATACCGTGCATCCTCAAGAGGCTTCGGCTTTGTTTCCAATGAGAAAGGCGACATATTTGTTTCTCATGACAATTCACACGGCGCAATGAACGGTGACCGTGTGCAGGTAAAACTTATTGAATCAAGGGGCGGCGACAGCAGAGAGGGCGAGATTGTCCGTGTACTTGAGCGCGCCATCTCGGAGGTTATCGGAACAGTCAGAGTGATCCGTCAGTCAGCTCCCAAGGTGCGTGTGGGAAAGAAAGGAAAGAGGCAGAAGCTCCCCGGAGGACGGGTAACCGTAAAATATTTGGTTTATCCCGATGACCCGAGGAACTGCTTCAAAATTGAAATTCCCACAGCTCAGGCAAACGGTGCCGTCGACGGGGAAAAGGTGCTTGTAAAAATCACCTCATATCCTGACGGAAAATCCAATCGTCACGGTGCATCCTCGGTGATGGGGCGTATAATCAAGAGATTCGGTGACACCACCTCAAAAGAAGCCAATTACTATGCTGTTCTGCATGACTGCGGCATTAAACTTCGCTTTGACGAGGAAACTTTACGGGAGGCAAGACAAATCAAAGCCGGATGCAGCCTTGAAGGGCGTCTTGATCTTCGTGACAAGACTATTTTCACCATAGACGGAGCGGATGCGAAGGACTTTGACGATGCCATTTCCGTAGAGCGTGAGGGGGACGGATATCTCCTTGGTGTGCATATTGCGGATGTGGCGGAATATGTAAGGGATGGCTCTGCCCTCGACTTTGAAGCAAAGAAAAGAGGCACGTCAATCTATTTTGCCGACAGAGTTGTTCCAATGCTGCCGGAAGAACTCTCAAACGGAGTTTGTTCCTTAAATCAGGATGGGGAAAAGTATGCACTTTCCGCACTTATACATCTTGATTCTGAGGGGAACCGTATTTCAGCGGATTTTTGTGAGAGCGTGATTTCTTCAAAAATGCGTGGCGTTTACCATGAGTTTAACGATGCCATCGAAAAGGGTGAAGGGTCAGAATATTTCACAAAATACGAACAGCTTTTAGCCGAACCTGTTCCGATCATGCTGGAGCTTTATGAAAAGCTCCTCGAAAAATATCGCCGCCGTGGGGCATTGGAGCTTGAAACGGTTGAATCGGTGATAATTCTCGATAAGTACGGTCAGCCAACAGATATAGGTATTCGCGAAAGAGGGCTGACGGAGCGGCTTATTGAGCAGTTCATGCTGGCGGCAAATGAAGCGGCGGCGAGCTGGCTTGCGTCAATGGAGCTTCCTTGCGTTTTCAGAATCCACGAAGAGCCGGCGGAGGAAAAGATCAGAGCTTTTTCGGAATTTGTGTCAAATCTCGGACTTGACGCTTCGCCCCTTAAACGGAAGAAAAGTCACCCGTCCGCATACAGAAGTATCGCGGAAGAGGCAGAAGAAAAGGGACTTATTTCAGTCGTAACACCGGTCATGCTTCGTTCTCTTATGAAGGCGAAATACTCTTCTTCGAAAGCTCCACATTTCGGTCTTGGAAGCGACCTTTACTGTCACTTTACCTCACCCATTCGCCGCTATGCAGACCTTGCCACACACCGCATAATCAAGGCGGTTCTGCACGGAGAGGTCAATACCGAAAACATCTCCGATTATGAGGCCTTCGCCTATAATGCGGCGGGGGCGGCGACGGAAACGGAGCTTCGTGCCGTAAATGCCGAAAGGGAAATAGATGCTCTCTACAAGACTATATTCATGTCAGATAAGCTGAATATGATATTTGATGGCGTTATCAGCTCCGTTACGGGATTCGGATTCTTTGTGGAGCTTGACAACACCTGCGAGGGGCTTGTGCCTATAAACACCCTTGACGGCTGGTTTGAGTATGATGAAGCATCTCACAGACTTGTGGGGGATAACGGGGTTAGCTATGCTCTCGGACAGCGTGT
>JAZRPJ010000047.1:0-2105 GCA_045649205.1 Candidatus Flemingiibacterium sp.
CGACCCGACTTAAGAAGTCCGTAATCCGCATTGTATCCGCTTCCGTTTACGGATTCGGTCATAATATCGTCAAGACCGAACACCTTTTCTGCGCCCGCAGCCTTGAGTATTCTCTTTGTACGAGCTCTTGTATGAATGTCGCAAGTGAGAACGCAGTCAGTATAGTTAAGGATAGCCTTCGCCTGATTTGCGAAAACGATCTCAACCTCAGCGCCAGCCTCGCGAACGATGGATGCATAGTAATCAACGTAATCCACGCCTGTGAATTCGTGGAGGTTTACCCCGAAGAGCTCACGGTACTTCTCAAGAGAGAGTACGTCTGAGTAAGGGTTAACACCAGCCTCGTCAAGCTTGTCGAGACTTACAAGCTCGTTACCAACCTCATCGGAGGGGTAGCTGAGCATAAGCACAATTTTCTTTGCTCCCTTAGCAATACCGCGCAGACAAATCGCAAAACGGTTACGGGAGAGGATGGGGAAGATAACGCCGACGGTCTCACCGCCGAGCTTTGTTCTGACGTCTTCAGCAATGTCATCGACAGAGGCATAATTACCCTGTGCACGTGCTACGATAGATTCAGTAATGGAAATGACGTCGCGGTCACGAAGCTCAAAGCCTTCATACTTAGCGGCTTCAAGTACGCTGTCGGATACGATGGTCGCAAGATCATCACCTTCACGGATGATGGGGCAGCGGATGCCGCGGGAGATTGTACCGACTCTTCTTGTGTTCTGTTCCATAATCTTTGGAATCCTTTCTGTAGGTCATAAGACCTTTAAAAATTGTGCCGAAAGCGGGGACAAGCCACCGCTATTCGCATCATAATCGATAATACGAAAAAACACATTTTTATTATATAACAAAATGCGCAAAAATTCAATAGGTTGGTTTATTATTCACATTTTTTTCTGTTACAAATCTCAAAAAAATCGTGCCCCGATTTTTGAGCAAATATACAAAATTCGTTTTTTCGCAAAAAAAATTTGCCATTTTTCGCGGTAGTATACCACCGTGTATGTCACTTAAATTATAATACACTCTTTCATTTTAATAAATACACAGATTGGATATTTCATTCAACCAAACGGATAGTTTCGCAAAAAACAACGCATTAATGCCAACCGTATTGACAAAAGCATTGCCATATGATAAAATAGCATTTGTTATATATCATATGTTATATAAGGAGGTATACAATGCCGCCCAAAGTCAAGATATCCAAAGAAGATATTATCGAAACTGCTGTCGGACTTGTCAGAAAAAACGGTGCTGACAGTCTGAACGCACGAAGTATCGCTTCTTCTCTCGGGTGCTCAACTCAACCTGTGTTTTCAAATTTCGCCACGATGGATGAGCTACAGGAAGCTGTCGCACGTGCCGCTTTCACATTGTATATGGAATTTCTGAAAAATGAAGCTAAAAAAGGAGAATATCCCAGGTATAAATCTTTTGGCATGGCTTATATACGCTTTGCCAAGGAAGAAAAGGAGCTTTTTAAGCTGCTGTTTATGTGTGAGCGTGACGGCAAAGAATTTGAACCTGGTCCCGACTATACAGAGTCGATTGAAATAATATCCGCCGCAAACGGAATATCAAACGAAAAGGCAGAAAAGCTCCACCTTGAAATGTGGGCGTGCGTTCACGGCATTGCGACGATGCTTGCAACGTCATACCTTGATCTGAGCCGCGAGCTTATTTCTGATATGATATCGGACATATATCACGGACTTGTAAAGCAACATTTGGAGGCACATCAATGATATCAATTAAAACAGAAAAATTAACAAAACGTTATAAAGACGTTACAGCTGTAGATGAACTTTCCCTTGCCGTATATAAGGGTGAGCTGTTCTCACTGCTTGGCGTAAACGGTGCAGGCAAGACCACCACGATAAAGATGCTCTCTTGCCTGACATCCCCCACAAGCGGTGACGCTTATTTGAACGGAAAAAGCATCATTAAAGATGCCACGGAGGTAAAATCCTTTATCGCCGTTTCTCCTCAGGAAACAGCCGTCGCACCGGGCTTGACAGTCAAAGAAAACCTTGAGCTTATCTGCGGTGTACACTGCTTTACAAGAGATAAAAGAGAAGCGAAAATCAACG
>JAZRPJ010000048.1:0-9311 GCA_045649205.1 Candidatus Flemingiibacterium sp.
GCATCTTGCTTAAAAACAGTCACAAAAAGTTGCACAAAATTATAAGGCTCTCCCTTTTAGCAATACGCAGTATTGCTGGAGAGCTGTCGCCGTAGGCGACTGAGAGGGTGAACATCTGCTAAAACCCTCTCCGTCACGCCATACGACGTGACACCTCTCCCGGAGGGAGAGGCTCTTTAACGGTTTCACTTTTATCTAAAATGACAAAAGCAGTTTTTTGAAACAACTTTTTCGACAAGCTGAACGGCACTTCAATCATGAAGTGCCGTTTCCTTTATTAAATTTTAGAATGGGAAAAGCTGTGCTTTTAATTCATCGGTAAGAGGCTCGCCGTATTCGCTGACCTCATAGGCTTCGGCGTAGCGGATCTTGCTTCCGCGATCGTCGCCGTATTTTTCGATAAGCTCTTTTCTGAAGCGTGCCGCTGTCTTTGCATAACGTACCGCATATCCGCGTTTGTAGGACATTACCTCCTCGTCGCTATGCCATACGGAAATATCCATACCACGGAGGAATTCAAGACGTCCTGCCTCATCCTCGGGGACGGTTTCGCCGTGAGTGTAGGGAAGCCATTCGTAAACCTGGGACACATTGAGAGCAGCGATCTGCAGCTTGATATCAAGCTCTGCATCGGTTTCGACGATTACGTCGCAGCGGAATTCGGGGCTCTTGAAGCCGTCCTCGAAGTACATGATCACGGGCATTGTTTTCATAGCCGGAGCATCGGGACATTCGTGAGGAACGATGAGCATGTAGGATGCGTCCTGCACCAGCTGACCGGATGCTCTGTGGTCTGCATGATAGTCATTGGGGCGGTGAGCAATGATAAGATCAGGGGAAATTCTTCTTATGTAACGGATAAGGCGTCTGCGTGTATTGAGGTCTGCCACAAGGGAGCAGTCGTTCATATCATCCCAAACATCGTAGGTGATGCCGAGGAGCTTTGCAACAGCCGGGATTCCTTTGCACGGGTTGCGGTAGTTTCCGCGGGGGTGAGGATGTGATGTCCGCCGCATCCGTTGCACATACTGAGGAATGTTACCTCATGTCCGAGTTTAACGTACTTGTGGGCGAGTCCGCCGCAACGGAATTCGTTGTCGTCCTGATGTGCGACGATCATTAAAATTTTCATTGGTTTTACCTCTCATAAGTTTAGCGGTTAGATTGTACTCAATTATGATTATATACTTTTTAAAAACGATTTTCCATAACAAAATTAGTTTATATAAGCATAATTTTATCTTTTTGCGCTTGTGTAATTGACACATAGTCAAGTATGATGTAAAATATAAATATAAGCACGAATTTAATGGGGAGGCAACATGGCAGACAGCTTAACTTTTTACGAGGCAATATCGCCTCTTGAACGGAATTTTCAGATCAAACTGAGGCTAAACCGTGGCAGCGGAAGCTATCGTTCTCACTGGCACGAGCATTTGGAACTTCTCTATTTTTTGTCCGGAGATTCAGAATTCACATGCGCCGGTACAGAGCATGTGGTACACGAGGGCGATCTGTTGATCATCAACAGCGGGGAACAACATTCCGTCAATAATGATGCCGGCGGGGAATACTTATGTGTGCATCTGTCGCCCCAGTTTTTTGCGGATATTGAATTTGAAAACTATATTTTTGAGACGCACATAGTTGGGGATGCTTTTATCAAGGAGTGCTTTGAAAAAATATATGAGGAGCATAAGACACGTTCTACTGCCTATGACATGAGGATGAAGAGTACCGCCTATGCTCTTATGGCGTATCTTACCTGCAATTACAGAAAAGATCACCTTTCGGAAAGTGGGGAGCTTCTCAATAAAAATAAGCTTCGTGATATAAACGAGGTTTTCGCATTTATATCAAGAAACTACAGTGCACCGCTTACAACAGCAGCACTTTCAAGGCATTTTCATCTGACTGAACAGTATTTTTGCCATATGTTCAAGGCGAAGACCGGAAAGACCCCCACAGATTATATAAATGGGTACAGAATTGAAAAAGCAACGGTATTTTTGAAAAATACAGATAAAAGCATAACAGACATAGCCCTTTCTGTTGGCTTTGAAGATTCGAATTATTTCTCGCGAGTGTTTAAGAAGCACATGGGAGTATCCCCAAGGGAATATAGAAAAGGGAAATAAACGAAAAAAGAGCTGATACCGAAAACGGTATCAGCTCTTTGCAATGTCTGCGAAGCAGGGGCGGTCATCTTACCTCGGAAATAAAGACGCCCTTGTAGCCCATCCGGGAGAGCCAGCGGCAGGGTTTAAGGACAAGATTCTCGAAATCGGGCTTGTATCCTGCAAAATCGGGATAGAAATATGATACCGCCGGACTCGTCGAGATTCAGCATAAAGAGTCTTGTAAGTTTTTTCATTCCCAGATCTCTTAAAATGAACGATCTCGCCCATGACCTGCTTGCAGTCGCGGCAGAACGTACTGTAGTCGGTATTATGCGCTCCCTGCTTTATCTGTAAAATCGCATAGAAGCCACGACCTTGCCGAGGACGATAAGCTCCTTTACATAAATAGGCTCCATCGAGGAGTTTTCCGGTTGAAGGCGAAATCTTCCATCCTCCTTGTAGAAGGTCTTGACTGTAGCATCATCGTCAACAAGTGCTACTATAATATCGCCGTCATTTGCGGTGTTGCGTTTCTCAACAACAATAATGTCCCCGTCCATAATACCCGCTTCGATCATACTCTCACCCTGTACCTTGAGGGCGAAAAGTCCATTTGCGGTCATGGTTGAGGAAGGCTTCGGAACATCGATATATCCCTCGTAATTTTCTACCGCCAGAATGGGCATACCTGCCGCTACCTTGCCAAGAATCGGTACGCGGAGAGTGGACGAGGATTTCGATGAGCTGCTTTCGTCAACACGGAGAGTGCGGCTCTTTCCCGGCGCTTTTGCGATAACTCCCTTTTCTTCGAGTCTTGTTATATAAGAATGAACCGTGGATGTGCTTTTTACATTGAGGGCGTTGCAGATGTCGCGGACGCTGGGGGCGTATCCCTCATTTTTGATGGTGTTCATGATGTACTCGTAAATTTCACGTTCCCGTGCGGTCAGATTAGCTGCCATTTCTGTTACCTCCAACAAAAGATTTGTACAGATCCTATTACAATTATATCACATTTTTTCAAAAAAAGCAAACGGTTGTTCGACAAAAATATTTAAATTTTCGCTACATTTTCGTGAACAATTCGTGAATAAAAAGCGTGGCATTGACATTTTTGCGGAAATATGATATAATAAATATTGTTATTGCTTTTCCGGTGAATCAGCAATAACAATATATCATATCAAAGAAAGGAGGTAATTTTAGTGACAACGATCCCAAAAATCGGCGAGCTGTTCGACAAAAGTCATAGCATCGCTGCACCGATCCTTGAGGATGGGGCATATCCATGGGAGATACTGGACAAAATAAAGGATTTTATCCTGGAGCTTGGCAAAAATCTCCCGTCCGAGCTGTACGAGGAAATTTCCGAGGGCGTATTTGCGGCAAAGGATGCGAAGATCGCACCCACCGCTTATATAGGCTCACCATGCATCATTGATTCGGGTGCGGAGATACGCCACTGTGCTTACATCAGAGGCTCGGCGATAATCGGAAGATCAGCAGTTGTGGGTAATTCCTGCGAGCTTAAAAACTGCATACTTTTCGACAATGTGCAGGTTCCTCATTTCAACTACGTTGGCGACTCGATCCTCGGATACCGTTCCCATATGGGAGCAGGAGCCGTCACATCCAATGTGAAGAGCGACAAGACACCGGTGTCGGTCAAAGCGGATGAGGAAGTGATCCCTACGGGCAGGAAAAAGGTCGGAGCGATCCTCGGCGATAATGTTGAGGTCGGCTGCAACAGTGTGCTGTGTCCGGGATGCATCATCGGGCAAGGTACAAACATTTACCCTCTGTCAAGGGTCAGAGGCGTAATTCCGCCAAACTCAATATACAAGGCGGAAGGCAAAATTGTACCCAAATCTAACTAAACGAAAGGAGAAAAACTTATGGGAAGACTTTTCGGCACAGACGGTGTCAGAGGAGTAGCCAACTCGGAGCTTACCTGTGAGCGTGCCATGCAGATCGGCAGAGCGGTAGGCGAGATCCTGTCCGGTGGCAAACGCAAACTTCCGACAGTAGTTGTTGGCATGGATACGAGAATTTCTTCGGAGATGCTTGCTTCGGCTATTACTGCGGGACTTTGTTCGGTCGGTGCAGACGTAATCGACCTTGGTGTAGTTCCCACACCGGCGGTAGCATATCTTGTGGGCAAATACAAGGCAAATGCAGGAATCATGATCTCTGCATCCCACAACCCATATGAGTACAACGGAATCAAGGTGTTCAACGGTAACGGCTACAAATTAGAGGATGAGCTTGAGGAACGGGTTGAATCCATGGTTCTCGACGGAAGTCCCGAACCCAAGTCAGTGGAAGCGGAGTACATCGGACGTGTAACCCGTGCTGACAGTGGGATAAAGGATTACATCGATCATCTCTGCAGCAGTGTTTCGCACTCTCTTGAGGGACTCAACATTGCCGTAGACTGCGCAAACGGCTCCGCAAGCCGCACCGCAGAGCAGCTTTTCACAAGACTCGGTGCAAACTTCACCATTCTTTCAAGCAACCCTGACGGTATCAACATTAATGATAACTGCGGTTCTACCCATCTCGACAACTTGAGAAATTATGTTGTGGAGCACGGACTTGATGCGGGCATTGCTTTCGACGGCGATGCGGACAGATGTCTTTGCATTGACGGAAACGGAAATGACGTTGACGGCGATATGATCATGGCGATCCTTGCCCTTGACATGAAGAATCGCGGCAAGCTCGGTAAAAATACCGTTGTAGGAACTATCATGACCAATTTCGGCTTCACAAAATTCTGCGAAGCAAACGGTATCCGTTTTGTTGCTACAAAGGTTGGCGACAGATATGTGCTTGAAGAAATGCTGCTTGAAGGTTATCATCTCGGCGGCGAACAGTCGGGACACATAATCTTCCGTGATTATTCCACCACGGGTGACGGACAGTTAACGGCAATTCAGCTTCTCTCGCTTCTTAAGAGAAACGGAGTGAGGCTCAGCGATGCGGCGTCTGTAATGACACGTTATCCGCAGTTTATTGTCAACATCCGTACTACCAAGGAAGGAAAGCTTGCATTCTTCACCGATGCTGAAGTCAAGTCTATTCTTGACAGGGCAAAGGAAGAGATAGGCGACAGCGGCAGACTGGTGGCAAGACCTTCAGGAACAGAGCCTCTTATCAGAATCATGGTGGAGGGCGACGATTGCGAGAAGATCAAGGCTATCTGCGAAGAGACTGCAAGGCTTATCGAAGACCAACTTTCGGTCTATTCAAAATAAGGGATCGAAAAAAGCGCCGGGACCGATCAAGTATCGGTTGACGAGGAGAAAAATTATCGAAAGATTCGGCGGGAGTTTTTCCGGCGGAAGACAAAATGTCAGCCGTCGTAAGTCCGATTACAAAGCCCGGAGGTAACTGCGGCATACAAAGGGTCGGATAAAGAAAAAACAATTACAACGTACGACAAAGCGCCGTACTGTATCTGAAGATAACTATGGATATAGGCTGATATTTATTTCAGCACAAGTACGGCGTTTTTCCGAATAAAAGGAGAAATAATATGTGTGGTATCATTGGATACATAGGTAAAGATAATTCAGTAAAGCATTTAATTGAGGGCCTTTCGGCTCTCGAATACCGCGGATACGATTCGGCGGGAGTGGCATTTTTTGACGGAGAGGGAAGCCTTCAGACTGTAAAGTCGGCAGGCAGACTTGCCGTTACCAAAGATAAGCTTACTCCCCTGCCGGAGTCAAACTGCGGTATCGGACATACAAGATGGGCAACCCACGGCGCGCCGACGGATGTAAATTCTCATCCCCACGGCACACCGGCACTGCGGATAGTTCACAACGGCATTATCGAAAATCATGCCGAGCTGAAAAGCGAGCTTACGGCTCTCGGATACACCTTTGAGTCGGACACGGACACGGAGGTGGCGGCAAAGCTTCTCGACTACTATTATGTAAAAGAGCGGCTGACTCCCAGGGCGGCAATTGAGAATCTCACCTCACGCCTTGTGGGTTCGTGGGCATTCGGAGTGCTTTTTGCTGACCGTCCGGATGAAATATGGGCGGCACGTTTCGGCTCGCCGCTTATTGTGGGTATCGGCGAGGGCGAAAACTTCATCGCCTCCGATATTACGGCTATTCTTAAGAAGACACGGAAGTACTACCAGCTTGACGACGGCGAGATCGCCATGGTCAGGGAGGACACTGCTGAAGTGTACAAGAATGGCGCGCGTGTAAACAAGGAGCTTCGAACGGCGACATGGGATGTGGAAGCAGCCGAAAAGGGCGGTTATCCCCATTTCATGATCAAGGAGATAAACGAAGAGCCTACGGTGATCCGTACAACCTTGCATCCCCGAATCAAGGACGGACTCCCGAGCTTTGCCGGCGACGGATTTGATTCCGGTATTTTCAGTAAAATATCCCGGATCCATATAGTTGCCTGCGGAACGGCTATGCACGCAGGACTTATAGCGAAGGCACTTTTCAACAAATATGCTGATCTTCCCTGCGAGGTTGAAATTGCATCGGAGTTCCGTTACAACGACCCGATAATAGGTTCTTCCGACCTTGTGATTATCATTTCACAGTCGGGTGAAACGGCGGATTCCCTTGCCGCCCTCCGTCTTTCAAAGGCGAAGGGAGCAAGTACTCTTGCCGTTGTTAACGTTATTGGCTCATCCATCGCCCGTGAGGCGGATTCGGTGCTTTACACTATGGCAGGACCGGAAATTGCGGTGGCAAGCACCAAGGCTTACTCCGTCCAGACGGCACTTCTGTCCTTGCTTGCTCTTGAAGCCGGACTTGTTCGCGGTGTTACATCCAAGGAGGATGTAAAGGCGGCTATTTCCGAGCTTTATGAAACCGCGCCGGAAGCGGTTGCGGAAATGATCGCGAGGGGCGGCGAAATCTTGGAGGTGGTTAAGAAGCTCTATACTTCTGACGATCTCTTCTTCATCGGTCGCGGAATGGACTATTACCTTTCCTGCGAAGGCTCGCTGAAATTAAAGGAGATCTCCTACATCCACAGCGAGGCTTATGCCGCAGGTGAACTGAAACACGGTACTATTTCTCTTATCGTGGAAGGGGTGCCGGTAATAGCCCTCTGCACCCAGCCCTCACTTTACGAGAAGACCGTATCAAATATCAGAGAAACAAAGGCTCGCGGAGCTGTGACGGTCATGATCTGTGACAGCAATACGGAAGTCGCCCATGGCACAGCGGATCATGTGATACGTCTGCCGAAAATCAATTCCGATTTCGCATTTCTGCCGGCGGTGACAGTGCTTCAGCTTATGGCATACCATGCCTCGGTGCTCCGTGGCTGTGATGTCGACAAGCCGAGAAATTTAGCAAAGTCGGTTACAGTTGAATAGGCTTTACCTAAGACACATTAGGGATGAGTTAGGAAACGGTCGGTGGGAAACTTTCTTATAAGAAAGTTTCTCCCCTCAGACTGTCGAAAAACGCGCATCAAGCGAAAGCGAAGATGTGCGTTTTTGCGTTTTTGGGAATAAAAATAGTAAAAATCGCAAACAAGTGAGAGGGATGGTTATCTCTCCACTTTCTTTTTGCAAACTTTTTAAGATTCATGGCAGCAAATTTAAGCCTTACCCAATTTGAGACTTGGGCGAGGCCACGGTAGGGTGTATAACGCATAGCGTGTTTTTCTTTGGCGTCGGCAAAGACTCGTTCAATCGTTTCTTTGCGTTGCTTGTAGAGGTCGGCATATTCGGGAGTGTACCGAACGTCGTCAGCAAGCTCCTCGTAATCTTTCCAAATATGCCTTTGTACCACTTTTACATAGTCCTTAGAGTGTGTACATAGCTCCCTTGTGGGACAGTTCCTACATATCTCGGGATTGCTCTTGTATTCTCTGCAACCGTCTCGGTTTGTCGTGCTGTATGTAAGTGTATGATACTCGGGACAAATGATGCAATCATAGTATTCGTCATAAACGTACTTCCACCACTCATGCCCGCCTTTCATAGTCATAGGTCTTTTGTAGGCTGTGCTGAGAACCCGGTTGTCATCAAATACTTTTTTACAAATATGTGGTGTTTTGTATGCGCTGTCTGCTACGATGGTTTCTACCTCTGGAAATTTTTCGGTTACTTTGTCATATACATCATCAAAGGCTACACTGTCGTGTACATTACCTGCTGTTACTACTGTTTCAAGTATGTATCCATGCTTGTCGCAGGCCGTATGAGCTTCGTATGCAAACTGTCTTTTATGATCGCCTTTTACGAAAAGACCGCTTTCGGGATCCGTTACACTTTTGGTAACGGTCTTCATCTTCTTGCGGCGTGCCAACTTCTTTTTTGATGTGTTTTTGTTGGGCTTTGAGGGGCTTGGCGGCTCATTGTTATTGTCATTATCATCAAAAGGCTTTTTGCCGTGTTCCTCGCGATCAGAGTTGACCTCTTTCATAAGTTCGTTCGCATATCTCTTTGATGCCACAGAGACTTCTTCTTGTATCTTCTTTTTATTGTTAGCGTTTGCCTTAATGTGGGTTCCGTCAATAAATACAGCGGTGGGCGACAGATATCCGGCTTCTGCTATCTCGTTAAGTATCCATGCAAATATTTGATCGACCGTTTCGGTGGTGAATCTATGCTTGAAGTTGTAACTGAGCGTAGAAAAATGAGGCGTTTCTTCTGTTAATCCATAACCGAGAAACCATCGATATGCCATATTCACTTCCACCTCTGATGCAGTTCTTCTCAGTGAAGGCAAGCCGTAAAGATGTTGGATCAATACCATTTTTACTAACACTACCGGATCTACGCTTGGTCTTCCATTGTCTTCACTGTACAGTTCTTCTACCATTTCATAAATCTTTTCAAATGCCACAGCTGCTTCAATTTTTCTCAGCAGATGCTCCTTCGGCACAAGGTCTTCCAACCACACCATCTCCAATTGATCTCTTCCGTTTTGTCCTTTGCTTAGCATTTCTTCACCGCCTCTCGCTTCCTGTCTCTATTATACCATATTTCATCAAAAAAAGCCACCCCTCGGGGTGACTTTTTCGACAGTCTGGCGGGCAGGATACAGAAAAGTATCCTGCCCGGCTGTTTTGATTTTCCCTTCAATCGTTGGTGAGGGGGTTATTCCGTTTATTTTAATTCCGCTTACCCGTGGCTTCTCCTACATATTCGTCAAGGAACCACTCTGCTGTCTTTGTGATCTTCAGACTGAC
>JAZRPJ010000049.1:0-1532 GCA_045649205.1 Candidatus Flemingiibacterium sp.
CCATCGGTCGGAATGTGCTGTGCATATCTGCAGGTTTAGCATCCTCGGCAGGGTAACCCATCATTATAAATCCGACGGGTTCAATATTCTCGGGAATATTGAATGCCTCGCGGGCTTTTTCCGGGTTAAAATGCATCACCCAAGTTGTTCCCACACCAATCTCCGTAGCTTTCAAAAGCATATGTACGATAACACTGCACGCGTCGGAAACTCCGCTGGTTTTGCCGTCGTATTTTCTGACCCAGCACTCATCTTTGTTATAGCAGACAAGCATAGCAGTCTTGCATCCGAAATGACATCTGGTAACTTCATGCAGTTTAGTGATGCTTTCATCTGTATTAAGAAGCAGAATTCTTTGAGGTTGAATATTGCATCCGGTGGGCGCAATATGTCCCGCTTTCAGTATTTCTTCAACGTGATAATCACACACACGCTCATCGGTAAATTTGCGGCAAGAGTATCTCGCCGAAGCAAGCTCTGTAAAATTCATAATGGTCTCCTTTAATTTTTTAAATATCTTTTATCCAGTTAAATCTGTTGACCTTAAATACCGCAACAAAGCACTTCAATATCTGGTCACTCTTAAGGCATATGAAAACAATTACGGGAGACAGATCCAGTAAAAATGCTGCAGCAAATGAACTAGGAAGTACAAGTCCCCACATGAAGATAAGATCGTTGTAGAAGACGAAGTCTGTTTCGCCTCCCGCACGTATGATTCCCGTAAGAGACGGCATTTGATAAGAGGTACCTATTACCGTTACTGACAATACAGTCATAAAGTACTGTGCAAGTTTTTTCGTAGCGTCTGAAATGTCGTAAAAATCAATTATAAAATCTTTAAGCGCAAAGAGTAATAGGGAAGTAAGCAAACCGAGAGATAAGAATATAAGCTGCAGTTGTCTTGCTTTACTTTTGATGTCCGCGGTTACCTCCGATTCTGTGATCATGCCCTCCGATACAGCCTTTTTATGCTCACCTATACGTTTACCGAGTGCTACAGCCGCCGCAGTAGAGGAACCGTAAATAAACACGGTTACGATTGAGAATACGGTAGAGGAGATACTATTCGCGGGAATTACCGTGTTGTCAAGTCTGCCGAGAATTGCTGTCTGAAGTGCCATAGCAACACCCCAAGAAGCACTTGACATAACAACGGGCAAGCTTGTCTTAATAAAACTTCTTGACATATCACGGCAGTTGACAAAGTAATCTTTTATCTTTATTTTGATCTTTTTATCAATTAATAAGATGTAAACGGATACAATAATAAGCTCAAGTGCACGTGCGATAAGAGTTGCGATGGCCGCACCGCGGATACCAAGCGCGGGGAATCCAAACTTACCGAAAATCAGTAAATAGTTCAGCGTTACGTTTGAGATGATAGTGGAAAGGGAAATGTAGAAACCAATTTTTGCAGTTTCAACACTGCGGAGCGTTGCAACCAGCACGTTTGTTACGGCAAATATGGGATATGTAAACGCGATAATACGTATGTATCTTGTAGCTTCTGTGATCAAGGGTTCTTGGTT
>JAZRPJ010000050.1:0-5575 GCA_045649205.1 Candidatus Flemingiibacterium sp.
CCGCTCGGGAACGCTCCCCAATATAAGTGCTGTTTTCACAACATTGATATTATATCATATTATAACTCGTTTGTCAATAGGTTTTTGAAAAATATATTGCGCTGTTTTTTCATCTGCCATCTTGACTTGGGTATGGTTTTATGTTATAATTTTACTGCCAAACAGAAAGGGAGGATACATCATGAGCCGGAACAGTATAGGAAGCATTGACAAGAATTTTCAAATTGAAAAAATAATTTCAAAGGATGGACTTAAATTTATCGAGGTCAGAAATGACCCTTTCAAGGTGTAAGGTCTTTATGACTATAAAAATCAGCCAACGTACAGACGTATTCCCGAGGACGTTGGTTTCAGAACAAGTGAAAGTGTCGAATATCTCAGCCGATTGCCTGCTGGCGGTCGAGTTAGATTTTCCACCGATTCACGTTATATCGCTATAAAGACTGTAATGCCTGCGGTAAGTCATTATGAAAATATGTGCCTCATCGGTTCATCGGGACTTGACCTTTATGTGGATGAGGCAGAGGATGCGGAGCGTGGATTCTTCCGTCCCTTCGTGCCGCCGAATGATGCGGTTGACGGATACGAAGCAAAGCATGATTTTAAGGTTAAAAAAATGCGTTCCTTTACTATACATATGCCACACTATAACCGCCTTTCACACCTTTATATCGGTGTTGATGAAGATGCGGTTGTTGGCGTTGGCGAGGAGTACCGTAAAGTTCTTCCCATTGTTTATTACGGAAGCTCCATAACCCAGGGCGGATGTGCGTCCCATGCCGGAAACACATATCAAAACATAATATGCCGCCGTATGAATATTGACTATATAAACCTCGGATTCTCCGGCAGTGCAAAGGGAGAGCCGGCTATGGCTGAATACATGGCGACACTTCCAATGTCCGTATTCGTTTCGGACTATGACCACAATGCACCCACCTTTGAGCATCTCACTAAAACGCATTTCGCTCTTTACAAAACCATTCGAGAGAAGAATCCTAATCTCCCATATATCATGATTACAAGACCGGACTACTGGAACCACCGTGATATTGAAGACAGATTGCGAGGCGACAGCACATAATCTACAACTACAACAAGGCCATTGCACTTGGTGACAAGAATGTGTATTTCATCGACGGCAAGGAGTTTTTCACCGGAAAATACGCCGATATGTGTACAGTTGACGGAACTCACCCAAATGATCTTGGGTTCTCCCTTATGGCTGACCGTATAGGTGACGTCCTTGAGGGGATTTTAGGAAAATAAATTAAGAAAAGGTGCCGGTGTGGCACCTTTTTGTTATCTTTCCGAAATGGCGACATAGTCCCGATCCTCGCGCACGCTTACATAGGCAGGACGGATGATTTTTCCGGCGTTCTGGATCTCCTCTATTCTGTGAGCGCTCCAGCCGGCGATTCTCGATATTGCGAATATAGGCGTATATAGCTCGTAGGGAAGCTCCAACATTCTATATATCAGCCCCGAGTAGAAGTCAACATTCATGCTGACGCCCTTGTAGATCCTCCGCTTTTCTGCGATAATTTCGGGGGCAAGCTTTGAAACTGTTTCATAAAGCTGAAATTCTTCCATTTGCCCCTTTTCCGCCGCAAGATCACTCGCACATTCCTTCAGAATATCGGCGCGGGGATCGGATTTTGAATAAACGGCATGACCCATACCGTAGATGAGTCCAAGATTGTCAAAGGCCTTTTTATCAAGAAGTCTTGCAAGATAGTCGCGGATGGAAGCTTCGCTGTCTATGTTGCAGTTTTCCTTCAGATCATCGAACATACGAACAACTTTTACATTTGCACCGCCGTGACGGGGACCCTTCAGCGAGCCGAGGGATGCGGCAACAGCCGAATAGGTATCCGTACCCGAAGATGTGACAACGTGCATAGTGAAGGAGGAGTTATTTCCACCGCCATGCTCTGCGTGAAGAACCAGGGCGAGGTCGAGGATCTTCGCTTCGAGAGGGGAAAATTCACCGTTTTCACGGAGAATTCCGAGTATCGTTTCTGCAGTTGAATGCTCATGCTTCGGCGGATGAATGAAAAGACTTCTGCCGAGATGATAATGTTGGTAGGAATGATAACCGTAGACCGACAAAAGCGGGAAGATCGAAGTAAGCTGCAGGCACTGGCGAAGCACATTGGGAATAGACGTATCATCAGGATTATCGTCATATGCGTACATGGCGAGGACCGAACGGGAGAGAATATTCATCATATCCTTCCCCGGTGCTTTCAAAATCATATCACGGACGAAGGAGGTAGGCAGACTGCGGTAATCTGCCAGCATTTCACGGAACTCCGCTAACTCCTCTTTTGTTGGAAGCTCCGAAAAAAGAAGAAGATACAATGTTTCCTCAAAACCGAAATAATGATTTTTTGTAAATCCGGCAACAAGGTCACGGACATTATAGCCCCGGTAAGAAAGCACACCGTCGCATGGCAGAACCGTACCATCGGGAAGGTGTTCCTTGGCTTTTATAGTCGAAATCTCTGTAAGTCCAGTGACAACGCCATTTCCGTTTACATCGCGGAGTCCGCGGAAAACGTGTCTGTTTTCGTACATATCAGGGGTGATTTTATTGCCGGCATTAGAGGCTGCGGCAAGTTTCTCTATATATCTGTTTATTTCCGAAAATCCGTATCCCATAATGTTCTCCTTAATTTCATTATTTTATGTTCATTATATCATTTTTTATATTCCTAAACAAGCGGAATTGTGTTAACTTTTCCTAAATAAATGAGGTCTGAATTGTAACTCGGTTTTGTGTAACATGTGATTTTAAAAAACATAAATTCACTTGACAAGCATAGGTAGATGTGATATAATTAGCTATAGATTTTTATTGGAAGAAAAGAAAATGGTATGAGAAACCACCTTGAAAAATTTTTCCTGGACTATGACTATCCGAGTGAGGCTGCGAAGGATTTGCTCACTGCGTATGATAAAATGGCGGGCGACCACGAGTTTATCCAACTTATTGATAAGTTTTATACCATGGAAAGTCCCGAGCCGACGACGATTTTCGATACTATGGATGTGGTTGCGGAGCGTGCGGGAGTACACCCTTATACCGCAAAATTCGTATACTATGCCTGCCTTTCGCGTGACCTTCCCGAAGTGTACGAGAAGAACGGAATCAGTCTTGATATTATGTATGATTCTCTTGCCGATATGCGCTATAAGCTTTTCGAATGCCTTGAGGTACACGGAATCCCCGGATTTTTTGCGCCAAATACCTTCTACGGATTTTACATACTTCATAAGTTCAAGCTCGGACGGCTTGAATTCTGCGTTGACCCTTATCTCGGTGAGCCGGTGACAATCGGCGATTACACACTAAATAAGGGCGACCGTGCCATCAGTATACATATCCCTTCGTCCGGCGAGAAATTCGACAGATCCACCCGTTTTGATGCTTATGACCGTGCGTATCACTTCTTCCGTGAAGTGCGCGGCATGGACGTTAAGGCGTTTACCTGCCACACGTGGCTTCTCAATCCCGACAATAAAAAGATTCTTCCCGAAAAATCAAATATCGTCTCTTTCATCGACGATTTCCGTATTACCTTCCGAGAGGAATTTGAGGATGGCGGTCCTGATATGTGGCGCATCTTCGGTGCGGACGGTGGCAAACCCTATGACAAGCTGCCGAGAGATAACTCGCTTCGCCGTGCTGTTGCCGACTGGCTCACTGCCGGCAATAAAATGGGACGTGGTGAGGGTGTCTTTCTTTGGGACCCCCTTAAAAAATGTACGATTGTGTAGTAATTCTTACAACATTTAAGGAGAAAAAACAATAATCAACATTAAAAACAGAAGAGAATGCTTTTTTGACAATTTCTTAATTGACGAAGAAAATACCACAGCCGAAAAAAGGCTGCATAAGCCTGTAAGGAAGGATGTCATACTCGAGCTTAACAAGCCTTGGGAAGGAAGATATACGACCTTTTTCACTCCTATTTATGCCGAGGGAAAATGACGTATGTATTACGTTACACAGGTCTACAGAGCGGACGAGAGTGTACAAAAGTTTGTCTGCTACGCTGAGAGCGACAACGGGGTATAATAAACTTGTTAAATACACAATACGTCTTGACGGCTTTGTTTCGCTTCATGCGGGCGGTGAAGTCAAAGAGGTTGTTACCAAGGAATTTACATATGACGGCGAAAACCTTTATGTCAATATAGCAACATCCGCACGCGGCGGCGCATACTTCACACTAAAATGCGGCGATGAGCAGTACACATCCTGCGAGATGTTCGGAAATTCCACAAACAAGCGTATACGATTTGAGGATGACGACGCTGTTCGGCGTCTTTCCGGTAAGCCGGTAACGCTTAAGATAGAAATGTTTGACTGCGATATTTATTCTATCAAATTTGACGAATGATAACACTTTTCACAATATAGTTTTTTGAAAAAGCTTTACGAGAGGTAATCAATTCATGAAACAGTATCTTGAATTTCTTTTCGATCGACTGAAATTTCCGAAGGAACATAATCCTGCTTTACTTGCGGCATATGACGTGCTCAAAGATTATGACGAGTTTAGCACTCTTGTTGACCGTTTCTATATCGATAAAGAAATAACTTATAGCGTAATCGACGAGCATCTCGATAATGTGATCGCTTCTGCGGGGATTAACCCGCACACGGCAAAATTCGTTTTTTACTGCTGCCTTGGAAAAGAGCTTCCGAAACAGTATGCGGCGGCTGGGATACCGGAAGAGATCATGTGGGATTCACTGGAAGATCTCCGATACAAGATTTTTGAATGCCTTGACGTAAAGGGAGTTCCGGGATTTTTCGCCTGTGACTGGTTTATTTGGCTTTTTAGACTTAGGCTTTTCAAGCTCGGAAGGCTTCAATTTATGATCAAAGCTTATGAGGGCGAAGATATAAAACTGGGCGATTATACTGTAAAAACGGGTGAAAAGGTTATCGACATACATATTCCTTCTTCCGGTGAAAGCTTTGACACAGAGGCTCGCTATGACGCTTACAGCCGTGCATACAAATTCTTCCGTGAAACAAAAAAAGAAGACGTGAAGGCGTTTGTTTGCAGCTCCTGGCTGCTTTTCCCGGATCACTACGATATGCTGAAGCCCACATCAAATATCATTTCCTTTATGAACGATTTCAGTATTTATAAGGGTGAGCTCTACGAGGACAAGCGAAGTAATCTGTGGCGCTTTTTCGGCTCGCACGCAGAAAAGCCCTTCGAGGAATTACCACGTACGAACTCACTTTGGCGTGCCTACGCCGATCGGCTCTCAGCCGGCGGTGACGTGGGAAAGGGCTACGGCGTCTTCGTTTGGGACGATGTGAATAAGGTTACGATTAAATAATAAAAATAAGCTGCTACACTTTTGAGTGCAGCAGCTTTCAGTTTGTAGAAAACATCTTGCAAAAGAGCAATTATAAAAAATTGCACAGATTTATTAGGCTCTCCCGCTGGGAGAGCTGTCGCAGTAGGCGACTGAGAGGGCGTTTATCGGCTAAAAACCCCTCCCCGTCACGGCATTCGCCGTGCCACCTCTCCCGGAGGGAGAGGCT
>JAZRPJ010000051.1:0-8481 GCA_045649205.1 Candidatus Flemingiibacterium sp.
CCACCACCATGTAATTTCAGTAGGCAGGGATTCGTACATGGAGTCGAGCACCACGGTTTTGCCTATATAGTCGCCGATCAGCTTTATGGGACCCTGGTACATACCGTTAAAGAGGCGGAGAAGGATATTGCTGATAAAGGCGATATTAGCGCTCCATGCGGTGTTTATAAGTATTCCAAGTCCAACGAGGAGTGTAAGTACAATGTTCGGAACATTCGCCCCGAAGCCGAGGAGAAGTCCTTTTGTCGACATTTCCTTCATTCTTCCTCCGTCGACTTTTATTTTGTCTTTAGCGCCCACCTCCCAGCACAGGCAGTACTGGAGGAAAAGGTAAAGCCCGATCGAAAGGACGCTCGACCATAAAAGCAGAGTGGGATTTGCACGAGTGGCGATAGTCAAAACTGTTGCAAATACGGTGACACCGATTTGGTTTAAAAGTAATTTGACCATGTCAAATATGTGTTCTTTTATAAACTTCATAGCTTTTTCCCCAATTATTTAAGTGCCTTTTTGGCCGCTGTAAGGGTATTCTTAAGTAACATTGTGATAGTCATGGGACCAACGCCACCGGGTACGGGGGTGATGTAGGATGCCTTTTCGGAAACGGTGGCGAAATCTACGTCGCCGGTCAGCTTGCCGTCAGCCTTCCGGTTCATGCCAACGTCGATGACGACTGCACCCTCCTTGACCATATCGCCGGTGATGAAGTCCGCCTTGCCGATTGCTACAACGAGAATATCAGCACGGCGTGTAACTTCCGCCAGATCCTTGGTACGGGAGTGGCAGACGGTAACGGTGCCGTTTGCATGGAGAAGAAGCATTGCCTGGGGCTTTCCGACAATATTGCTTCGACCTACAACCACACATTCCTTTCCGGAAACCTCGATGCCGCTCTTTTCGAGAAGCACCATAACGCCCGCAGGAGTGCAGGGGAGAAAGTCGTAATTACCGATCATGATTTTGCCCACGTTAAGCTCATGGAATGCGTCCACGTCCTTTTTGGGGTCAATGTTTGCGATGATCACTTCGTCGCTGATATGCTTCGGCAGGGGGAGCTGAACCAGGATTCCGTGAATTGAGTCGTCAGCGTTGAGCTTTGCCACGAGGGAAAGAAGCTCTTCTTCGGTGGTCGCTTCGGGAAGCTCATAAACCTCGGAGTGGAAGCCTACTTCCTCGCAGCCCTTTTTCTTGTTACGCACATATACCTTGGATGCCGGGTCTTCACCTACGATTATTACTGCAAGTCCGGGAGTTACACCTTTATTTTTAAGCTCGGCACATTCCGCCGCGATTTCAGCGCGGACCTCTGCCGCGATCATTTTTCCGTCAATTATCTTTGCCATTTTCGTTCTCCTTAATTTCGTCTGCCGCGTCGGCAGGAATTTCTTCTTTTATTTCAAATGTATTTTCGTTGTCCGAAGGTGCCGAACCCTCGGTGTAAACCGCTTCGTAAGCCTCGTTTTCCAGGGAATTGTACTTTGCCTTTTTAGTAAGGACGATAAGAAGCACCGTGCCTGCAATCACGCAGACTGCCGCTACAAGCTGTGAAACTCTTATAGTCTGACCGAATACGGATTCTAAAAGATAGAGGCTGTCTGTGCGCAGACCTTCAATAAAGAAGCGTCCGAAACCGTACCAGACGGCATAGGTGAGTACCATCTGACCGTCAAATTTTTTCTTTTTGTACAGTGCCATGATTAAAATAAATCCGACTATGTTCCAAAGGCACTCATAGAGGAATGTGGGGTGAACGCCAAGGCTTCCGCTTAACATCTCGCCGTATTGGGTGGAGTCGATCATCCCCTCGGATACAAGCTTTATGGCAATATCCGGTGAGCACATGCGCCAGGGAAGGGCTGTCGCCGAGCCGTAGGCTTCCACGTTGAAGAAGTTGCCCCAGCGTCCGATGGCTTGACCGATTATAAGTCCGGGCGCGGCGGCATCGAGAAGCTTTGTGGTCTTTATCTTCGTGATCTTCGAGAACACAAATATAGTCAGCGCACCGGCGATAACTCCGCCGTAAATGGCGAGTCCGCCGTTCCAGATGGAGATAACATCCAGGAAGGATTTGAACTCCGAGGGCTTGCTTACAACATAGTATAATCTCGCACCGAGAATAGCGAAGACGATAAGGAAGATAGCAAGATCGAAAACGGAATCCGATTTGATTCCTTCATGTTTTGCTTTGGCATGGGAAATGGTAAAGCCGACGATCATGGCGATGGCGATAATGATGCCATACCACATAATGGGATGCCCGTCTTTTCCGATGGGCAGGCGGAAGGCTACGGAGTTGATGTCAAATTCTCCGATCCCAAGTCCCGGAAAGGAAACCGTATTTGTAAGAAAGGCACTTAACATTTATTTATCCTCCTTTGAAAGGGGATTCACAACAGCGAGAGTGTAAAATTCGCTGCGGAAGGCTGCCTTCAGAAGCTCACTTGCTTCCTCGTAGGTGATCTTCGATGTGATGTCAACATAATCAAGAAGATCGCAGTCGTCGATTTTGAAGGCGAGGAAGTTGTTGGCGATCTCATCGGTGCTGTCGAACCATTTTACCATGTTGGCGTAACGTGCACGCTTTGCACGCTCAAAATCTTCTCTTGACATGCCGTTCTTCTTGGTATTCTCCACACATTCGGTGAAGCGCGCAAATACCTCGTCGGGGTTACTGCTTTCTCCCATGAGAAGATTGTATGCGTAGGTTTTCGTTACGGTATAGCCCATGTCGAACTGGCTTGAGAGAAGTCCTTCTTCGTACAGCTTGTTGTAAAAGTCGCCGGATCTTCCGAAAAGAACATCGTTGATAATATCCATAGCTGCCGATTTTCTCATTCTTTCATCCGGGTCAGCGGAAATAATGGTATCCTTGATGCCGATGCCGAAGAGGGGCTTTGCAACCGCCATGCTTACCTCACCGCGAGGAATATTGACCTCGGGCTTTTCGTCCTGTGTGTCGCGGATTATGGTGACGGGGGCTTCGTCCTTAAGAATTTTATCGCAAACCGCGTTTACCTTCTCCGCATCCACCTCGCCGCAGACAATGAGCATCATATTTGAAAGATTGTAGAATACGCGGCAGCATTCATAGAGGATATCGGCGGTGATTTCGGAAATGGACTCTACCGTGCCGGCGACGTTTATGCGTACATTGTTCTTCTCGTAGAGATTTTCGAGAACCATGTGATAAAGACGGCTGAAGGGATTGTCGTCGTACATCCGTATTTCCTGGGCGATGATGCCTTGTTCCTTCGCTACCGTTTCGGGAGTGAAATATGGGGACTTTACAAAATCGAGAAGAACCTCGAGAGATTCATAAAAATTGGCGGTGGCAGAGAAAAGATAGGCTGTCATGTTGTTTCCGGTATAAGCATTGGCGCTGGCACCGTACTTTGCATATCTTGTGAAGGTGTCCTCGCCGTTTTCGTTTTCGAAGAGTTTGTGCTCAAGGAAATGGGCGATACCGTCGGGAACGACTGTGAAATCCTCGTCCCCCTCAAGCTTGAATTTGTTGTCTACCGCACCGTACTTTGTAGCGAAGAGCGCGTAGGATGTTGAGAGCTTTTTGGGGAAAACGTACACGTCAAGCCCACTCTTATGCTTGAATGTGTAGTATTCTTCGCGAAGAAAGTCATTTCTTTTTGTAGTAAGATTAAGCATTTGCGTTTCCTCCTTTGAGTGTGCCGTTAAGGAAGTACACCGTGTCAAGAGTTGCTTTGTTTGCCGCGGCTACAGCATCGCCGAGGCTCACGCCCTCAAGACCTTTTACAACCTCATCCGGGTCACTGACAACTCCCGAAAGAAGTCTGCCGAGGTACCATATTTCAAGAGCTCTTGCCGAATCGGTAAGCTCACGGTAGCTGTTTATAATGCTGAGCTTGGCGTTTGAAAATTCCTCATCGGTAACATCGCCTCTCTTTATTGCCTCAAACTGATCGAGAATTGCCTTTTCGGCGATTTCGCGGTTGGATACTTCGATGCCGCTTGAAACGATCACAAGCCCCTTTATTGCATCGGGGGAGCTTGAACAGTAGTAGCAAAGGCTCATTTTTTCTCTAACGTTCATGAAAAGCTTCGAGGTCACATCGCCGCCGAAGATCTCATTAAAGAGCATGAAGCCGTAATAGTCGCTGTCTGTGAGTGTGATCCCGGAACGGAAGCCGAGGACGAGCTTGCCCTGATTAACTGCCATATCCTCATTAACATAGGCTGCCTTTTCGCAGGTGCGTATGATCTCGGTTTCGGGGAGAGAGATGGGAGTGCGGTCAATATTTTCGAAAAGCCTCGCAAAACGCTCCGAAAGCGAATCTATGTCGCAGTTTCCTACGAAGAAAATTTCTACGGGATAATTTGAAAGCATATATTTGTACTGCTCGTATACGGATCTCGCAGTGCAGGCGGCAACCGACTCTGCCCTTCCGGTTTCGAGAACACCGAAGGCTTCGTTTTTGCACATTTCCTCAATGCACCGGCTACGGGCATAGATAGCCTTGTTGTTGACTTTTGCATTGATCTCGTCGATGAGATTGTTCTTTTCGCTTTCGGTATACCCTTCGCTGAAGGCGCCATTTTCGGTTATGGGGTTTAAGATCAGTTCCTCCAAAAATTCCGCAACCATATCGGGAAGATTTTCGCCGTTCATGGTGTAGGAAGAATCGATCATGCTGGCGCACAGACCGAAGATCTGCTTTTCACCGCGCTTTATATTCCGCGCGGAAAGTGAGGTGGCATAAAGGTAGTCGAGAGCTTTGCTGATCTCTGCCATGTTCGGATATTTTTTCGAGCCGCGCAGGAGTATCTGTGGGATCAGTGCGTTTGCCGCCGCTGTCTTATCTGAAAGAGGTGCGATGAAGTTGACGGACAGAAAACCGGTTTTGAATTTATCGGTTTCAAGATAACGCAGTGTCACGCCTCGGGCGATTTGTTTTGCTATTAATGCCATAGTTTGAACCCAAGCCTTTCTTTACTTGATTTCGGGAATGTTTACATATATTATAATTGTACACCATATATCCGTTTAATGCAATAAATATACTGTAAATTTTCAAAAATGTTACTTTGATTACATTATTTGAATACTATATCTAACCGATTTCCGATATTTATGGGAACATCACCTTCAGAGAGATTGTCTGCAATATCTTCTCCGGCGGTAAATATGTATTTTACACTTTCCGGGAGAATACTGCTGTCAAATCCCTTGAAAACCGGTCCGTTTACGCCGAAAATAAAGTGCTCGCTTTCCGAAGCCCAGAGCCGTATGTACTCACTCTCCCAAGAAGACATCCCAATATATGCAAGAGAATCGTTCCCGACTGTGAATTTTACGGCAGACAGCGGTCGGTCCGAACGTGAAATTTTTACGGCTTTCGGAAGGGATACGGTTATATCTCCCAGTGTGAAGGAAACTCCCTTGTTGCGGTTGTAAATAATTATCTCGGAGCCGTATTCTTCGGCTGTGGCAGACAATTCTGTGATGAGGTGACCGATGGGATTGACCTCGGAAGATGGAATAAAGATTTTCTGCACCTTTCGCCTTGATACAAGGGCTTTTACCGCGGGAATATGCCGGGAGGTGAGTTTCGTTAAAAGAAGTGTATCAACCGAGGTGGAGTAACCGTCTGCGAGAATATCCATAGCGTGGTACATTGCGGAGGATGACCCGTTTGTGCAGTCAATAATTATGGATTTGCCGCCGGAGAATACCCCGAATATGTCATTTGACTTAACGGCTGCATAGCTGACGGCCGGTGTGTGAATCCTCAATGCTTCGTAAATTTCCGCACCGGTGACTATCAGCGCTACCGCCAAAGTGTAAGGAATGATAGCCTTATGCCAGCCACGCACATTCTTTATCATCATAACAGCGATTGCTATGACAAATCCGATGATTATAATAGGAACAAAGGGATAGCGAAGTGAGATAAGAGGGGAGAAATATGCGAGAATTTCGGCGATCTTCGCTGACAGATGGCAGAGTACTGCGATTACCGCGGCGAAGGGTTTGCAGATAATCTCCAAATCAATAACACAAAAGGCAAGATAGGGTAAGAGCAAGGTCAGCAGCAGATTAAGTATAGGTGATAAGATCAGGGTTGCAGGAATGGTGAAAAGTGACATTTCTCCGAAATAGAGCCACTGCAGGGGAATGACGAATATTGATGCGCCAAAGGATGCAAATACGGATGAGAAGAATTTGCGCTTGCGGTAAAGGAACATTCCGAGCTTTTGATGCTTTTCGAGAAAGATGTGAAAGCGCTCGTGAATCGGGACTTCAGTAAGAAGCAGTACACCAAGAGTTGCGAAAAAGGAGAGCTGTAATCCGTAGTCGTAAATGGCAGGAGGGTTAAACAAAACTATCAGAAAGAGGGCAATAAACAGAGATGTTATTCCGTCGCTGTCCTTCTTGAAAAGGTACATGAGATTGGCAATGAGGAGCATCAGTACAGCTCTCACCACAGACAGCAGAAAGCCCGTGACGGCGGTGTACAGAATCATGAAAATACAGACCGCAGCACGCCTTACGGGAGCTTTTATCTTAAAACGGAGCATCAGCTTTTCAAGAAGTCCGCCGATGATGACTATATGCATGCCGCTCAGCGCAAGAATATGGAGTGTGCCGGTATAAGTAAAGTCACGGTAGACTCTGCCAAGTGAATTTCTCTCACCGAGAAGCAGCGCGGTTGAAAGGGCGGCAGAGTCACGGTCAAGGTGGACAGCGATTTTTGCGGTTATACTGTCACGCAGCTTTGCGAGAATAAGAAAAACGCTGTTCTTTTTGCCTATTAAATTCACATCGCCGTCCATTATGCAGGTGAAGACACACCCCTTTTCCAAAAGGCTGGCACGGGACACATCTCTGTACCCGTAAAAATCTTCAAGCGGACAGAATTCACCGTCAAAACTAATACGGTCGCCCGGTGACATACCCGGGGCGTTTTCTGTATAGACAAATCCCGTAGCAGAAACGGATATGCCGTCGATTTCATATAACTTTATCTTGTAGACGTTGCTGAAAGAGGTTTCATTTTCGACGGATATTATTTCCGCGGACAGTCTACCTGCTTCAGCGTTGTCGCCGAGGGCGCGGTAGTAATTTTCGTAGCGGTCATAGTAGGCGTGAGTAATCAGGAGGGCGATGAGGAGCACCACGCTCAAGGCACTAAAGAAAAGCGTCGAAGGAATACCGCATATGCGGAAATCTTTTCTCCGACGCAAGAGTATTAGCGATAAAAATGTCAAAAGAATAATTGCGCCGCCAAGAGTCAGTCTGACCCATCCGTCTGCAAAGGCTCCCATGAGGTATATCAGCATACTAAGGGTTATAATCAAAGCGAAAGGTCTGCGGCGGTAGAAATTCATAACACGACACCTTTCCATAGCTTTTATCCCAACATTGTTACAAGATTATTGTATCAAAAATTGCCATAATTGTCAAGATGCGCAAAGGGGAATGACCTGAAAATTCCAAATTAATGAGATTAATGCGAAATTTTTGCAAAATTTATTGAAAAGTTCATATATTTGAGCAAAATTTATATTGATTTTTTATTTGAAATATGGTACATTTATAGTGTAGCATATTTTGTTACGAAACAAACAGTAAATTTTATTTTTGGAGGATATAAACCATGGCAAAGAACAGATATGTCGGCGATTATCCGGTTATCGGTATTCGCCCCATCGTTGACGGCCGCCGCGGACCTATGCAGCTTCGTGAGAGCCTTGAACCCATCGTATGGGCAATGGCTAATGCGGCAAAGAAGCTTTTTGAGGAAAATCTTTTCTACTCAAACGGCGAACCGGTGAAGGTCGTTATGGCTGATACTTGCATCGGCCGTGTACCCGAAACCGCTGCTTGTGCAGATAAATTCAAGAAAGAGGGCGTTGATATCACCCTTTCCGTAACTCCCTGCTGGTGCTACGGCTCTGAAACAATGGATATGGACCCCACCACCATTAAGGGCGTATGGGGCTTCAACGGAACCGAGCGTCCCGGTGCGGTTTACCTTGCAGCAGTGCTTGCAGGTCATGCACAGAAGGGACTTCCCGCATTCGGTATCTACGGTCATGAGGTTCAGGACCGCGACCAGATAACCGAGATTCCCGAGGATGTTAAGGAAAAGCTCCTCCGCTCCGGTCGTGCCGCAGTTGCGGTTGCAACCATGAGAGGCAAGTCATATCTCCAGATCGGTTCTCAGTGTATGGGTATCGCAGGCTCTATTATCGACCAGGATTTCATGGAATCCTACCTCGGTATGCGTGTTGAATCCGTTGACGAGGTTGAAGTTATCCGTCGAATGGAAGAAGGCATCTATGACGAAGAAGAATATAAGAGAGCATATAAATGGGTTAAGGAAAACTGCAAAGAAGGCT
This sequence comes from Candidatus Flemingiibacterium sp., assembly GCA_045649205.1. GTDB lineage: Bacteria > Bacillota > Clostridia > Oscillospirales > CAG-272 > Flemingiibacterium. Next base: position 8,377 of record JAZRPJ010000051.1, read on the forward strand.
TTGATAAAAACCCCGAATTCGTAAGAAAGAGCGATGAGGAGAAAGAAAGAGACTGGGAATTCACAGTTAAGATGATGTGCATCATCAAAGACCTTATGAATGGTA
>JAZRPJ010000052.1:0-3770 GCA_045649205.1 Candidatus Flemingiibacterium sp.
CGATTCCATTGACATGACAAAGGCGTTTTACGCCTCACGCTACGATAAAGGCGAGGCGGCGTATATAAACTCCCCCTTTACCGAGGAAGAATATGACCGCTTCTACGAAGCGCTCATCACGGCGGAGGAAGCGGAGCTTCATGATTTCGACAAGGGCGAGCTTAAGGTCTTCGAGGGCTGTATGCCCGTGGAGGTCATGGCAAAGCGCGGACGGGACACTCTGCTGTTCGGTCCTATGAAGCCGGTGGGAATCACCGTTCCGTCTACCGGTAAGGAAGCATATGCCATCGTACAGCTTCGCCAGGAGAACGCCGAGAAGAGTATGTACAATCTGGTGGGCTTCCAGACTCACCTGAAATTCCCCGAACAAAAGCGTGTCTTCGGCATGATTCCCGGACTTGAAAATGCGGAATTTCTCCGCTACGGCGTTATGCACAGAAACACATTTATGAACTCTCCGAAGCTCCTTGACGGGGCGTATATGTTAAGAAGCCGTCCCGGACTTTTCTTCGCCGGACAGATGACCGGCGTTGAGGGATACGTTGAAAGCGCATCCTCTGGACTTGTGGCAGGACTTAACGCCGCAAGATATGCTCTTGGACTTGACCCCGTTTACTTCAGTAAGGAAAGCGTTATCGGCTCACTGGCATCCTATGTCAGCGACAAAGATGTAGTGAATTTCCAGCCAATGAACGCCAATTTCGGACTTGTTTCACCTCTCGGCTTCAAGGTCAAGGGCGGCAAAAAGGCTCGCGGTGAGGCAATGGGGACGAGGGCTATTGAGTATATTAAGAAATTTGTTGAAGGCACTGTATAACCGATTGTCACGGGCGCGAAACGAGGGAGACTTCCCACTCGCTTTGCACCCTCTCACCCGCTTCGCGGGAGCTCTCCAGCAATACTGCGTATTGCTAAAGGGGAGAGCCATTCATAAGCCTCTCCTTCCGGGAGAGGTGGCGGCGCAGCTGACGGAGAGGGCAGGTATACTGCCACGATATTCGAAGCATCAAATCCCGTAGGGGATGGGTTCCCCCTCCCATAATACAGATTTAAAGAAAAAAGGTGACATAAAAATGGAAAAGCTACCCCTTTCTCCTCACCTGCTTGAGGAAAAAATCGGATACAGCTATAAAAATAAAAATCTCCTTATAACAGCTCTCACCCATTCGTCCTATGCCAATGAGCAAAAGCCGAAGGGCGAGGCGGTGGAATATAACGAGCGGCTTGAATTCCTCGGGGACTCGGTGCTGTCCATTATTGTCAGCGACTATCTTTTCTGCCACTACCCCGACACCCCCGAGGGCGATCTCACCCGTATCCGTGCCTCTGCTGTCTGTGAAAAGACTCTCGGCAAGCTTGCCTCCGATATCGGACTCGGTAAGTATATGCGCCTCGGTCACGGTGAGGAGATGAGCCACGGACGTGAGCGGATCTCCATTTTAGCCGATGCCTTTGAGGCACTGCTGGCATCCATGTACCTTGACGGCGGCTCAAGAGAGCCGGTGGAAAAATTCCTCCTGCCCCTTGTTATTCCGGAAATCAGACAGTTTGTGGATAACGGTAAGAATAAGGACTATAAAACACTCCTTCAGCAGATCGTACAGCAGGAGCATGGCGAGATTTTAGAATACGTCCTTGTTGGTGAGAGCGGTCCCGATCATGCCAAGATCTTCTCCGTAGAGGCAAGACTTAATTCCAACGTTATCGGTCATGGCAAGGGCAAGAGCAAGCGGGAGGCAGAACAGCAGGCGGCAAAGGAAGCCTTGGTGCTTTTCGGCGACAAATGAGGCATATAAACATACCTGTATTCATTCCCCATATGGGATGCCCCAACGACTGCGTTTTCTGCAATCAGCGGAAGATCTCTGGAGTTGAGAAATTTGATATCCACTCCGTACCGGCGCTTCTTGAGAATGCATTTTCAACGGTAGACCCGGAGCGCGATGAGGTGGAAATCGCCTTTTTCGGCGGCAGCTTCACGGGAATCGACAGAGGAGATATGATCTATCTTCTCTCTCTTGCAAAGGAATATATTGATAAAGGCATGGCGAGGTCTGTCCGCCTCTCCACCCGTCCCGATTATATCGACGGGGAGATTCTTGACATCCTTGAAAAGTACCGTGTCACCGATATTGAGCTTGGGCTGCAGAGTATGAGCGATAAGGTGCTTCATGCATCGAGGCGCGGTCATACCGCCGAGGATGGGGAGCGTGCCTGCAGGATGATAAAAGAGCGGGGCTTCAACCTTGTGGGACAGATGATGATAGGTCTGCCCGAATCCACCGCCGAGCTTGAAGTTATGACCGCGGAAAAATTAGTTTCTCTCGGCTGTGACGGTGCAAGAATTTATCCCACCGTGGTTTTCTGCGACACGGAACTTTCTGAAATGATGAACCGCGGAGAATATACCTCTCTCGAACTTGAAGATGGAATCCGCCGTTCCTGCGATGCGCTTGAAGTGTTCGTCAGAGCCGGCGTGCCCGTGATTCGTCTTGGACTCTGCGCTTCGGACAATCTTTTCACCGAGGGCACAATGGTGGGCGGAAGCTATCACAGCGCTATGGGCGAGCTTGTTTATTCGGAGCTGTACCTTCGAAGGATCACTTCTCTTATTTCTGACGAGGCGAGGGGCAAAAATATAACCGTCTTTGTCCCAAAGGGAGAAACTTCAAAGGCTGTGGGACAGAAAAAGCGTAATATTACGAAAATTCGCACCGATTTCGGTGCTCATGATATAAAAATAAGAGAAAGCAGCGAGCTTTCAAATTACAACATACGGGTGGAAATTTCATCCGTGGAAAAGAGTAACGATGTACTTAAAAACACTTGAACTTTTCGGCTTCAAATCCTTCCCGGACCGCACGGTCCTGACCTTTGACCAGGGCGCTACCGTGGTCGTCGGACCTAACGGAAGCGGAAAATCCAATATCTCCGATGCTATGCGCTGGGTTCTCGGCGAGGTTTCCTCGCGCCAGATCCGAGGCACAAAGATGGAGGACGTTATCTTCGGCGGTACGGATGACCGTAAGCAGATGAATTTTGCGGAAGTCACCGTAACCTTCGATAATACCGACCGTCAGATGGATATCGCCTTCGACGAGGTTTCAGTAACACGCCGTTACTACCGAAAGGGCGAAAGTGAATATTTCATCAACCATAAGCCGGTAAGACTCCGCGACATTCACGAGCTTTTCATGAATACGGGCGTGGGACGAGAGGGCTACTCTATAATCGGTCAGGGACGAATCGCCGAAATTATTTCGAGAAAAAGCGAGGATCGCCGTACCATCTTCGAGGAAGCGGCGGGAATCTCAAAATACCGTTACAAAAAAGAGGAAGCGGAGCATAAGCTGGCTTCCGTAGACGATAATTTAACCAGACTTAACGATATAATGTCCGAGCTTGAGGGACGCGTCGGACCACTTGAAAAAGAATCGGAGAGGGCGAAGAAATATCTCGAATATTTCGAGGTAAAAAAGCGCGACGACGTTTCTCTCTGGGTCTACGACATGGACAAGCTTACCGCTGACCTTAAGGATGCGAGGGAAAAAGAGCTTCTTTCAAAGAACGAGCTTGACATCGCCACCGAGGCACTTGAATCCTTGGAGCGTCAGAACGAGCGTCTTTTCGAGGCATCCCAGGAATCAAAATACAAGTACGAGCAGCTCCGCGGACGTATTGACGCCCTTAAAAAGACCGCATACGAGCTTGACGGCAAGATTAAATTAACCGAAAACGATATTCTCCACAGAAAGAATCAGATTGCCGAG
>JAZRPJ010000053.1:0-1670 GCA_045649205.1 Candidatus Flemingiibacterium sp.
ATTTTCTTATAAAGGAAAACGTAATAACCTTGAAAATATCAGCTTTGAAGTTAAGAAAGGCGGTTCATTGGGTATTATCGGTGCGACAGGTTCCGGTAAATCTACTCTGGTAAAGCTCCTTCTTCGTTTCTATGATGTGAACAAGGGTGGAATTTATATAGACGGTGAAGATATCCGTACCCTCACAAGTGAGAAGCTTTATGCCAAGTTTGGCTCTGCACTTCAGCACGACTTCCTTTATTCTGATACGATTGAGGAAAATATAAAGTTCGGACGTGAGCTTTCTCACGAGGAAATAGTAACTGCCGCAAAAATTGCTCAAGCTAATGATTTTATAAGTGCATTCCCCGATGGATACAATCACGAGCTTTCCCAGCACGGAACCAATATTTCCGGCGGACAAAAGCAGAGAGTTCTTATCTCCCGTGCCATTGCGGCAAAACCGGAGATTCTTATCCTTGACGACAGTTCATCTGCTCTTGACTACAAGACAGATGCAACCCTCAGGCACAACCTCAAGGAGCATATGGCAGATACTACCGTGGTAACGGTGGCACAGAGAGTCAGCTCTGTTAAGGACAGCGATCTTATAATCGTTTTGGATGAAGGTAGAATTATAGGAATGGGTAAGCATCAGGATCTTCTTAAAAACTGTGTTGAATATCGTGAAATAAGCGATTCCCAGATGGGAGGTGCTTTCGTTGAGTAGAGGCAGAGGTTTTATGGGACCGGGCCCCGGAATGGGACACGGACCGGGTGGCGGTATGCCGCATCCCGAAAATAAAAAGCTTGATAAAAAAGCAACCAAAGGTATTTTGCTGAGACTTTTTAAGTACATTATGCGATACTGGTATCTTTTCATTCCTGCTATCGTAATGACGATTTTATCCAATCAGCTTGCACTTTTGGGCCCTGAATATTCGGGTAATGCAATAGATGCGATAGCACGCAAAGGCGGAGTGGATTTCGGTGCAGTAAAAAGTAACATTATCGGTATGATTGTATGTTACCTTTTGTCGGCAGTTCTCAGCTACATTCTTGCATCACTTATGGTGCTTACGGGACAGAAGATAGTTCGTTTTATGCGAAAGCAGGTTTTTGAAAAGCTTACATCACTTCCCGTGAATTATTTCGACACACATCCCACGGGGGATATTATCAGCCGTATTTCTTACGATATTGATACGGTCAACAGCTCGCTTTCTCACCATATGGTGCAGATTATGACAAGTATATACACCGTGGTAGGTTCCCTTATTTTTATGTGGAATATTTCAAAACCGCTGATACTTGTTTTTGCAGTAACAGTTCCAGTTTCGATTATTTTTGCCAAATATCGCGGTAAAAAAATAAGACCGCTGTTTTCTCTGCGTTCAAGAAAACTCGGTGAACTTAACGGCTACGCTGAAGAAATGCTTACAGGCTGCAGAAGTATCCAGGCGTATGAAAGACGCGGCGTAATCAGCGACAGATTTAATTCCCGCAACAAAGACGCTATGGATGCCTACTACAATGCCGACTATTACGGATGTACAATGGGCCCCGTAATGGGCTTCATCAACAACCTTTCAATTTCTCTCGTTATGATGCTTGGCGGTATTTTCTTCCTTTATTCCGAAAGCGGTATTGTAAAAGAAGGAAGTATGATATTTATAACCCTCGGCGGAATT
>JAZRPJ010000054.1:0-10356 GCA_045649205.1 Candidatus Flemingiibacterium sp.
TCCCGAAATATGACGAACATCAGGAAGATTACCGTTCACTCGACTGGTCCGGCCTTATGTCCGTTCCTTTCTCTGTAAGCGAAGATTCTTACGAAATGGTGGGCGATGTTATAGAGCTTCTCGCTTACTACAGTGAAGAAGAAGTCATCCCCGCATACATCGAGGATACTCTCGGTACAAAGTTCGCTCGCGATGACAATTGGGCTGAAATGATCGAAATCATCTTCGACAGTATCGTATTCGATCCCACTCTCTCCTATTTTGGATTTGAAGAATCGATCAATAAGCTTCTCTACACTCCTCATAATATGTTTGTTAAGAATAAACAAAACAATTTCGCGTCCTGGCTCGCAACCTACGAAGAGCCTTCAAAAGCCGCAATTGAGTCATTCAACGAAAAGGTTACGGGACTCGAAGGCTGATGCGCTTATTTTAATTCTCGGATAGGGGTCTTTTAAGACCTCTATCTTTTTTATTTTCCAAGCATATTGTCGGTTTTCGTTATGCTCACCCCAATATATATCGTTTTTCGACCAAAACAATGATTTTTGACGAAGATTTTTGTGAAAACACTTGATTTGTTAACAAAAAAGCGGTATAATAAAATGTAGGAATTTATTTTTTCAGATCAGCTGAAAAGGAGATAAAACCGTGGAACGAGTTTCAAAGCATAATTATTATCTCGATATCGCACAGACTGTTGCCGAACGAAGCACCTGTCTTCGCAAAAGATACGGCGCAATTATCGTCAAAAACGATGCCATCATTTCCACCGGCTACAACGGCGCGCCAAGAGGCAGAAAGAATTGTACCGATCTCGGTGTATGTACACGTGACAAGCTCAATATTCCTCGCGGCGAGCGTTATGAAATGTGCCGCTCCGTTCACGCGGAAGCAAATGCCATTATCTCCGCTTCCCGTGATCAGATGATGGGCGCAACCCTTTATATGGCCTGCCTTGAGGGTAAGAGCGATGACCTTGTCAGTGATACCTGCTCCTGCATGATGTGCAAAAGACTCATTATAAACGCAGGCATCGAAAACGTGATCATCCGCAATACACCTACAGAATACAAGGTAATCTCCGTTGAAAGCTGGATTACCGATGACGACAGCCTTTCCGGCAAATTCGGATATTAATGCAGATAAATATTCGCGAGGGTACAAGAGCGGATATTCCCTATCTTGTCACCCTTGAAAAGGAGTGCTTCTCCTCTCCCTGGAGCGAAAAAAGCTTTACGGATTTTTTCGACAGTCCCTACTCCGTCGCCCTCGTTGCCGAGGTTGACGGCACACCTCGCGGATATGTGGGAATGTACCTTATCTCGGGCGAAGGGGAAATTACAAATCTTGCCGTCACTGCTTCTTACCGAAGACACGGAATCGGCGCAATGCTTATCGCCGCCCTCATAAGTACCGACGGTATCACACGGCTGATGCTTGATGTGCGTGAATCAAACACCGCCGCACGATCCCTCTATGAAAAATCAGGCTTCAAGATTGACGGCAGACGGAAAAATTTCTACGAAAAGCCCCGTGAGGATGCAATTCTCATGAGCCTTGACATATGAAAAAGGACATAAAAATGTTAATACTTGCTATTGAAAGCTCCTGCGACGAAACATCGGCTTCAGTCTGCTCCTTTACGGAGAATGAGCGCAGGATTTTATCAAATATAGTCGCATCCCAGATCGAAACCCATAAGCTGTACGGCGGAGTTGTCCCGGAAATCGCCAGCCGCGCTCATTCGGATGTAATTTCGTCCATCACTTATGAGGCACTGGAAACCGCAGGGGTAACCCTCGGTGATATTGATGCCGTGGCGGTTACTGTCAAGCCGGGACTTATCGGTGCACTGCTTGTCGGCGTTAATTTCGCCAAAGCCCTTGCAATCGCCAATAATAAGCCGTTGATTCCCGTAAATCACATACACGGTCACATCGCCGCAAACTACTTTGTACACGAGGATTTAAAGCCGCCCTTCCTTGCTCTCGTGGCATCCGGCGGACATACATCCCTCATCCGCGTTGACGGATACACCGATTTCAAAACGGTTGGACGTACACGTGACGATGCCATCGGCGAGGCATTTGACAAGGTGGGGCGTGTTATGGGACTTCCCTATCCCGGAGGAGCGGAAATGGACCGACTTGCGGGAATAGGCGACAGCTCGGCAGTGAAATTCCCATCGGCGGCTGTTGTAGGCGATAATCTTGATTTCTCCTTCAGCGGACTTAAAACGGCAGTGATAAATCATCTTCACAATCTGGAGCAAAAGGGCGAAGAATACAAAAAAGAAGACATCGCCGCTTCCTTTACAAAGACTGTCACCGAATCGGTAACGAAAAAGCTCGCCGCCGCCGCGGATCAGACGGGACTTACCGATATTGTCCTCGCAGGAGGTGTTGCGGCAAACTCTCATCTGCGTGCCGCACTTGAAGATTTATGCAAAAAGAAGCGTCTGAAGCTCTATATGCCCCCTCGCTCCCTTTGCGGCGACAACGGCGCAATGATAGCCGCGCAGGGCTATTACGAATACCTTTCAGGCGTCCGTGGGGACTCCTCTCTCAACGCAAAAGCGACGGGTAAATGACCGCAAATTTTATCAACACCATGTTGAAAAAACGGTTGATAATTACTTGATACATCCTGAAAATCCCCTATTTTCGACAATTTTTGCATAAAATTCACCCGTATGCAGCATAAAAGCTGTTGAAAACTCAGTTGATAATGTGGAAAACACTAAATCATAAATATTCTAATTTAATTCAAACGGAGAAATAAAAATGAGCAACTACGAAGCAAACATCAAAGCATCACTTGAAAAATTTGAAAAAGTACTCCGCTCTCAGCTTGAGCGAGTTGAAAAAATCAACGCTGCAAAGGATTTCGTTGATTATACCGCCCTTCCCGTACTTACCATCGGTATCTGCGGCGGCGACGGCATCGGTCCGATTATCACCAAGGCTGCACAGGACGTTCTCGAATTTCTTCTTGCCGATGAAGTAAAGGCAGGCAAGATTGTATTCAAGGTGATCGACGGTCTTACCATCGAAAACCGTGCCGCTTGCAATAAGGCTATTCCCGACGATGTTATGGAAGAGCTTTACAAGTGCGACGTCATCCTTAAGGGTCCTACTACCACTCCCCGTGCGGGCGATCCCTGGCCTAACATTGAATCCGCAAACGTTGCCATGAGAAAGAATCTCGACCTCTTTGCAAATGTACGTCCTGTTAAGGTTCCCGATAAGGGCATCGACTGGACCTTCTTCCGTGAAAACACCGAGGGTAGCTATGCAGTAGGCAGCCAGGGTGTGAACGTCACCGATGATCTTGCCGTTGACTTCTGCGTTACCACCACTGAAGGTACAAACCGTATCGCGCGCCTCGCTTTCGAATACGCGCGAAAGAACAAAAAAGATCGCGTTTCCGTGGTTACCAAGGCTAATATCATCAAGACCACTGACGGTAAATTCCTCCGCATCTGCGAGGAGATCGCAAAGGAGTATCCCGAAATTACCACCGATGAATGGTTCATCGATATCATGACCGCGAAGCTTGTTGACGAAAAGCGCCGCACCGATTTCAAGGTATTTATTCTTCCCAATCTTTACGGCGATATCATCACCGACGAAGCAGCTGAATTCCAGGGTGGCGTTGGTACTGCCGGCTCTGCGAATATCGGTAAGAAGTACGCAATGTTCGAGGCTATTCACGGTTCTGCCCCCCGTATGATCAAGGAAGGCCGCGGCAAGTACGCTGACCCCTGTTCCATGCTCCGCGCCACCGTTCTTCTTCTCTCCCACATCGGCAGACAGGAAGAGGCAGACAAGCTTGAGCGCGCTCTTGACATCTGTATGTTTGAGGACAAGAAGTATGTTATCACCGGACGCGACACCGGTGCGACCTGCGACGAGTTCTCCGCATATGTAATGGAAACCGTTAAGAGCCTTAAATAAGAAGGCTTTTGAAGAAAGGTATATTTAGCTATGGTGAAATCTGATAAAAATGAAAAAGTAGCCAAGCGTGGGTCGGTTAATGCCGAAAAGAACTATGTTTCTCCTGCGGTGGTTAAGCGCCTTCCCAGATATTACAGATATTTAAGAGAGCTTCTCAATAACGATATTCTCCGTATTTCCTCCGGAGAGCTGTCAAAGCTTATGCATGTTACCGCATCCCAGATACGTCAGGACCTGAACTGCTTCGGCGGCTTCGGTCAGCAGGGCTACGGATATAATGTAAAGTATCTTTACAGCAAGATCGGCGAGATTCTCGGAGTATCAAGACATTTCTGTGCCGTTATAATCGGTTCGGGAAATCTGGGTTCTGCCCTTGCGGCAAGCCCCATATTTGAACGTCGCGGCGTTAAGCTTACCGCACTCTTTGACAATGATCCCCGTATCATCGGTAAGGAAATTTCCGGTTACACCGTGAAATCCATAGATGAGCTTGAAAAGTATATCGAAGAAAACCCCACAGATATTGCTGTACTTACCGTTACCAAGGATGCGGTACGTACCGTTGCCGCCAAGCTTGCAGACATGGGCATCAAGGGCATTTGGAACTTTGCAAGCACGGAAATTGAGCTTTCCAACAAGAGCGTTGTAGTGCAGAATGTTCATATGGGTGACTCCCTTATGACCCTCTGTTACGAGCTTACAAAGTAACGCCATGGAACAAAAAAGACTGAAAATTCGATACGGCGAGAGTGTTTTATGCCTTCCGAAGGCGGAAGTGCTAAACGCCCTCTCTGCCGCTGACGGATTTAATTTAAAGGTTCTCCTTCTGATTGCATCTGAAGAAGACCTGCGCGGAGATTACAGCGCACTTTCAAAAGAGCTGTGCTCTCGCCTTGACTGTACCGCAACTGCCCTCAAAAAGGCAGTTACCTTCTGGCAGGACAAGGGTATTCTCGAAGTGTGCAGTACTGCCAAAGAAACGGCAGGATCTGATTCTGCCGTGTCCGGAGCTGCCGATGCAAAATCTGGTGAGAAGAACGGATATCTCCAAACCTCCGAGCTTCCCACCTATACCGAAGGCAGAGTGGCAGATATTATTGAAGAAAATACCGAGCTTCGAGGCACTATAGACATATGCCAGCAGATAGTGGGAAAGATCTTCACCCCTGCGGAAGCCCAAACAGTGGTGCGTCTGTTCGATCACTTGCGGCTTGACGGGGAATACATAGTGACTCTTTTTGCATACTGCCGTGACAACGGAAAGAAATCCCTGCGTTATATCGAAAAAACCGCCATCGGTCTTTACGATGACGGAATCGACACCACCGCCGCCCTTAATGAGCATATAAAGTGGCTTGAACGCCGCGACGAGCTTACGGCACAGGTGAAAAATCTCATCGGAGCTACTTCAAGACAGCTCACCTCAAAAGAGAAAAAGTATATTGAGCAGTGGACCATGGAGTGGAAGTTCGATTTTGATGTGATAAACCGCGCCTACGAGGTGACAGTGGACAGCATCGGCGATGTAAAGCTCCCATACATGAACCGGGTACTTGAAAATTGGTTCAACTCGGGACTTACCACTATCGAAAGTGTTGAAGCTTCTCTCGAAGCTTACAAAAAGAATAAAGCAGAGGCAGAAAATACTGACTCCGGCTTTGATACCGCCGAATTTTTCAAGGCGGCAGTCGCCCGTTCTGCGAAATATCTTAACGACAAAAAATCCTGAGTCATAACAGGCTCGGAAAGGAGAAGAAATGGGATACAATAAAGAAAATTACGCCCGTATACGGCAGGAATATGCAGACAAGAATCTGCGTGCCAAAGAAGCGGCAGACCGCCGTGCCGAGGAGCTTCATCAGAAATATCCCGAGCTTCTCAAAATAGACAGAGTTCTCGCCGAAACGGGACTTAACATATTCCGTGAGGCAATGAACGGCCCCAAAGGGCTTGATGAACGCCTGACCAGACTTCGTGAGAATAACGAGGAGCTTCTCCGTGCAAGAGAGGCATATCTTGAATCCATCGGATATCCGAAGGATTACACCTCGGTAAAATACGAATGTGACATATGTAAAGATACCGGCTTTAACGGCACAAAAATGTGCGAGTGTCTGAAGCGCGATCTGATACTTGCCGGCTATGAAAGCTCCGGTATCGGAAGATTAATGCAGACCCAGAGCTTTGAAACCTTCGATTTAAGCTACTACAAACGTTCCCCAGAGGAATACTCCAATATGGAGATGGTTCTTAACACATGCAAGGAATATGCGGCGAGCTTTTCGGCTGACACCTTCGATAATCTTTTCTTCTGCGGTACTACGGGGCTTGGCAAGACCCACCTCTCTACCGCCGTTGCGAAGTGCGTTATCGACAAGGGCTACGATGTAGTTTACGATACCGTGCAGAATATATTCTCCGACTTCGAGGACGAGCGTTTCGGACGTGGATACGGCGACGAGGCATCGTCAACAGACAAATATTTCGAATGCGACTTACTTATAATCGATGACCTGGGTACAGAGTCCTCAAATAAATTCACCGTTTCCTGCCTTTACAACATTATAAACACACGCATCAACCGCAAAAAGTCAATGATAATCAGTACAAATCTGACAGAGAACGAAATCCGCACCCAGTATAATGACCGCATTACCAGCCGGCTTTTCGGCGAATTTATGGCACTCAGATTTGCGGGCAAGGATATAAGACTGCAGAAGGTTATGAATTAAAAAGACGTGGCTGCCAAATGGCAGCCCTTATTTTATTCAGTATCCGCGTCCGGAAGCTTGTACCGTGCAAAGGTGAAGAAGAATACAATAATTCCGACCACCCCAAGAAGCGAGCAAACAAGCATCGAATTTGCGTATCCGAGGAATTTTGTCATATATCCGCTTAAAACGCTGGCAAGCACGCGTCCCACACCGTACGAGGCACAGTAAAGAAATGAGTTTGCCGATGCTTTGATTTGCGGTGCGACGTATTTGCCTATGTAGTATGTAGCGCAGTAGGTAAAGACTGTGACCGATAATCCGGTTATGCCTCCCACAATGAGGAGAACTGCCACATTTGAGATAAACCCGAGGCAAATATATCTCACAACAGTGAATATAAGTGAAACGAGAAGCAAGGTTTTTAATGAGAACTTTTTAAAGAGCTTATTAAAAATAAAGAAGAATGGGATCTCGCCGATAAGTGTAATGAAAATATTTGCGCCTAAAATATAATCCGGCTGATTTAATCCGTCTTTGGCGGTTAAGTAAATCGGGAAGAAATTGGAGTAATACGTCCATGTGAACTGACCGATAATCGCAAAGAAAACGAGCATGAGGAGGCGTTTATCTTTAAAAATGGGAGCGAGGTTCAGCTTCTCCCGTCCTGCACTGTGTCCCGCAACCTTGGGAGAGGTGAGCACAAAGATTATCGCCCCGATTGCAATGATAGCATAGGCATAGAAAATAACATTTATATCATTTTCAGTAAAGAATAATAAAATAAAAGCTATAAGACCGTACCCGACAGAACCGAAAACTCTCGGAAGTCCGTAGGATTTGCCGGTATCCGTCGTGTACTCCAGAGTAATTACATCCACAAGACTGCCGAAAGAGGATGCAAAAAACATACAAAGTGCCATCATTACCGCAATGTAAATAGGGTGCTGATTGTACTGCAATACGAAATAGAAGGTCGCCGCACCCAAAGTTGCCACGGCAAGAACGGAGTTTTTACTCTTGGCCTTGTCAGCCAGCATACCCCATACTATAGGTGCAAAAATCGAAACAAGCGGTCCAATAGACATTAAATACCCAAGTATAGTATCATCGCCCGGGAAGCACTTTTTTATATATAATGGCATTACGCTTCCAAATAGAGCAGTAAGTCCGTATATCAGGGCGTTTGCAAAAAACAGGGATGCATAGGGGAAATTACCTTTTTTCATTTTAATCTACTCACTTTAAAAATTTTACGCCAATACCCGGCGAACATAGCAATTATAGCACAGATAAGAAAAAAAGTCAAGTATTAACAGATATTTCAAAGAAAAAATCCAGGCTGCCGCAGTAGATTTGCGACAGCCATTTAAGTTTATCGATCTTTTTTGTCGTATAAGATCCAGCCGTAAGAGCCGGGAATTATCTCTTCCTTTCCGAGAACACTTGTCGGTGTTGTTTCGGATTCCCATTCTTTTTCGGCTATGTATTTGAATATAGTCGCAGAGGCGCGAAGTCGCAGCTTGAATGGCGCATTTTCGATAATCCCGAACTTGTCTTTATCAAAAGTAATTCTGAATCCGAGGAAATCCTCCTCCTTTTCAAGGGGCACTACATCCCATTTTATTTTCCTTTCGGCAAACTCCCTCCAATGCATAGAAATTGCTCCATTGACCGTCGGAGTCACCTCCAGCGTTTCGGGATCCTGATAGATGTACATGGGAACGGTAATGTTCATAAGTCTGAATTCCGGACATACAAGGATAGGTGTTTCGTTTCCGCTGTATCTTACGTCGAGAATCAACGCCTTGCCGGTATCCGCAATGCGGAATTTGGTCAGCCCGTTATTGAACACTTCCCACTCTGCCTCATCCGGTGTATCAGTGGTGATAGTGTAGGAATGCTTGCAGTCCTCCTCTACGCCGAGATAATATTCGAGGGGGGCAAGTCCCTTGTTTATTCTGTTTTCAACCTCGACGAACTCAGTTTCAAGAAGTGCCTTGAGAGTGTCGATTCGGTGAATCATCTTTTCGGGGAAGAACTTGTACCCCTCCGCTTCGGAATGGTAACCGAGTCGGTTATCCTCACGGCAAAGCTCAATCATTTGACGGCTGTGTGAAATTTCTTCCTTAACGATTTTCTTCATTGCGGCAAGAATTTTCTTATCGTCCCCAAGCCGATAGCCCAGAGTATCGCGAAGCTTATAAAATTTCAGAATATTAAGACAGCTTGAAGCCAAAATGCAAAAGGCCGAGCATACGCTGTGAAGGTCGGCGAGTGCCGCATTTTTTATGCCGTATTCACTAAGAAGGGCAAGTCCGCGCTTGTAGTAACGCTTCATGGATGAAATGAGAGTAATAACCTCATCAAGAGTATGACCGTCAAGCAGACATTCGCAGATACGGTCACCGTTAGGCTGATCAAGAAGCAGCCATCCGCGTGAAATGGGAAAATTCTTCGGCTTCAACGACAGCTCCCAGGCAACAGCGTCATGCATAGGAGAATAGTAGCTGAATATAATGTTCACCGGTGTCTTTGCATAGCCCTTTGAAAATATCGCCCAGGCTTCGGCAACCGCATCTGCAGCAGATTCGCCGTAGGTTATTGCGGCAAGCCGCTTAATGAAGGCATCCATATCGGAAAAATCATGAAGAAAAGCAAGCTCACCTACGGCTTTGCTCATAAAGCAAGGATAGTTTCCGAAGTACCAGCACTCCATAATACCTTTGACACCGTATTTATGTGCACCTTTCAGCTTACCGAAAACATTGGCAGGTGCCGGAACATAGGGAATAGTTGCGATTTCGTGAGAGCAGCAGACCTGCATTTTTGCATACAGCTCCCTTCCCACTTTATTAGCTGCCTTTGCGGTAACCTCGAAGAGCTCCGAAGGGCCAACGTAAGCAAGCCAATAATCCGCGGCGTATCTTGTCCTGCCAAGCTGCTTTACTGTGCCGCGGTCATCGAAGTTCTGCATCACTGCCACATCGTCGGGTGCGTGGGTAACATAGTCTGCGATATCCTCGTCCTTCCAGGAACGGTGGGAATAGGTCCAGCTTATGTATTTAGCCTTGGGATTTGCCTCTCTGATTCCCTCCTTCATAGCTTCAAGAACATCGGCAAGTGCCTGCCCCACCGGCTTTTTACCGCATATGGGACAGGTGTTGTTATAGGCTATAGATGCACATGAGGTGGTTCGCTCTCCTGAAGTAATGCTTATCATGCCGGCAAGTCCGGGGGCAGAGGTGAATAGGCGATAGGTTGCCTCCTTACAGTATTTTCTTACTATTTCCTGGCTTGTACAGCAGGGATAAGTGGGACCGTAGGTGACCTGCGTACTGAACTCCGGATATTTCCTGTGAAGCTCCTCGTTGAGTCCCTGGGGTTCCATAGCGAATATGTACACCTTAATGCCGTATTTGGCACATCTTTCGATAATTCGGTTCAGCTTTGCTATACGCTTTTCGCTTCCCTCGCCGTATTCCTTGATGATATCGGAACGAACAAGCTGACGGAAGCTGGAATAGATCCAGAGTCCGTTAGTGCCGTCATGCATGAGGCGATTAAGGTATTCGTCGGGATAGTATTCAATATCGTCCAAAAGCTCGTCACCGTTCTTGGGTGGACGGTTGGTGGGGCTGAAGAAGCCTCTTGTTATTCTGTCCTCAAGCCAGGGCTTGCGTTCG
>JAZRPJ010000055.1:0-12025 GCA_045649205.1 Candidatus Flemingiibacterium sp.
CAATCGGGGGATTCGCCGTAAATGCCCTTTTCGTTTTCATGACAGAGGTAAACTCCCTCTTTCTTTGCCACCTCAAGCATACGGGCAAGTCTTGCCATAACCTCGGGACGGCATTCCTCACGAGTCATGCTCTCGGGGATATAGAAGCTGAAAATACGGATATTCTTTGTGTCGAAGATCTTCGCTGCCTTGATGCAGTTATCGAGCATTTCCATATGCTCATCCATGTCCTCGTTCACCTTGATCTTTCCGAGGAATGAGCCGATAGCGGAAACCTTGATGCCCGCAGCGTCAAGCTTTGCCTTTGCCGCTTTTAGCTTCTTTTCGTTGCTGATATGTGAAATATACTCACCGTCGATTCCGCGGAGCTCGATGTATCCCACACCGTTCGCCTTAAGTCCTTCGATCTGTTCGTCAAATGCTGCAGAATATTCATCTGCAAATGCGCTGAGTACAAATTTTGCCATGTTTATGTATCCTCCAAAATTTAATTAAAATACTGTCCGTATGCGGACATAATGTTCTTGTAGCTTGCCTCCAGGCAGTCGAATGGGTCTGCACCCTCGGGTACGGCATCCTGCTCAACAAAGTGACGTGCAACACCGAATTTATCGCAGGCTTTGACGATGCCGTCATAGTTCATATTGCCTGCTCCCACAACGGAAAATACCTGCTCGTTGTTTACGATCGCCATATCCTTGAAATGTGTCACATAAATTCTGTCCTTGCATTTTTCAATAGCACTTACGGGGTCAGCGCCGCTTGCCTGCACCCAGTACATATCAAGGGTCAGCATCATGTCGGGGACAAGGTCCAGAATGTTGTCGAGAATCAGCTTGTCGTTCTTAAGGCGCTCGAACTCAAATTTGTGATTATGGTAAAGGAATCTTTTGCCTGCCGCCTTGATCTTCTCCGATGCGCACTGAAATCTTCAACGAACTTCTGTGTCTTTTCATCGTCAAAGGGCATATAATCGAAAGCGCCCCCAAAACCGATGCCATTACAGTCAAACAGAGAGTGTTCTTCGATTACCTTTTCAGTTTCGTTAATGATACGTGATACGGCAGTATGAGTAAGAGTTACGGAAAGCCCCGTATCCTTTGCCGCTTTTGCGATATCGGCAGGCTTTACATCCTCGCCGATGCCGGAAACCTGCACGTACTTGTAGCCGATTTTTGCAAGCCTCTCCATAGTTCTTGCGAAATCATCGGAAGTTTTAGTAAAATCACGCACGGTATACATCTGTGCACCTAAAATCATTTTTTCAGCCATTGCCAAATCCTCCGGAATCGCATCAAAGCGTACACACACGCTTTAAAATACATTATAACAGATATATGCTAAAAAGTAAAGTCCTTTTTTGTTAAATGTTGCTTTTTTATTAAAGAATCTGAATTTTGGTTGAAAATTTACAGCAGAGTTAGGAACAACGTTTACAAGCACGGCTTTTACCGGCATTTTTCGCCTCATCCGCGCTCCCCGACAGTATCTCCCCTGAACGCGACAAGCTTGGACATTTATCGTTAGTATGCCAGATCTCACTGTTTTGTATCCAATATACCACCGTACCGATTTCATCACGGTAGGTTTCCGCCGTTTCCGATGGAAAATCCACCGTTACATCCGCTCCGGGTCTGTAGATGACTGTATCAGCATCTGTAGTCAGACCGGCATATTTTCCGGCACAGCCGCAAAATTGAAGGGCGACCATCACAACCGTAAGAAAAGCGCATATCCTTATTGAAATTTTCAAATATGCCTCTCTCCCTGTTACTTAACTTCAACAACTGTAACGCCGAGATCGCCCTCGCCGTACTTACCGTAGCGGTAAGAAATAACTCTCGGGTCTTTCTTAAGATAGACCCACAGTGCCCTCTGCAGAGCACCCGTGCCCTTGCCATGAATAAGGCGAAGATTATGGATGCCGGCAATATGCGCCTCATCGAAGTATTTGTCAACTCTGTACCAGGCATCGTCACCGTTAAGTCCGCGAAGATCGATCTCATTTTTGAAATCTCTCGAAACGGTCACACGGTATTTATCAGCGGCGATCTGCTTTTTATTGGAGTCGATAAATGTCGTCTTTGCGCTCTCGTCAAGCATGAGGTTGGATATCTTTGTCCTCGTTTTGATTATTCCCGCCTGAACATTTACATTTCCGTCCTTGTCAGGATCGTCAATAAGCGTTCCTTTTTTGTTTATGTTTATAAGAATGACCGAGTCACCCTTCTTAAGAGGACGGGGCAGGACGTAATCCTCCGCCACACGCTCGTTTACGGGATTTATCTTATCGTCGCTTTCGCGAAGATGCTTTCGGATGCTGCGCCTTGATTCTTCAAGCTGGGATGCGAAATTTGCGCTTTCTTTTTCCTTTTTTGCCTTTTCAAGCTGCTCCATTACGAAATTGCTTGTGACTTTCGCGCTTTCAACAATGGATACCGCTTGCGCTCTCGCCTTTTCAAGCTCCCTTTCGGCAATGGCAAGCTTGTCCGCGATGAGTTTTTCGTTCTTTTCGCGGTATTCTTCATATTCGCGGCGTATTCTTTCCGCCTCGGCACGGTTCTTATCCATCTCGATACGGCTTGCTTCAAGCTTCTCGATTACCGATTCAAACTGCTTATTATCCTCGCTGACAAGGTCTTTTGCGCGGCTTATTATTTCGTCGGAAAGTCCCAACTTTGATGAGATCGCAAAGGCGTTGGATTTACCTGGAGTGCCGATAATAAGCCGATATGTGGGCTTCAGGGTATTGACGTCAAATTCGCAGGAAGCGTTGATGAATCCGGGAGTGTCAAGGGCGTAAGC
This sequence comes from Candidatus Flemingiibacterium sp., assembly GCA_045649205.1. Taxonomy (GTDB): domain Bacteria; phylum Bacillota; class Clostridia; order Oscillospirales; family CAG-272; genus Flemingiibacterium. Next base: position 2,806 of record JAZRPJ010000055.1, read on the forward strand.
CTTAAGCTCCGCATAGTGAGTAGTCGCACCGCAAAGTGCGCCCACGGAGTGGATCTTTTCAAGCACCGAAATCGCAAGTGCCGCTCCTTCAACCGGGTCAGTACCTGCCCCAAGCTCGTCGATAAGAACAAGGGAACGGGCATTTACCCTCTCGGTGATTTTCACAATATTCACCATATGAGACGAGAAGGTTGAAAGGGACTGCTCGATGGACTGCTCGTCGCCTATATCGGCGAAAATATCATCAAAAATGCATATCTCCGAATTGTCGGAGGCAGGGATATGAAGTCCCGACTGTGCCATGAGAGAAAAGAGTCCGAGAGTCTTGATGGTAACGGTCTTACCGCCGGTGTTCGGACCGGTGATAACAAGAGTGTTCGTGCCCTTTCCGAGAGTGATGGTTACGGGAACTACCGTATTTTTATCAAGCAGGGGATGTCTTGCACGGACAAGATTCACCCATCTGTCGCCGGTAATTCTCGGCGAGATTCCGTCAAGCTTAAATGACAGCTCACTTTTTGCGAAGATAAAGGCAAGCTTTGTAATATTGTCGTAGTTAAGGCGAAGTGCATTTTCAATTTCACCGCAGGCAGCGGAAAGGGCGGTCAGTATCTTCTCGATCTCGCCCTGCTCCTTCACCTGAAGAACACGAAGCTCGTTATTAGCTTCCACCACGCTCATAGGCTCGATGAAAAGCGTCGCGCCGGAAGCGGAGGTATCGTGAACAAGTCCGCGGACGTCGTTTTTGCACTCCACCTTAACGGGAATTACATATCTGCCGTTTCGCTGTGTGATGATATTTTCCTGCAGATATTTTGCATAAGAACCGGTAATGAAGCTTTGAAGCGTATCCTTGATCCTGTTGTTAGCCGACTTCATTTTACGGCGGATATCCGACAGAGCGGGACTCGCCTCGTCCGCTACGGTATCCTCTGAAATAATGGCTGTATAGATTTTATCCTCAAGCTTCTTATCCGGTATCAGCCGCTCGAAAATATCGTCAACGGAGGTATTTTCCCGACGGTTTGTTCGGCTGTATTCAAGAAGCGAGCGTGAGGTACGCAGAATATTGGCAATGTCGAGAAGATCGCGGCATGATAGCACCGCACCTTTAGCGGCACGCTCCGCCGTATCCTTTATATTCTTTACCCGTCCGAAGGATGGCATACCCTTGATAGTCTGCATAGCCTTCGCCTCGGTGGTTTCCCTCTGCATACGAAGGATTCTGTCCGGGTCGTTCTCAGGACGAAGTGCCATTGCAAGCTCCTTTGAGCCGTCGGTGGGCGCAAGCTCGGCGAGCAGGGCAAGGATCTTATCGTATTCAAGAGTTTTTATAGCTTTTTCGTAGCTTTTCAATTTGTATTTCCTTTCATGGCAGTTTTCTAACGATTTTGTATTCAAAGCATTAGTAAACTCGTTGCAATGCATTGTAAATGCAAAACTTTACGCTCATATTTACCCTCTCCGCCACGCTGACGCGTGCCACCTCCCCCATAGGGGGAGGCTTATGCAGGCCCTCCCTATGGGAGAGCTCCCGCAAAGCGGGTGAGAGGGCGTAAGCTCCTGCATTGAGCTTTTACCGCTCATACACAAAGCAGATATGTAAGCGTTTACTGCGCAGGCACTCACTGTGCCAGCATATCGAGCACCGAAAAGTGGTGGTCCACATGATTTTCGAGATATTTTTCCGCCGCCGCTGAAAATTCGGCAAGACATTCCTCTGCAAGGGTGAAGGAAAATAACTTCGCCATATCCGCATACAGCGCGTGCTGCATTGCAAGAAGAGCTGCCGGTTTAAGCGGAATTATGATCTGGGTCGTGCGCATATCATTGACCACCCGATCATTTTCGATATAGGTTTCACGGAATTTATTATCAAAACAGTGACGGCAGGTAATACTCCCTTCCATCACGTTAAGAAGCATGACCTCATCCTCCACCCCGTGACCGCACTCCGGACAGGAAACAAGATTCGGCGCAATTCCGAGAAAGGCACAGAGCCGCATTTCGTAAACCCCTTTTATAAGCCGCAAATCTCTGTCCTTAAATTTCACCAGCGCATAGAGGGTGTTTAGCGCAAGGCGAAGAATGTTCGGCTCCCCCTGACCGTCGTTTGTCACATATTCCGCTGTATTCAGGATATAAGTTCCAACGGTCATACGGTCGAAATCGTCGCACAGGCTGAAGTAATTTTCAATCAGCGTGGCATCGTTGAGCGAATATTTGCCGTTATGCTCATAGACTACAAATTCACTGTAGCAAAAGAGCTGGGTCGAGGCGGTAAACCGCCCTCTCAGTCTGACCGCGCCTTTAACAAGAACGGAAATTCGTCCGCGCTCGGCAGTCAGTACATTTATATACTTGGCGTTGTCGCCGATCACCGTTTCACGGAGTACAAGTCCTTTCATCGTGTAGAGCATTTTTGTCAGTCCTTTTTGTTAAGTCGTCCGGTTTATTCTTCGGTAAAGCCGAAAGTATTAAGGAGTCCGGCATTATCGCGCCAATTCTCCTTGACCTTCACCCACAGATCGAGATGTACCTGGATGCCGAAAAACGCCTCCATGTCTTCTCTTGCCCATGTGCCGACCTTCTTAAGTGCCGCACCCTTTTTACCGATGATGATTCCCTTGTGTGATTCCTTTTCGCAGAAAATTTCAGCCCTGATTTTGATGATGGTGGGCTTTGTTTCGAATGCCTCGATGACTACCGCCGTACCGTGAGGGATTTCGTCATTAAGGGTACGGAGCAACTTTTCGCGGATGATTTCCGAAGCCAGAATACGCTCGGGCTGGTCGGTAATCATATCCTCTGGGAAGAACCAGATACCCTCGTGGAGTAGCTTGTCCGCCTCCTCCACTATGATATGAACGCCCTCGTTCTTCACCGCCGCCATGGGAATTACCGCGGTAAAATCGCAAAGCTCCGAGTAGGCAATAATGCACTGCGCTACCTTCTCGGCGTTTACAGTATCGGTCTTGTTTATAGCTAAAATTACGGGGGTTTTCTGCTTTTTGAAGCGCTCAAGGACTGTCCGTTCGATATCCGAAACTTCCTTTGCCGCATCTACTACGAGAATTGCCCCGTCCACATCTCCGATGGTGGAATTTATGGTCTTAACCATGAAATCGCCCAGCTTATTTTTGGGCTTGAGTATGCCGGGGGTATCGAGAAATACGAACTGGCTCTCACCCTCGGTAAGTATGCCGGTGATACGGGTACGGGTAGTCTGGGGCTTGTTTGAAACGATAGAAACCTTCTCTCCGAGAAGTGCGTTAAGTATGGTGGATTTACCCACGTTGGGGCGTCCCACAATGGCAATGAAACCTGTTTTCATGATCTATCTCTTAACCTCTTTTGATGCCCATAAATTCGAGGATGGCTTCCTGCTTTACGCACATACGCTTTTCATCCTCCTCGCCGGTCACATGGTCATACCCGAGAAGATGAAGCACGGAATGTACTGTCAAAAACGCAACCTCACGGGTAAAACTGTGACCGTACTCCTTCGCCTGCTCCTCCGCACGTTCGAGGGAAATTACAATGTCGCCGAGAAGTGCCGCACCGGTTCCCATATTGGTGTCGAAATCCTCCTCCGCATCTGCCATGGGGAAAGAAAGAACGTCGGTGGGAGCGTCGATGTCACGGTGCTCTTTATTGATCTCACGGATGCCGCCATTATCGGTAAAGGTCACGGAAACCTCCGCCGGATAGGAGAAATCCTCATAATCAAGGGCAGAATATATTGCCGCCTTTACAAGACAGCGAAGCTCCGCTGTTACATCACGCTTGTCCTGCTCGTTTGTAAAATGAATATAGTGTCGCATAATTTATAATTCCTTTCAGTGTCACGGCTTAATCATTACTGCCGATTTTAAATTTATTCTGTGGGCGAGGCTCGTCGCCCTTTCTGTTTTTGTCGTAATTTTCGTAGGCGAGGATGATCTTCTGCACAAGTCTGTGGCGGACAACATCCTTCTCGCTGAAACGGTGGACGGCGATATCCTCGATGCCCTCCAAAATCTTCACCGCCTGGGCAAGTCCGCTCTTTTTGCCGAAGGGCAGGTCCGTCTGGGTAAGGTCACCGGTGACTACCGCCTTTGAATTAAAGCCAAGACGGGTTAAAAACATTTTCATCTGCTCCGGCGTGGTATTCTGCGCCTCGTCGAGGATGATAAAGGCATCGTCAAGAGTCCGTCCGCGCATATAGGCGAGTGGGGCGATTTCGATGATCCCCCTTTCCACATACCGCTGATATGCCTCCGTACCCAGCATCTCATACAGCGCATCGTAAAGAGGGCGCAGATACGGGTCGATCTTATTCTGAAGATCGCCGGGAAGGAATCCTAACTTCTCGCCGGCTTCCACCGCAGGTCGGGTGAGAATGATACGCTCAACCTGCTTTGCCTTAAGTGCGGTTACAGCCATGGCAACGGCAAGGAATGTCTTACCGGTTCCCGCCGGTCCGATACCCATGATAACCGTGTTCTTCTTGATGGCATTTACATATTTTTTCTGTCCCACGGTCTTTGCCTTTATGGGACGGCCTCGGCTGGTGAGGCAGATAGTATCATCGTCAAGCGTGAAAAGCTCATCCCTCTTGCCGTCGGTGATCATGTCGATGACATAATCGATATTCTGCTCGGTCACAGCTCCGTTAAGCTTCGCCATTCGCTTCAGATATCCGATGGCGTCCACGGCAAGCTCCACCGTGGAAAGCTCGCTTCCCTCCACCTTTATTTTATTCCCGGCGGTATTGTCACTGTCGCAGACCGTAACCGTAACGCCGAAACTCTTTTCGATTTTTTCAAGATTCACGTCAAGCTCGCCGCAGATTATGGCGGTCTGCTCGGCGGAATCGGTGAGTATTATTTTTTCTGCCATTAATATCCCTTTCGTGTTTCTTGTATTTTTGGGGGATCACCATTTCGTAATGAATAATAGTTCATATCATTTTCCCCTCTCACTCGCTTCGCGAGAGCTCTCCCAAATGGAGAGCCTTTCACTGTATCTCCCCGAGGGAGAGGTGGCACGGTGAGAGCCGTGACGGAGAGGGCCAACTAAAAAGCGCCGATTAAAATGCTGCAAATCTCACTCCGTATATATGGGCTGCTTTTCGGCAATGTCGGAAATAAGTGTAAGCTCGCACTCGATAACATAAGCTTCTTCCACAAGCCCGGCACTGATCTTACGCCCCGCAAGCTCACCCTCTTTAAGACAAGCCTCCATCTCGGTACGAAGTCTGCGATAAGCTTCTTTTCTCGCTTCTTCGGGAGTGTAATTCACCGTCACCGGGGCGATTTCGTAAAATTCCCGTGTCTTCACAGAAATGGGAAGCTCCACCACACCGAATACATTTAATTTCCTCGTTGATTCTATTGTATCATATTCCGCAGGAAAAATCCCTCCACTTTTTGAAAATTTAAAGGAGAAAGCAAAAATGTTTAAATATTTTTCACGATATACCCTTCCCGTTTGTCCTGTTGCCGTTTCTTCAAGGGGAACTTCGATGCGGATATTACGCTTCACCTCGGCAAGGACCTTGCCTCTGGCGTGAACCAACATAAATCCGTGCTTGCCGTCCTCGATTCCGGAGGCTAAAAGCTCACCTTTTCGGACAAGCTCGTTTTCTCTCGCTATGGGCTTTCCGCGCAGGATCTCCATGTAGGAAACGATTCCGTCTTCCTTTGCCACAAGATTGTAGGGAATAGATTCATCCACAGCTCTCTCCGGATTTTCGCTCTCTCTTACCTCCACGTTTGCTACAGTTCCGTGAAGATTGACCGAGATCCACGCAGTGTCGCCGTACATGAGAAGATATTCGTTCTGCAGCTTGTCAAAATCGATGCCGGGTATATATGAGCCTACTCTGCATCCGAGAGAAGCGAGCCGACTTTCGATTTCATCGGCGGTTATGGTGGTATTTCCGGTAACATTCATATTCCATATAAACTTTTCCGAGGCAAGGATAATTACCGCAAACAGAAAAGCACCGACGAGAATCCCGAAACGTTTCCGATATCTTTCCATGAGATAGTGAAGCCCCGTTTCACGGGTCATTTTAAACTCGATACCGTATTTTCCGAATATCCGCTCTACCGATGGCGAATCCCCTCTGAAAAGAAGGAATGTCAAGCCCTTATCCGTACTTTTCATTTTTCGGAAATATGCCCCGGAATTCATAATAAGGGATGCGGCTCTATCCGAATGATGTGGGGATACCAGATACCGACGGCTCCCGAAAAACCAACGTATCAGTTTAGTGAACATCGCACCCCTCCGGGATTATCTCCCCGTAGTGAACGGATGATATGATGCCCCTTACCGTGACCGCGCCGTCAATGAAGCTGCGCAGCTCCAAATCTTTACCCAGGACGCAGAAGATTCCGTCGCAAAGCTCAAGCACTACCCTGCTGTCCGTATATGTGCGAAGTCCCTCACAGCCGATGACCGTAAGCTCACGGTTGCCGACAGCTTCAACGAAGGATGTCCGTCCGAATGCTCCCTCGGGAACATCAAGGCTCTCACAGATTCGCTGAGATATGGGCTTTTTTATTTTTTTACTCATATTATCTCCCCATTTTTGCATAACTGTTAATAGGTCAAACCCTTATTAAATGATATGAATGGGAGATGCTTAATATTATTGCCCACACCAAAAAGCGGGAAAATACGCAGCGTAAAATTACGTTTAAAATCGGTTATTATTATAAACTTCTTGCATTTTGGCTTTTTCTTATATTTGCCGTATGCTATCTGCTGAAATCGCCTACAGCGGGGGCTGAATCTGTAAGAAGCGCACTCATTATGTGCGCCCGCAGCCTTATCCCTTCCCTATTTCCCTTTGCCGTGCTTGTAAATATGATTAACCGTTCCGGGCTTCCCGAATCCTTCGCAAGGCTTATGGGAAAGCCTCTCGCCTTCATCTTCGGGATAAAAGCAGACGCCGCCTATGCGCTTATTCTCGGGATTCTGGGGGGATTTCCCATAGGCGCGGTATGCGTGGGCGATCTATATGAAAAAAGTATCATTGACGAGCGTGAAGCTTTACGGCTGACCTCCGCTGTCACCGTAGCAAGTCCCGCATTCTGTATAGGAGCTGTTGGAAGTATGTTTTCCGTGGATATGGGCGCACGGTTGTATTTTTGTCAGCTCGCTGCCGCGGTGACTGTTCTTCTCATTACTCGGGGTGCTAAGTCAAATCCGGCAGTAAGTTTCCCAAACCGACCGGTATCCGCCGTGAAGATCCTCACCGATTCCATAAGTGCCGGTGGGATCACTATGGTAAAAATATGCTCTTTCGTAATTTTCTTCGCTGTTCTCGGCGACGGAGTCTGTGCCGTCCTTGGAAGATTTTTCGGTGAAACAGTAAGTGCCGCTGCCGCGTCCCTTTTCGAAATCACTCTTGCCGTCAGAAAGGCATCTCCCTTACCCGGAAAGCTGCCATTATTGATCTCCGCTTTCGCGGTGGGAAATTCCGGTCTGTCAGTACATATGCAGGTCTTTTCCGTATTGGGCGACTGCAGAATCTCAAAATTTGGGTATCTTATCAGGCGAGCCTTGCAGGGAGTACTCTCGGCGGTATTTATGTATATTTCACTGCTCTTTTTCTGAGCATTTATAAAATTTCGCTTTGTTTTCAGAAACGATCACATGACCGTACAAATCTATATCAAAGCGTGCAAGCACCGAACGAAAATAGCTGATACCGCGCTCATCTTCCTCTGATATATCAGTACTGCAGGCATGGGGATGAGAATGGGCGATCACCATTTTGCGGCAATTTCCGGCAACGGCAAATTCAATGAGATCACCTATGAATATATCGGCGTGACAGGAGCTTCCGACGGACATTTTCTTAATATCCACAAGCTTATTTTCTCTGCTTAACACTGCCGCCCAAAGTTCCTCGTTAACCGTTTTCGAAAGACGGTTAAAAAAGAGTTCCTCATAATCGGAATCTTTTTTAAACACTTTGATCTGCCGTTCTTTTTTCTTCATTGCCTTCGCCGCCAAAAGTATGGCGCAGGCACCGTGATGTGTCATTTTATCAATCTGCATAAGTCCCGGATAGGAGCAGCGGTACACATCCTTTGCGTGCATGAATTTATCGGATATATCCGTCATTATATGCTGAAGATCTCCTGCACAGTTGGTGTAGGAAAGGAAAAGTGCCAAAAGCTCTGCATCACTCATTTTTCCCCGTGTATCTGCAAGGCTGTAGGCTGTACGCAGTTTTTCGATATATTCTTCGTCGGTCATAACAACTGTCACGGTACTCATCCGTGAAGCCTCCGTAGTATTTCAATGCTTTGTATCAACTAATATTATACAATATTTGTAGAAATATGTCAATATTTGCGCTGTATTTTTATTTATCAAGCGTGATCTCCGCGTTGGAGATTATCATATCTACATCATGAGCATCACCTTGATTATAAAGATATGTCTTACCGATTTTCCCACTGTCGCAAAGGAGCACCTTTTCCCTGCTGTGCTGTACCATCACGCGGCGCAAATTAGCTTCCTCAATTGACACATCCGTCATTTTTCCGTCAAGTGTCAGTCCGCGGCAGGAAAAGAAAAGAATATCGGCATTAAACTGCCTTACAAAATTTTCCGCCTGCTCTCCTACATAGGAAAACGAGTGGGTTATCATCTGTCCTCCGGTACAAAAAGTGCGTATATTCAGCTCGGCAAGTGCCACAGCCGTCTTCGCTCCGCTTGTGACGACAATAATGTCACGGCGGGGGGCAAGGTAGGGCACGATATTGTATGCACTGGTAGAGCCATCAAGCATTATAACCATGCCGTCCCGTACCAGCTCTGCGGCGCGGCGTCCCATAGCAACCTTGGCACTGCTCTTTTCCTTTGAGCGGAATAAAAAGGGAATTTCACTGTCCGCCGCTCCGTGAAGCAACTTTGCCCCACCGTAAAATTTCTCGATAAATCCGTACCTTTCAAGCTCGGTAAAATCCCTCCGCACAGTTGGCTCGCTGACGGAAAGCTCCCTTGAAAGCTCCTTTACGGTGATATCCGGCTGCTTTGCAAGCAGCTCAAGAATATGCTGCTGGCGTGTGGAAATAGTCATAATTACGTTCATTCCTTCCCGATTATTGTGATCATTTATCATCTTGTGGTGATTATTTATAAACTTTTCTGGCGAGCGTTGACAATTGTGATCATTTGTGATAGTATTATACCATAGAGCCAATGAATTGTC
>JAZRPJ010000056.1:0-14024 GCA_045649205.1 Candidatus Flemingiibacterium sp.
TTCGCAATATGCTCCGCCGCACGAAGACTGCCCACCTGGGTGGAGTTCAGTGCACTTCCGCCGGGACGGTAAACACCAAAGGTACCTGCCGCTTCACCTGCCACATACAGTCCCTCAACCTCACTCTGCCAGTCAGCGTCAACCGCAACACCTCCGTTGCAGTGCTGTGCACAGACGGCAATTTCGAGATATTCATTTCGCAGGTCGATTCCGTGGTCGGCGTAAAGGTCAATAGCACCAACGTTCATCTTTTCAAGTCTTTCGATAGGTGTGCCGAACAGTGACCGGAACGCTCGAGGTAGGTGTACGCCTCCTCGGGAAGAATATCGAAGCCCTCTTCAAGGCCCATAGGATTTTTCACGAAGTCAAGGAAGACTCGGTTGCCCATCTTTATCTGCTCGGCAACAAGCAGGTCAACCTTCGATGAGCCTTCAACCTTTCTCGTGTCAAAGGGCCACTGGTAGCCCTTTAAGAAGATAAGACCCAAAGATTCGTCGCCAAGCTTTTCATATAGGAATTCCCTCTCGTTTCCGTCCTTGTCAATACTTATGTATCTCGGCAGCACCTGCTGATATGTACCGGACAGATTCCAGCGGAATTTCGTGCTTGCAAGTCCGTACTGCCATTCCTCCATATTGGAGAGGGATGCACCCGCTTCGATGGCAAGTCCCGTCGCACCGTGCTGGCTCTCCGGGTAGACGGTATTTTTATAAATTCCGGCAGGTCCCCCGGTACAGAGAATCACATTACTGCAGGCAATAACCGATATTTCACCGGTCACGGTATTTGCACAGGCAACGCCGGTGACCTTATTATTCTCGGTAAGAACTTTTATTACTCGCCTGAAATCTATAATCTCAATCCCCTTCGAAATAACCGAACGTTCGAGTGCCTCGGTCATATATTTCGAGGTCAGCGGTCCGCACGAGGTGGCACGTGTACGGGGATCATGGTCGGTTTTGTAGCCGGCGTATTCGCCATATTCGTTTGTGGGAAATGGCACTCCAAGCTCTACAAGACGCATGAAACAGCGTGCCGAATAAGCCGCCTCCGAAAGTGCGTGCTCGCCCATTACGCCGCCGCCGGAATAGAGGGTGTCCGCCATTTCACGCACACTGTCGCCGTCGGCACCGCAGAGGGATAACTTGTAGTAAGTCTGCTTATCACTGCCCGTATTTCGGGATGTTCCCATATATCTTCCCTCGGTGATGATGGCAATGTCACGCACTCCCAGGTCATAAAGCTTGTCTGCGGCATTGTAGCCGCCACATCCCGTTCCGATTACTAATGTATTATATCTCATAGCTTTCTTATGTGCATTCCTCCGTCAATAATAAAGGACTGACCGGTGGTGTAGGCAAATGTATCGCTGCAGAGGGCAACTACAGCCTTTGCGATGTCCTCTGGCTTTCCCCAGCGACCGAGAGGTACAAGACCGCCGGCGATAAGATTATCATACTTTTCCTTAACCTTTGCAGTCATGCCCGTGGCAATGATACCGGGACAGATTTCGTTAACGGTAATCCCCTCACCTGCAAGGCGGTCGGCGAAAGCTTGGTTATCATAGAAACTCCGGCCTTTGAAATGCAGTATTCGCCTCGGCTCGTGGAGCTTGTATAGGCCGAGCAGGAAGAAATGTTGACTATCGCACCGCCATTTCCCTGGGTAACCATGCGATTTGCCACAGCCTGGGTCAAAAATAGGGTTCCCTTGGTATTGATGCCCATAACGAAATCATAGCTTTCCTCGGTCATTTCGAGAATGTCATTTCTGACTTTCGGTGCTACTCCGGCAACATTCACAAGGGCTGAAATGTCACCCTTTAACGTCGCTGTATTAACGAGATTTTCCCTCGATGCAGCATCGGAAAGGTCGCCTTTAACATAGGTAAAATCAAATCCGTCAAAATCGGAAATATCCGTGGCATCGATCACATCCATGCCCACTACCGCATATCCGGCACGGCAAAGCTCGATTGCACTCTCCTTGCCTATTCCGCCAAGGACGCCGGTTACAACCGCAATTTTCTTTTCCATTTTATTTCTCCTTTATTCCTTTCAATAGTTCTCTGTAGTAGGGATTGAACACCGCACACCCCGAAACCTTCCCGTTTCGCATCAGCACGGTACACTTTGAGCAGGCAAGGCAGCATTTTTTAGGGTTAAACCGTCCACACACATAATCTCTGTAAAACTCCGGATAGGCAAGCCACATTCTGCCGTAACCAACGAGATCGCATACTCCGGTGGTAAGCTGTCTTTCCGACTGCTCCATCAGATCCTCACGGTAGTAAGACAGTCCCGAGCCTACCACCGTCAGAGATGGGAATCCGTCTTTTATATGCTTTTCTATATATTCAAAGCGGGATAGCCCCTCGGCAGGCTTTTCCGGCGGATCGTAGGCACCGTTTCGGTACGGACGGTTGACATGAGGATTGTAGTAAGGGTTTCCCACAGTGACATTGAGCATCTGAAGTCCCTCATCCACCAGCCGTTTGATAAGTCTGTCCGGCTCGGCAAGATCAAGCTTATTTGCCTCGGTAGTACCAAAGCCGTAGGGCTTCGGAACCATGTCCGAAACGCTGATTCTTGCAGTGAGAAGAATATGGGGAGGAATCGCCGCCTTGACCGCACGGAAACTGTCAAGATACAGCTTTATCCTGTTTTCAAAGCTTTCGCCGTAGCGTCCCCTTCGTGTGAAGGCGGAGAGAAGCTCCTGAAAAAGATAGCCGTGGCAGGATTTTACGTCAACCCCATCAAATCCGGCTTCCACGGCAAGCTTCGCCGACTCTGCGTATAGTGCGGGTAGTGTGTCAAGATATTCGTCACTGACAATATTTTCATCGGTAACCGGACGTTTTTCTTCATAAATCGGATGACGGTAGGCTATCATCGGTACGATACTCTGTCTTCCCGAATGGGTAAGCTGAAGAATGAAAATCGGACGTATCCCGCACTCCTCCATGGCGATTTTCCGCATTTCGGAGAGAAGTTCACGGAATTTCGGAAGATTTTCTCTTGTCAGCATCATCTGTCTGGGATTAGTCCGTCCCTCCGGACATACGGCATTGGCTTCAAACCAGATAAGGCCTGCACCGCTCTTTGCCCCACTTATGTATTTTTTTACGGTAAGCTCTCTGGGACTTCCGTCCGTATTACAGTCACAGCCTTCCATAGGCTGCAAAACAACCCTGTTACAGATTTCAGCAGTCCCTACCTTTATGGATGTTTCAATCATTTGTAAAATCACCTTTCATTATTGTCGACTTTCATTATATCATGAAATAAAAGAAATTTGTATGGCCAATTTTGCTTTTTATATTGCTTTTCTTGCAAGAACGTGTTATAATAAAGCTGAAAGGCGGTGAGTGCATGAGCTGCAGATTTACCACAGATGAATTTGATCTTGAATATATTGAAAGCGAAATCGACCATCCGGTTTTGTGGGAGAGCCACTGCCATGCCAAATTCGAGATTATCGCCGTTGTCACCGGTGACATCAATATTATGTCGGAGGGAAAAAGCTGTCGCCTCAAGAGCGGTCAAGCAGTAATAATTCCACCCCTTTCCTATCATTCTGTTACGGCAAACGAAAAAGGCGTCTACAGCAGAATAACCGCATTATTTGATATTACCGCCATTCCGGAAATTCTGCGGTCCGAGTTTGCGAAAAAATCAGACACGTCAATATTCACATCCTCTCTCACCGAAAAGCTGAAAGACATATGCGAAAAGACAGATGAACAGTTTTATTCCCCACTGGCACAAAGTTTGATGATACAGATTTTTTATAATATTCTTCAAGACACAAAAAATCATCAGGCAGCCGAAACGGACGCATTTTTACAGAAGGTTATTGCCTACATTGACGAAAATCTTCACAAACGAATCTCGCTTGACGATCTGGCAAAGTACACAGCAAGGTCAAAGTCCTCGTTCTGCCACCTCTTTGAGGCCAAAATGAACATTTCACCGAAGCAGTATATCCTGCAAAAAAAGCTTGCCCTTGCGAGCAAGCTAATTAATGACGGTCTGCCGTCAACTACTGCGGCAATGCAGGTAGGATACGATAACTACAGTAATTTTTACCGACTGTATCTGAAGCACTTCGGTAAAAGCCCTGCAAAAGAGAAAAATAACATACAGAAAAGCGGTGTGACCAAGTAAGTCACACCGCATCTTTTATGAGTATTCTATTTACGCAAGCTCTGCACGGTATTTTTCGATAGCAAGGATAATTTCGTCATCCTCGGGAAGTCCGCTGACTTCGGAAAGTGCGGCTCTTATGCCCTTTTCGGCAACCATGCCGGCAAACTTTGCGGCAAATTCGTCCCTATCTGCAGGGAACAGAGTAGCCGCCGCCGCTCCACGGAGGATATTCTCATTGGGAAGTCCGTGCTTGCGGCAGAGGAGTGCCGCACCGATAAGACGGTCGTTGTTTGCAAGCTTACGAAGAACGTCACGTCCCACTCTTGCACAGGTGTCGTGGAGGTAGCTGTTCTGGAATCTGAAAAGAAGATCCTCGGTAGCTTCCTTGACTTCCTCATAAGGAACGCCGTGTTCAGCGGCAAGAGCCGCGGTGGATTCGTACATCGCACCCTTTACCTTTTCGTAAATTTCGGGAACTGCCATTGCCTCGTTGATGTAGGTCTTACCGGCTAAAGTTCCGAAATATGCGGTGGTAGCGTGACCCATGTTATGTAAGAAAAGCTTCTTCTGAATGAAATATTCAAAAGGAGTGAAAGGAATCATGTTCTCAAGGTAAGGAATCTCTCCCTTGAAACCGTTTTTATCAACAGGAAGCTGGCAGAAAGGCTCAACCCAAACCTTGAGGATATTTCCCTCCTGCATCTCCTCGGACATGATCGGAACCATTCTTCCGATGGATGCCTCAACAAGACCGATTCTCTCGTCAAAGAGAGCAATTTCGTCATCGGTCAGCTTTTCCTTGATGAGGGATGCAAGATACTTATCTGCATCAATGAGGTTCTCGCAGATAATGATGTTGAGCGGTGCGTCGGTCTTCTTGAAACGGCGGCGTACACCCTCGGCGATGTTGCCCGCAATTCTGGGAAGAATATTGACGCCAACGGCGGTCGCCATAACATCAGCGGCAGCAATCTCATCTGCTACAGCGTCGATACTCTTGCCGTCAACGCCGTAAACGTTGGTGATTATTTCCTCGCATCTTTCCGCCTCGGAAACTATCTTTATGGGGTAGCACTTCTCGGCGTTGAGCTGATTTATAACCGCATCGTTAACGTCGATAAGGGCTGTTTCGTAGCCGGATTTTGAGAACAACTGGGTGATGAAGCCGCGTCCGATATTGCCGGCTCCGTACATGACTGCTTTTTTCATGATTTTAGTCCTTTCTGCCGATATACGGCTGAAAATTAATTATTAGTCTTTAAATATTCAAGCACATCGGCAGGATTTGTGTCGGCCTTTACCTTCTCCATAACCTTTTCGATATTGCCGTTCTTGTCGATAATAAAGGTGGTGCGGACGATTCCCATGCCTACCTTGCCGCACATTTTCTTCTCCTGCCATACACCGTAAGGCTCAATCGCCGCACGCTCCGGGTCGGAGAGAAGAATAAACGGAAGATTATACTTTTCCGCAAACTTCTGATGGGAAGCTTTAGAATCGCGGCTTACGCCGATAACCGTCGCTCCAAGAGCCTCAATTTCGTCATTATAGTGAGCAAATGCCGCCGCCTGCTTTGAACAGCCGGAGGTATTGTCCTTGGGGTAGAAATATAAAACCACGCGCTTGCCCACAAAATCGGACAGACTTACCTTGTTTCCATCCTTGTCCTCAAGGGTAAATGCAGGGGCTTTATCTCCGATCTTAAGCATTTTTCGTTTCTCCTTTGGCGAATATTTCAAGTACCTCATCCTTTGTGAAGAGGTATTTTTTGTCGCAGAAATGACATTCAAACTGAATTTCCTCCGGCTTGCCTTCATCACGGCACTCGGCAAAAATTTTTTCCACCTCCCTGCGTCCAAGGCTTACAAGCACACGGGAAAGCCGCTCTCTCGAGCAATCACAGCCGTAACCGGCTTCGATCTCGTCAAAGACATCGTATTCGATGCCCTCCAGAACGATGTCCATGACCTGCTCGTTTGTAAGTCCGTCAGCAAAGAGAGATGATATGTTTGAAAGCTTATTTGCGTTCTTTTCAAGTTTGGTGATAGTTTCCTCCGCCGCAAAGGGTAAAAGCGATACAAGCACGCCTCCTGCCGCCTTACAGCTATAGTCCCGGTCGATAAGCACGCCGAGAGCACAGAGGCTGGGTGTCTGCTCGCTGACAGCGAAATACTGGGTGATATCCTCGGCGATCTCGCCGCTGACAAGGTCTATCATGCCGGAATAAGGCTCTTTAAGACCGATATCCTTAATCACCGCTAAAGTTCCGTGCCCGATAGCTCCGGAAACATCAAGCTTGCCGTTCGACTTCTTCGGTATATCGATATTCGGTTCGGCGATGTATCCCTTTACATTACCTGCATAATCGGAAACGGCAATGACATTTTTCGCCGGCCCGTCGCCGCGAATGTTGAGAGTCAGGGTATTTCCCTTGTCTTTAAGGAGAGTTCCCATCATGGATGCCGCCGTCAGCGTTCTGCCGAGAAGGGCGGATGCTGTGGGGGTAGTATGGTGGTAGCCGATGGCGGCGTTCACTATATCCGTTGAATTTATAACGAAAGCGCGTGCACTTCCGTCACGGGTCATTGCCCGTAAAATTGTTGGTTTAGAGTTCATTGTTACTTCCTACAGTTACTTTTTACTTTTTTGCACGGGCGGCGAAATACCATCTTTCGGTATCCTTGTCCGCCTCCGACATGGCGTAATCCGAAAATACCCCGCAAAGCTCAAAGCCGCATTCCGAAAGCGCCTTTTTCACTGTGGCAAGACTGTAACAGCGCTCACGCTGTTCCTCATCTGTGCGATGCCACCTGCCCTTTTCATCCTCGGTAAAAATAGTGAGATAAAAGTCACAGAGCTTCGATTTCTCATTATAAATATTCTGCCATGCGCAGAATACTCCATCTTCTTCAAGGATGTAGGCATTCGTGCCGTAAACTTCCTCGAATTTTTTCGGGGTATTCATATCGAAAAGGAAAAGTCCGTCGGGGTTCAGATAGTTGTGGACATGACGGAAGGTCTTTCGAAGCATCTCCGTCTTTGTGAGGTAATTAAGCCCGTCAAGACAGCATATTACCCCATCCACAGTTCCGTAAAGCTCAAACTCTGTCATGTTCTGACAAAGCAGCAGAACATCGTGACGAAAATGCCCCTCGTCACACTTTTTTCTGGCAACAGCCAGCATATCCTCCGACAAATCGATTCCCGTCATATCATAGCCACGGGCGGCAAGCTCCACGGTCATTGTACCCGTGCCGCAGGCAAGATCGAGAATACTCTCGGGCTTCTTTTTCGCAAAAAGCTCAAATTGCTTCTCAATAAAATCTCCCCATGCAGAATAGTCTATATCTCCGTTGAGGATGTCGTAGACCGGTGCAAGAGAGGTATATGCCTCACTCATTTCTGGCGCTCTAAACGATCAAGAACGGTGATATATCCGTCACTTCCGTATTTGAGGCAGCGGTTTACACGGCTGATGGTAGCAGTGGAAAGACCGGTACGCTCAGCAATTTCGGTGTAAATAAAATTATCCTTAAGCATCTTCGCCGCAAGGAGTCGCTTGGACATTTCCTGAAGCTCGGCTACGGTGCAGAGGTCCTCGAAAAAGCTGTAGCATTCGTCAACGCTTTCAAGAGTCAGTATTCCTTTAAACAAAAAATCAATCTTCTCATCGTTAATCTTATTCATGGCAGAATCTACCTTTCAAAAATATTGATATCAAAATCCCCTTTCGGAAATTACCTTACTAATATTTTAATACATTTTTTCAGAAAAGTAATGAACTTTCTGTGAACCTGCCGTCAACATTTATGAAACACTAAAATTTTTCAAAATAAGCTCGCAGATCTTCGCAGGATCTGACCCGAAAATATACCGTGAAACTCCAACCTCCGACAGCTTCGCCATAATTTCTGCCTTTGACAGCTCCACACCTACAAGCGACGCCGCAAGATGTGAAACGTCCGCCGCACCGAAAAAGTCGCCGCTTATCCTTGCATCGGCGATCTTTCCTTCCTTGACGGAGAGACTTACTTCCACCTTACCAAAGTCGAAGCGCTCCTCGGAAAAGCTTTCAAAGTCACCGTTCTTTTTGATATTCCATTCGTCAAGCGAATATTTCTCGCAAACCAGCTTATTTATCGCCTCCGTATCCTCTGCCGAAAGCTCGCACTTTTCTGCCGCCAGCTCCCGTTTAAGATGGTCTGCAAGGTAGTCACAAAATGCCGGCACATCGGGGACTTTTTTCTTTGCGTCCTCTGAAAGAAGGTCGTAAATATTAGCGACACGGCTTCTGACGCTTGTGATGCCCTTTCCCTTTAATTTAGACGGATCGGTATTAAGAAGGGATGCCAGCTTTTCAAGATTTGCCGAAAAAAGCAGAGTTCCGTGATGCATGGTCGTACCGTCCACGACGCACTGGGCATTGCCGGAGATCTTCCGTTCCCCCTCTTCGGTCTTCACCACGATATCGTTTCGCCCCGACAGCTCTGCCGCAAGGCCGAGAGCGCGGAGGGCTGAAATAATCGGCTTTGTAAAATGAGCAAAATCAAGTCCGCCTTCGGATATGCCCTTTGTCAGCTCTCCGTTTTTTGGGGAAATGAAGGTAAAATTAAGATTGCCGGGATCGTGAAACACCGCGCCGCCGCCGGTCAGGCGACGAACGATCTTAACACCCTGCTCCTTTGCCGCCTCCACCTTGACTTGGGTGTAGGCGTTCTGATTTTTTCCGATTATAACAGATGGCTCACTTCGCCAGAGGAGGATTACATCTTCCTTTGCCTTACCGATGAAATATTCCTCGGAGGCAAGGTTAAAATAGGCATTTTGGCTGTGGTTAAGGTATAATTTCATATTTTCTCCAATTAAAAGTTATGCCGCATCCTCGGGGGATGCGGCATATTTAAATCTGATTAAAGACCGAGCTTGCTTCTGTTCATGCGCTCAACGTCGCTGCAGTTGGTCTTTGCAACGTATCCCGGAATGGGCATGAGCTTTTCATGAATGATGTCGATAATGCCGTCAGCCTGCGGGAAGAAGTCCTTATCGAGCTCGTAGCTGGGAGTGATCCAGTTGCGAGAGCCGAGAGCTACAGGAGGTGCATCAAGGTAATCGAAGGCAAATTCAGCGATATTAGCTGCCATATCCTTCATTACGGAGTTGCGCTCACAAGCGTCGCCTACGATAACGATCTTACCGGTCTTCTTAACAGACTCGATAACCTTGGTGTAATCGAAGGGAACGATGGTGCGTGCGTCGATAACTTCAGCGGAGATGTTGTACTTCTCCTGGAGAGTCTTCGCTGCATCCATTGCGCGGTAGAGAGTTGCACCGATGGTAACGATGGTAACATCCTTACCTTCGCGCTTGATATCGGGATCGCCGAGAGTGATCTCGTAGTGTCCTTCCGGAACGCCGTCCTTCATGAACTGTTCGCCGATACCGTAAATTCTCTGGGACTCGAAGCAGATAACGGGGTCAGTACCTTCAAGTGCGGAGGTCATGAGACCCTTTGCGTCTGCGGGAGTGTTGGGGAATATAACCTTAAGACCGGGGATGTGTGCACAGAGTGCGGTCCAGTCCTGAGAGTGCTGTGCGCCGTACTTGGAACCAACGGAAACACGGAGAACGATAGGCATCTTAAGGATACCTGCAGACATGGACTGCCACTTAGCCATCTGGTTGAAGATTTCGTCGCCTGCACAGCCGATGAAGTCGGCGTACATAAGCTCAACGATAGCGCGGCCGCCGCACATTGCGTAACCTACTGCAGAGCCAACGATTGCGGACTCGGAAATAGGAGAGTTGAAGAATCTGTGGTAAGGAATAGCTTCGGTCATCTTCTTGTATACGCCGAATGCGCCGCCCCAGTCACGGTTGTCTTCACCGTATGCGATGAGGGTAGGATCGTCGTAGAACTTGTCGATGATAGGCTCAAAGAGACCGTCAGTAAGGTTGTACATCTTCATCTTGGAAACAGGCTTGCCGTCCTTATCGGTAGCGGTTCTTACCTTGCCAGCGATTTCCTTAACTCTGGGGCACTCTTCCTTAGGCATGAGAACGTCTGCTTCTCTTGTGGGATCCATGCTCTTAACCTTCTGGTTAGAGAACATGATGGATGCGATTGCATCGGGATCCTTATTGAGGTCCATACGGGGAGAGATCTCATCGTTAATAGCAAGCTTCATGATTTCGGTCATGCGAGCGGTGATCTGCTCGTGCATTACTGCGAAATCATTCTCGGTTGCGATCTTGCCCTTGATGAGCTTATTCTTGAATGCCACAATCGGGTCTGCTGCCTTCCAAGCTTCGATTTCCTCCTGAGTTCTGTAGGTAGAGGAGTCGGAAGGAGAGTGACCGGATACACGGTAGGTAACAACGTCGAGAAGTGCGGGGCCCTTACCTTCGAGAAGGAGCTTTCTCTTTCTGGATACAGCGTCGATAACGGCGAGAGGATCGTAACCGTTTACGCGCTCCGCGTGCATCTGGCTGGGATTGAAGCCTGCGCCAAGGCGGGCAACCATATCGTAGCCCATAGTCTCGCCGCGGGTCTGACCGCCCATACCGTAGTGGTTGTTGAATACGTTGAAGAGGATAGGCATACCGTCAGCGGAGTACTTGCCGTCCATGCCCCAAAGCTTGGTAATCTGGTCCATAGAAGCGAAGTTGAGAGCTTCAAGAACAGGGCCGCGACCGGTAGCACCGTCACCGCAGTTGGAGATAACGATACCGGGCTTGTGGTTAGCTCTCTTATAAAGAGCAGCACCGAGAGCGATAGGAGCGGATGCACCAACGATAGCGTTGTTAGGCATAAGTCCGAAAGGAATGAAGAATGCGTGCATGGAGCCGCCAAGACCGCGGTTGAAACCGGTCTGACGTGCGAATACTTCTGCAAGTGCGCCGTAGAGAAGGAAGTTGATAGCAAGCTCCTTGATGTTGCCGCCTGCGTTCATGTGCTTTTCAACTACGTTAAGTACAGCACCGCCGAGGAATTCCTTCATGATGTCATAAAGCTCGGTATCATCAAGCTTATGAATGGAGGAAAGACCCTTTGCAAGGATCTCGCCGTGGCTTCTGTGAGAGCCGAAGGAGAAGTCGTTGATATCGAGGCTGTAAGCTTCACCTACTGCACTTGCTTCCTGACCGATAGAAAGGTGAGCAGGTCCGGGGTTGTTGTACTGAACGCCGTTGTATTCGCTCTTAACCTTAACTTCGTTAAGCATGGTTTCGAATTCACGGATGATTGCCATGTCGCGGTAGATGCGCATGAAATCTTCCTTGGTGTAAAGCTTCTTTTCTTCAGCGAAGGTCTTCTTGTACTGACATACGGGAATATCCTCAAAATGGATATAGCCGGCTTCAAATGCTTTACCGGGATCTACATATTGACTCTTTGGCATGATAAATATCTCCTTTTATATTATTTTTTATTTTTAGATTCCGAACATACCCTCGCGGATGACTTCGCATACCGTGGGATGAGGGAATACAAAATTACGAACGTCTTCAACACGCATCTGCTTTTCAACCATCATAGCTGCGCCGTAGATGATCTCGGATGCGTAGGTACCGATCATATGTACGCCGAGGACACGTCTGTGTTCCTTGTCGATAATGATCTTTACGATACCGTCGCCGCCCTCGTTTTCAGCAACATATCTGCCGCTGTACTTAAGGGTGAAGGACTCAACCTTTGCGTCGATGCCCTTTGCCTTGATGGTATCTGAGGTTTCACCGACGGAAGCAACCTCAGGGTTGGTGTAGATAACAGCAGGGATAGCGTCGTAGTTGACAGCATCCTTCTTGCCCAGCATATCGTTAACAGCAGCTTCACCTTCACGGTAAGCAGTGTGAGCAAGCATGGACTTGCCGTTTACGTCGCCGGCAGCCCATACGCCGCCGATATTGGTGCGACCGCACTCGTTTGTAACGATTGCGCCGCGCTCGGTGAGAACGTTGATGTTTTCAAGACCGATGCCTGCGGTGTTTGCACGGCGTCCAACTGCGCAGAGCACGCAGTCAGCGGGAACTTCCACAGTCTTGCCTTCGAATTCGCAGGTAACGGACTTTGTGCCAACTCCGGTGACCTTTGCGCCGAGCATGAACTCAACGCCGCGCTTCTTGTAATTCTTAAGAAGGATAGCAGCGATCTCGCTGTCGGTAGGACCGCCGATGTGGTCCATCATTTCGATAACGGTCACCTTGGAACCGATGGAGTTGAAGTAGGAAGCCATTTCCATACCGATTACGCCGCCGCCGATAACGACCAGCTCCTTCGGAACGGTGGTCATATCGAGAATCTCGCGGTTGGTCTTTACAAAGCCGGAGGTAACGCCCTCGCGGAGTCCGGGAATCGGAGGAACTGCTGCGGAAGAACCGGTACAGATGAGAAGTCTGCGTCCTTCGTAAACTTCGTCGCCTGCCTTAACGGTGAATACATCGCCGTTTCTGCCGGTGATTTCAGCGTGAGCCATAACAACGGTAACACCGCCGTGCTTCATTTTTGCGCCGATACCGCCCACAAGCTGCTTTACGACCTTGTCCTTGCGTGCAACAACTGCCGCATGGTCGATGGAAGCGTTAGGAAGGGTTACGCCGTAATCCTGGCTATGCTTTGCATAGTCGAAGATCTTTGCGGAGTAAAGAAGGGTCTTTGTGGGGATACAGCCTTCGTTAAGGCATACACCGCCGAGAGAGCGTTCTTCGATAACTAAGGTGGAAAGTCCGCCTGCTGCTGCGCGTTCAGCCGCATTGTAGCCGGCAGGACCGCCGCCGAGGATTATAAGTTCGTACATTTTCAGTTCCTCCCTTATTATTTAGCAAGCATGAGTGAGAAGTGCTCGAGGTTTGCGCAGAGATCCTTGAGGAAACGAGCCGCAGGAGCACCGTCAAGAGCTCTGTGGTCGAAGGTGAGGGAAAGTCCCATTGCGGGATATGTGGTTCCGTCAGCCTTTACGCGCTGTGTGATAGCACATACGCCGAGGATCGCAACCTGAGGAGGATTGATAACGGGAGTGAAGCTTTCAACGCCGAGAGAACCGAGGTTGGTAACGGTGAAGGAAGCACCGGAAAGCTTATCGGGAGAGATAGAACCGGACTGGGTTTCCTTGATGATCGCCTTTGCGTTTGCGGAAAGCTCGGAAAGGGACATCTTGTTTGCGCCCATAAGGGTGGGAACCATAAGTCCGCGCTCGGTATCAACCGCAATACCCATGTTTACGTTGTCGAAGATTCTCATTACATCGTCGAGCCAGTGAGCGTTCACATCCTTGTGGGACATAAGAGTCTTAGCCGCCGCGTAGAGAACGATATCGTTGATGGTAATATTGCCCATGCCCATAGCTTCGCCGTTTGCCTTGAGGTTCTTTCTGAATGCCATGATCTCGGTAGCATCGAAGGAAGCGTTAAGGGTAAGCTGTGCCATGTTAGAGAGAGATGCGTGCATGGATTTTGCAATAACCTTACGGATATTGGTGATCTTAACATCGGTGTAGCTGTTAGCGTCAACAGCAGGTGCAGGTGCAGCTTCAGCAGCAGGTGCGGCAGCGGGAGCGGTACGCTCGCCTGCAAGGTAACGTTCAACAGCCTCTACGGTAGTGGTCTTGCCACCATCAAGGAGTGCGTTTACGTCACGCTCAATGATTCTGCCAAGAGGACCGGTAGCAGTAACCTGGGAAAGGTCTGCGCCGCCCTTGAGTGCAAGATTCTTTGCTCTGGGGGAGATTCTGATAATATCGCCCTCAACCTTTGTGGTTGCGGGAGCGTCTGCCTTTACCTCAACAGCTGCCTCAGCTGCCGCCTCTGCGGGCGCCTCTGCAGGAGCTTCAGCGGCCTCACCGCCTGCCTCTGCAATAAGAGCGGAAACGTCTTCGCCTGCCG
>JAZRPJ010000057.1:0-4360 GCA_045649205.1 Candidatus Flemingiibacterium sp.
AAAAGGTAGCTGATAAGCTCTGCTCCATGTATAACCTTGAGCGTGAGAACTACGAGAAGCTCTGGAGCGACCTTAAAACTTTCGTGGAATACGGATGTCTTCGCGACCGCAAGTTCTACGATCGTGTAAAATCCGCTATAATTTATAAGACAACCGATGGAAGGTACGTCACCCTTGACGAATATCTTGAAAAAGCCAGGGAAAAGCATGAAAATACCGTATACTACGCCGCAGACGAAACCGTTCAGGCACAGTATATTTCCATGTTCGCCGCCGAGGGTATCGAGGTCGTGCTTCTTGACAAGATGATTGACACCCAGTTCATAAACGTTGTCGAGCAGGACCGTGAGGGCGTAAAGTTCGTCCGTATCGATGCTGATGTGGCATCTGCTCTCAAGGGCGAAGGCGAGGTGGAAAAGAGCGAAGCTCTTGAGGCGATTTTCAAGGAAGTAAGCGGAAATGACAATTTAAAGGTTTCCTTTGAAATTTTGAAGAATGAAAAGATTCCCGTTATCCTCAATATCTCCGAGGAAAGCCGCCGCATGGACGACATGATGAAGCTGTACAGAATGTCCGGAAATGACATGGGCGGAATGAATTTTCCCTCAGAAACTACTCTGGTCATTAACGGCTCAAGTCCTCTCATTAAGCGGCTGATAGCTACATCCACCGAGGATGCGGAAAAGGCGAAAGGAATTGCAAAGCAGGCATATACCCTGGCGCTTCTCGCACAGCGTCAGTTAAGCGCAAGCGAGCTTCAGACGTTCCTTTCCGACAGCTTTGATATGCTTGAAAAGCTCTGATAATATAAAGGCAGGTGTTAAAAGGTGGCATCAATCTACGGAACAAAATTAAAGCTTTCAATATTCGGTGAGTCCCACGGCGAGGCTATCGGCGTAGTTATGGACGGCTTCCCTGCCGGGCTTAAGCTCGACCTTGACTATATCGCCTCCTTTATGAAAAGACGTGCGCCCGGCGGTAATTTCTCCACAAAGCGCACCGAAGCGGATATACCGAGAATTGTCAGCGGTGTGTCAAACGGATACACGAACGGCTATCCAATCTGTGCCCTCATTGAGAACACCAACCAACACTCCGCCTCCTATGATGATAAAATGACAGTCCCCCGCCCCAGCCATGCGGACTATGCCGCATATCTTAAATACGGTGAGCACTGTGAGCTTCACGGCGGCGGACATTTTTCAGGACGGCTGACAGCCCCCCTTACCTTCGCAGGTGCACTCTGTTCTCTCTTTCTTAAAGAAAAGCGCATTGAGGTCGGAGCGCACATAAAGCAGATTCTTAACAGTAAAGATTCCCCGTTCAGTGACAGTGTTACAGCTGACGAGCTTTCGGCACTCAAGGCGAAGCCCTTCCCTGCCATAGATGACTCTGCCGCCGCAGAATTTGCGGATATAATAAACGCAGCGGCAAAAATCGGAGATTCAGTAGGGGCGGTTATCGAATGTGCGGCTGTAGGTATTCCGCCTGCCATTGGCGAACACATTTTTGAAAGTGTGGAATCGGAAATAGCCCAAATAATGTTCGCAGTCCCGGCGGTAAAGGGAATTGAATTCGGAATGGGCTTTGATTTTGCAAAGGACTACGGCTCGGCGCTTAACGATGCCTACGAGTACCGTGACGGCGTGGTTGTAACAAAAACCAACAACTGCGGCGGTATTGTCGGCGGGATGTCCACGGGTATGCCCATAATATTCCGTGTTGCCATGAAGCCCACGCCGTCCATATTCAAGGAACAGGATTCGGTAAATCTAAAGACCGGTGAAAATACCAAGCTGAATATTCACGGAAGACACGATCCCTGCGTTGCGGTCCGTGCCGTGCCGGTAATCGAAGCCGGATGCGCCATCGCATTAACCGAGCTCATACTGAAATCCGATTGGAGGAAGCTATGATGAAGTCAGCACCACGGGTTATAGGTGAAAACTTAACTCTGCTTGAAACCGACGGCACAAAAATAAATGAACGACGTCTGGTACAGCTCCGTGAGCTTGCCATGTATATCGGCAGGAACAATTTCCTCTTTGACAGCGACTCCCCCTCAGAGGAATTTGCCGAGCTTTTCACCCCATGTAAGCTTCCGGAGGATACGCCTGATGAAGCGACAAGGTATATTTCTTCACTTGATGCTTCACTCTCGGTCTGTGACAAGCTGACAGTCTGCAAATATGTAACGGACGAGGCAGAAAAGCGCAAACGCAGCCTGCTTCCACGCCTTCTCTCAACAGAATCCTACAGTAACGATATTAAAATCGCTTATTTTAAAAATGCCTATGCAGATGCCGCCTTTAGAAGCTTTTCGAAGATCTTTGACTCCCCCGTTGTTGTCTACGCATCGGACTTTTCTGCTGTTTGCGAGGAGGTTTACTATGGCAAAGCGGATATGTGTATGCTCCCTCTCGACAGTTCGAGAGATGCGAAATTAATCAGCTTTTACAGACTCATTGATAAATATGAGCTTAACCCTATTTTTTCCTGCGATATAACTACGCCCGACGGAAGCGTGACCACAAGGTACGCACTTTTAAAAAAATCCATCGGTATCCCAAAGTCCGAGCACCGGGAAAAATGTGATTCCTGTTTTTTTGAGTTTACAATAGTCCCCGACAGCAGCGGTAACCTCGGTGATATTCTAACCGCCGCCAAGGAATGTAAATTATCGGTGTACAAAATCGACTCCATCCCCTTAACCTACAGCGACAGTGAGTTTTCCTGCGACATCATTCTGAAGGTTGAAGATATGAAGGAGCTCGAATCCTTTGTTCTATTTTTGGCATTGGTATTTCCGCAGTATGAACCGCTGGGCATATATACTCATGTCCCATCAGAACAATAAACAGTAAATTTTCGAAAGGTACCATCAGAACATGGAAAAAACTTTATCCTATAAAACAAAAGGCACTTGTTCCCGTCAGATTGAAGTTATCTGCGAGGATGACATAATAAAATCCGTTGAGTTCATCGGAGGATGCAACGGCAATACAAAAGGCATCTCATCCCTTGTTATCGGAATGAACATCGACGATGCTATTGCACGCATGAAGGGCATCACCTGTGGTTTCAAGACCACCTCCTGCCCCGATCAGCTTGCCTCCGCTTTAGAGCAAATAAAACAAATTTAATTAGGGAAGAAGGGTACTATCATGTCATATAAAGAAAACTATAACCGCTGGCTTAATTCTGATAAAGTTGATGAAGCAACAAAAGCTGAGCTACGCGCCATCGAGGGTGACGACGAGGAAATCAAGCTCCGCTTTATAAAGCCCCTGGAGTTTGGTACAGCAGGGCTTCGCGGCACAATGGTAGCCGGCATAAACGCCATGAACGTTTACACGGTAGCCCACGCGACCCAGGGTCTTGCCGACCTTATAAATCTTGAAAAGAAGGCAGACCGCGGTGTTGCTATCGCTTACGATTCAAGAAACAATTCCGAGCTTTTTGCAAGATGTGCCGCTTCCACCCTTGCGGCAAATGGAATCAAGGTTTATATATTTAACGGACTCCGTCCCACTCCCGTTCTCTCTTTTGCAGTAAGAGAGCTTGGCACTATCGCCGGTATAAATATCACCGCCTCCCACAATCCGAAGCAGTACAACGGATACAAGGCATATTGGGAAGACGGCGCACAGCTTCCTCCCGACCATGCGGCAACAGTATCGAAATTCATCGCCGCGGCAGATATTTTTGACGACGTAAAAACCACTGACTTTGATAAAGCGGTGGGATCGGGAATAATCGAATTCATCTCCGATTCGGTAGACGAAGCTTACATGAGCCGTGTAATTGCCGAAGCAGTTAATCCCGATGTGGTAAAAAAGGTTGCAGACCAGCTTGAGATCGTATACACACCACTCCACGGCGCAGGTCACAGAATAGTCCCCGAGGTGCTCCGCAGAATCGGACTCAAGCATATTGATGTGGTTGAGGAACAGATGGTTCTTGACGGTAATTTCCCCACAGTGGCTTATCCCAACCCCGAGGTTGCCGATGTATTCACACTTGGCATCAAGCTTGCGGAGAAGGTTCACAGCGACCTTATTATCGCCACCGACCCCGATGCTGACCGCGTGGGTATCATGTCCCGTGACAAGAGCGGAAAATTCGTCCGTCTTACGGGAAATCAGGTGGGCGCACTTCTTCTTGACTATATAATCCGCGCATACGAGGAAAAGGGTATGCCCGAAAACCCCTATGCCGTAAAGACAATCGTAACCAGTGAAATGATTACGGAAATTTGCCGCGCGCACAATATAAAGCTTCATAATGTGCTTACCGGCTTCAAGTTTATCGGAGAAGTTATCAAGGAGTACGAGGTCACCGGACACGATAACTATATCTT
>JAZRPJ010000058.1:0-1739 GCA_045649205.1 Candidatus Flemingiibacterium sp.
CAGCGCTTGATTGCGTCAACAGACATAACGGCGTTTCTCGAACAGTCGATCTGTGTACCGAAACGCTTAAATGGGATTTTGTCCTTTTATTGTTTCCTCCAAAATAATTTTTTAATCTAACCCCGCGATGTCAGGCAAAGGGGATAAATACGTTTGTTGATGTAATTCGCTGGTGATCTCTTGAGCCTTCCCAGTAGTTGAGGTATTTTTTCTGACCGTATGTAGGGGAGTTAAGGGGACGGATATCGAGAAGCTCTTCTTCAAGCTCTTCGATCTTCGGGATTCTGCCCTCGATGTAATCGGTAAGGCGGTCAGCACAGGTTTCGAGTCTTGTCATAACGCCGCCGATACGGATGTCTGAAATATTAAATCCGTGACCCTTGTATTCGGTCATCCACTGATTACGGAATGCAACGTAGAAGTTGTGAACAAGCTCTTTTGTCTTATAAAGGTCGGAAACGAGATTTTTAAGCTCCGCCTTATCATCAGCCTTGTATGCCGCACGGATACGGATACCGAGATCGCA
This sequence comes from Candidatus Flemingiibacterium sp., assembly GCA_045649205.1. Classification (GTDB taxonomy): domain Bacteria; phylum Bacillota; class Clostridia; order Oscillospirales; family CAG-272; genus Flemingiibacterium. Next base: position 527 of record JAZRPJ010000058.1, read on the forward strand.
TTTAAGAGCAGTAACCTTGCAGAGATGGTATGCGGTTTCGAATAGGTACCCCCATCTCGGGTGGTTTCTGTGAGGCGCAAGGAGAGTTACAAGCTCTTCGAAATCGGATTTTGTGTAATCGGGAATTGAAGTGTCAATAAGACCGATGAAGGGGTCGTTGTAGAGCATATATCTTGCCGGCTGACGGCAGTATTCCTCGGTTTCGTTACGGTTTACAAGGTCGAGGAGCATGAAGGTATCGAAGGGAATATCGAACATTTCTTCGAATCTCTCTTTGATAAGTGCCTCGTCTGTGTTTCCCTTGGCGATTTCTGCAGCATAGAATGTTGCCGGGAGAGTTGAGAAACGGGGACATTCGCCGCCGTCATCACCGAAGGTTGCAACGGTAACATTGGGAATGTCATTTTCGATGCAGGCCTGGATGCTGTTTTTGAGTGCTTCGATACTGTATCTGTTTTCGGGGGAGAAAGCGTGCCATGTCCAGATACCGCCCCAGTACCATACATCACCCTTGGTGAGCTGTTTGTGGATATTCATAAGCTTGGAATAATCTTCCTTATCGCGCTTGTAGTAATCCCAATAGGTGATTCCCATGTTTTCGGGTAGGACCTTCGAAATATCTTCTTTGACAGTTGCATTGATGTTACTGTAGCTTTCACTGTGAGTTGCGAGTCTGAAGGGCATATCGCCGGCAATAAATATGTCGTTGAAACCGTATTTTTTCGCAATTTCGTCAACCTTGGCTATATGGCGGAGAAGGATGTCAATTCTTCTTTCATAGCCGTGGATGTCGAGGTGCTGACCTCTTCCGAGCATATCGGCTTCGTCCATATTGAGGGAGATTGCACGGGAAGTGAAACATTCCGCACAGGTCTTAATCATTGCTTCGATGAATTCATATGTTTCCTCATTGTCGCAGAGGAGGGTGTCGCCGCAATCACAGAGCTTTGCATAGTGCTTCCAGCGGAAAAGGGAATGGAGGTGAGCGAGGGAATTTATATCGGGAATAAGCTCAACACCCTTTGAAAGAGCATAGGCATCAATTTCTTTAAGTTCAGCCTTGGAATAACGTCCTCTGCCGTAACCGAAGTAGGGGTGACCTTCGATTTCGTAGGTGTCCTCTGTATAGAGGAAGAGTGCATTGTAGCCCATTACGGAAATGGTATCAATCCAGCGCTTGAGGGCTTCAACGGTTACAACTGAGTTTCGTGAG
>JAZRPJ010000059.1:0-4184 GCA_045649205.1 Candidatus Flemingiibacterium sp.
ATGACAGCGATAATAACGCCCCAGATGCCCATACCGCCGGTGACGGTATCGACGGCATCTTCAGCGCCGCGGACCATATCGCCTGCGGCTTTTCCGATGGGATTACTTCCGGAATCGTCGGCAAATTCACCTGTACCGGAGCCGGAATCATCGATATGACCGTCATTTCCGCTGTCGATATTGCCGCTGTACATAGTGGTATCGGCACCGTTTCCGGAGTCAACACCGGCACGGTCCTGGATACTGCCCGAACCGGCGCCCGATCCGCTTCCGGCACGTGACGAACCGCCCATATCCGCACCGGACCCCATACCTGCACCTGCATCTGCACCGATACCGCCGCCTGCACCGGATGCACCTGCCATATTACCCATAGCTGCCATACCGAAGGTAAACATAATGACAGAAAAGGCAACAGCCAAGCAAATTACGGCTATTTTTGAAAAAGTATTTTTCATATTTATAAATATTTCCATCCTTTTCTATTAGATTGCGACTTATTCGCAAATCGCATATTTAATATGCCCAACGTGACGGATAATATTCACCCGAGAAAGGAAACTTGAAACACTTATGGAAGAAAAAAGATTTCAAAAAAATGACGACGGATTTACTTGCCGTAACTGCGGCTTTGAAGTGAAGCCTCTGGAGGTTACCTCGCGGGATCATTGCCCGAAGTGCCTTCATTCTATTCATATCGACATAAACCCCGGTGACCGTGCCAACGACTGCCTGGGACTCCTTAAGCCAATTCAGGTGCTTCCCAATACAAAAAAAGGCTACGTCATCGTCTATAAATGCCAAAAATGCGGTGCGACTGTGAAAAACAAAGCGGCATACCCGGCAAAAATTCAGCCCGATGACATAAATCTCCTTATTAAGCTGACAGCGGGGGAGATGTAAACGACTTGTACCCTCCTTCAAAGAACTTTAAAGGGTATATATAGTATGGACATCGCAAATAGAGCCAATAAAAGTGAAAAAGGCGCGCTGCTTTCATGGGTCCCTTCCTCACTCCAGCAGATTGCTTCGCAACTGCTCCAGATTGCTTCGCAGACCTCGGGAGGCACAGTTTTGGTAGCCTTCCGACGACGCGAAGCGGAGTGCGGAACCGGAGTGGGAAGGGACCCACGCAGGAGGCGCGAGTTTTACTGCCCCGATGCCTCTGTCCCGGATGTCGGTAAGCCTTGCCCCATAAAGTTCTTTGAAAAGGGTGTGGGGAAAACTTTCTTACAAGAAAGTTTTCCCCACGTTTTCGTTTATCTAACCTGCCCCTCACCTGAAATAAGGTACTTACCCGTAGTCAGAGCATCAAGCCCCATAGGACCGCGAGCATGGAGCTTTTGGGTGGATATACCTAATTCTGCACCGAAACCGAATTCCCCACCGTCGGTGAATCTGGTAGAAGCGTTGACGTAGACCGCCGCCGCGTCGATTTCCTTTTGGAAACGGAGGGCGTTTGCCATGGTCTTTGTCATAATCGCCTCGCTGTGACCGGTGTTGTAGCGGTTGATATGATCTATCGCCTCACCCACATCCGATACGATCTTAACGGCTAAAATATAGTCATCGTATTCCGTTGCGTAGTCATCCTCTGTGGCATCACCGCAGGGGATGATTTTTTTCGTTTTGTCACATCCGCGGATTTCAAGATGCCGTTCACCGAGAGCCGCCGCAAAAGACGGCAGGAATTTTTCGGCGATGTCCTTATGCACCAGCATGGTTTCCACAGCGTTACAGACGGCAGGACGTGACATTTTTGCGTTTATAGCCACATTGACCGCCATGTCGATGTCAGCGGTGTCGTCGATGTAGATGTGGCAGTTGCCGGCACCGGTTTCGATGACCGGAACCTCGGCGTTGTCAACCACACTGCGAATAAGTCCCGCGCCGCCGCGAGGCACGAGAAGATCCACAAGTCCGCGCATTTTCATGAGAGCCGTGGAGCTTTCGCGAGTGGTGTTGTCGATAAGGCAGATTCCGTCGGAGGAAAGTCCCATATCGGCAAGTGCGGAGCGCATGACCGAAACGAGAACTCGGTTCGTTTCAATAGCCTCTTTGCCGCCGCGGAGTACGCAGGCGTTTCCGGTCTTGATGCAGAGTGCCGCCGCATCGACGGTGACGTTGGGACGCGCCTCATATATAATCGCCACTACACCAAGCGGTACGCGGATATGTTCGATCACAAGTCCGTTAGGGCGTGTTACGCGGCTTCCCGACCCGATGGGGTCGTTAAGCATGATGACGGTGGCAAGGCTGTCGGCGATGTCTGCGATTCGCTTTTCGTCAAGGCGAAGTCTGTCAAGCATGGGCTTCGGAACGCCGTTGCCCTCGGCATTCGCAAGGTCGATTTCATTTGCCGCGGTTATCTCCGCGGTCCTCTCGCGAAGAAGTTCGGCGATCCTCGATAGAACTCCGTTCTTTACCTTCGTGTCAGCTCCGGCAAGGCTCATCTTCGCCGTGTTTGCACTTTCGCATATCTTTTTGACGTAATCGTATATTTCCATGATGCTGTTTCCTTTCTGTATTGGGGATGCGCCGTGGGAAACTTTCTTATAAGAAAGTTTCCCCCAGACCCCTTTCAAAGAATTTTAATGGGGGTATATCAAACCGACATCCGGGACAGCGGTATCGTAGCGGCAGACTTCGCGCCGCCCTGCAGGGGACCCTACCCCGGGTCCCTACCTCACTCCAGCAGATTGCTTCGCAACTGCTCCAGATTGCTTCGCAACTGCCGCCCGTCACTTCGTTCCGGCGGAAGGCTACAAACTGCCGCAGGCACGAGGCGGCTTCGCCACCCGTGCAACTCCTCCCCGGGTCCTGCCCCAATGCCGAGAACGGCATATTACGGGTCGCCGAGAACGGCATACTCCCCGAAGCCGAGGACGTCGCCCCCACGTGACTCGCCCGATGTTCGGGGCGAAAATTCATTACCGCCCCATGCGGACTAATGTTTTTAGCTTCTCCTCAAATACCCGGAGGAAAAATTCACCCTCCTCGGTGGTGTTTGCGCCGCCGAGGCTCACGCGAATCGTGCAGTCAATTTCACGCTCCGACAGCCCGTATGCACGGAGCACATGACTTTTATGCCCCGTATTTGAGGCGCAGGCAGAGCCGCTGGAAATGAAGATTCCCTCTGCCGATAATCCGTGGAGCATAGTTTCGCTTTTTATATTGGGCAGGGTTATGCTGATAATGTTCGGTGCATGATCTTCGGGGATGTTCAGCTTTATATCTGGGAATCGGGATTTGTCCGATAAAGCGGATACAAGATAGCTATACAGCTCGTTCTTCGCCTTTTCGGATTCATCAAAGTGAGCCATATTTGCCGATACCGCTTCGCCGAAGCCGATGATACCGAGCACATTTTCCGTGCCCGAACGAGTACCGAATTCCTGACCGCCGCCGAAGATGATGGGCGATAACTGCTTCTTTACAAGTATCTCCGGAGCGACGTAAAGTGCGCCTACCCCCTTCGGACCGCCGATCTTGTGTGCGCTGACACTGATCAGGTCAGCCCCGAGAGTTCTCGGAGAAAATGGCAGATTCATAAAGCCCTGCACGCAGTCAGTGTGAATGATCGCGGAGGGGTTCTTTCCCTTAACGATCTGCGAAATGCGCTTTATATCGTAGATAGCGCCGGTTTCATTGTTGACAAGCATGAAGCTTGCCAAAATCGTATCCTTGTCTGCCGCATCCTCGATCATTCTGTAGTCGGGGACACCGTTTTTCGTGGGGATCTTGATTATGTTGAATCCCCGTTTGGCGAGGACTTCCGCCGGCTCAATTACCGCCGGGTGCTCGCTGTCGGAGATGATGATCTTCTTTCCTGCCGGGAAAGTTTTTGCGGCGGCGACACCCATAAGGGCGAGATTGTCCGCTTCCGTGCCGCCGGCAGTGAAAATAAGGGACTGCTCGGTAATTTTCGAGATCTGCCTGACTCCGAGAGCCGACAGAATTGTCTTTCGCGCCGCTGATACTGCCTTTTCCGCCGCAGCACCCATGCTGTGGAGAGAGGAGGGGTTGCCGTAAAGCTCCATGGCATCCACCATGGCGGCTTTCACCTCAGGAAGGAGCGGCGTTGTTGCACTGTTGTCAAAATATACTGTCTTCATTGATGGAATTTGAAGTTTGTCAGAATGTCGATGACATCCGTAATATGGGCGTCAAACTTTTCAGCCACA
>JAZRPJ010000060.1:0-4970 GCA_045649205.1 Candidatus Flemingiibacterium sp.
CGTACCGTATATTTACCGGTGTCTGCGCACGTGTCTTCACCTCGACAAAAATAATATATTTGTCATTCTCGGCGATTATGTCAATTTCATCGTGGGAAACGTGAAAATTGCGCTCTTTTACGGTGAATCCTTCCCTTTCAAGATACTCACACGCAAGCTCCTCGCCACGTCTGCCAAGACCGCCCTTATAGTTCATCGCGGTGCATATTTTTAAGGAAGCTCCGTCTGTATATTGGCGGAATTTCCCCGTTTTTGTCTATGTATCCGTTAAGCAGAGCATAATGCTCTTTTGTAGGATATCCCTTGTGCTTTGCAAGCTTCAGCTCGGGATATACCTTGTCAAGCTCTGAAAGCTGTCTGTCACGGGTCACCTTCGCGAGAATGGACGCGGCGGCAATGGATGGTGAAAGCCCGTCGCCGCCCACAAATGTGACGGCAGGAATCTGAAAATCCCTCGCCACATTTCCGTCAACCAGCACAAGCTCCGGTGTGGGTGTAAGCTTTGCCACGGCACGCCGCATTGCAAGCTGGGAAGCATTTAAAATATTGTATTCGTCAATTTCCGCCGGAGTTGCCTCGGCTACCGCCCAGGAGATGGCAATCTCGGTAATCTGATCGTACAGTGCATCACGGCGTTTTTCGGTCAGTTTTTTTGAATCGTTGAGATAAGGAAGCTCCGTGCCGGCAGGCAAAATGCAAGCACCTGCCACCACATTTCCGCAAAGAGGGCCTCTGCCTGCCTCGTCCGTGCCGCAGATGATCTTTATGCCCTTTTCAAAATAGCCGTTTTCTATATCCCAGTTCATAGCTTACCTTTCTTTAGTTGGAAGCTCCAAAGTAATGCGTCCGATTTTCGCACCTCGAAATTCATCGAGAAGCATATTAGCCGTGCGTTCGTAGTTGATTTCGCCGCCGGAAATTAAGAAGCCCCGTTTCTTTCCGATAACCTCGAAAAGCTCGAAATCCTGAAGCTCCTCATACTGCGACATATCTCCTAACTTATAACGCTCTGCCAGCTTTTCGGGAGCAGTGCGGCGAAGTCTGCCCACAAGGAGAATTGCAATATGCTCAATGTCGAGAATATCATCCTTGATAGCCCCCGTTATGGCTAAATTTTCACCTACGGTCTTGTCTTCAAACTTCGGCCAGAGTACGCCCGGCATATCAAGGAGATCGATGCCGATAGTAGTGGTTATCCACTGCTTTGTACGTGTAACACCGGGACGGTCCTCAACCTTCGCCTTTCCGGAACCGGCAAGCTTATTGATAAGCGAGGACTTACCCACATTGGGAATACCAACGATCATAGCTTTGAGCCGTCTGCCGCCCATTCCCTTTGATTCATATTTTTCGATCTTCTTTTCAAGGACGTTTTTGATAGCCGGGGCAATGGCGTTCATGTTGACACCTTCACGGCAATCGTAGAATATAGCGTCCTCGCCACGCTCACGGTAATAATTCTGCCAGATTTTTGAGGCTTCCGGGTCTGCAAGTCCGAATTTTGAGAGAATCGTAAGCCTGGGTTTGTTCTCCGTCATCCGCTCAAGGTCCGGGTTTTTGGAGCTCCACGGAATTCTGGCGTCAAGTATTTCGATTACGATATCCACAAGGGGCAAGCATTCGGCGATAAGTCTTTTTGTCTTCGCCATATGCCCCGGGAACCACTGTATCATCTCTGATGGCATTTCACTTGCTCCTTTTACTTTTATTTTACAGTTCCGAATTTACTGAATGGCGTGATTCTGAAAAGCACCCGTCCGAAAACATAGCGTGTATCAACAAATCCGATATTGGTACTGCGGCTGTCAGAGGAGCCGTTGCGGTTATCACCCAATACAAATATACAGCCCTCCGGCACGGTAACTGGAAATTTCACATTGCCCGTGTGCATGGGATAGCCGTCATTCAGGACATAGGGCTCGTCAAGCACCACTCCGTCAACACTCACTTCCCAAGTTCGGAAATTGATATCCACCGTCTGCCCTTCGGTGGCGATCACTCGCTTGACGATTCCACCTTCAACGGTGCTGTCGGGAGCTTGGAAAACAACTATATCTCCCTGCTTCGGTGTATAGAAAAGATTGCTTACCGCAAGGGTTTCCCTGTCGATAAGAGTATTGTTCATGGAGTCGCCGTCCACGTATGCAGTTCTTATGAAAAGGGTGAATACTATGAGTATAACTGTCACGGTAATTGCAAAGGACTCAAGCCATCCATACACCTCACGGGCGAAGCTCATCACCGACATAGGTTTTTTTTCGGGAGGCTGAACTGTTTTTTGTTCATTCATGGGTAAAGCTCCTTATTTTATTATCATGTTTGAAAGCAGATCCTGACCGTGTTCGATGTAGAAGTTCTTCGCCTCGCAGGAAGCTTCGGTAAAGGAGTCAACGCCGTCAAAGGCTTCCTCGGAGGAATATATCATAAAGGGCACCGGCTCCATAGAGTGTGTGCGGAGTGCAATAGGTGTGGGATGGTCGGGCAAAATCATAATTTTAAAGCTCTCGCCGGTGGATACGAGATAATCGTAAACAGGACGGAGAATAAGCTCATCAATACGCTCGATCGAAAGGATCTTGTTGTCAAGCTCGGCGCGGTGACCGCATTCGTCTGGAGCTTCCACGTGAACGTATACGAAATTCTTTTCGTTCTCGAAAGCTTCGATTGCAGCATCCGCCTTGCCGGAGAAATTGGTATGAACGTTGCCGGTTGCGCCCTCAACATCAATGGACTGAAGGCCTGCGCAAAGTCCGATACCCTTGATAAGGTCAACCGCGGATATTACCGCACCGCGAAGTCCCCATTTTTCGTAGAAATTGGGAAGAGACGGCTTCTTACCGGGACTCCAAAGCCAGATGGAGTTGGCAGGACGAAGTCCCCTTGCACGGCGTGCCTCGTTTATGGGGTGATGATTGAGAATATCATAGCTCTCGCGCATAAGCTTATAGAAAGGCTCGCCTTCCTTGCCGGAGGGAAGATATTCACCGATACGTTTTCCCAAAATATCGTGGGGACGCATAAAATTGTATTCGTATGGAGTATTAAGCCAGATCATGCAGTGCCGGTAGCTGACACCGGTATAGAAATGGCGGAACTCCGTTCCAAGCTTTTCTTCAACGGCTCTTATCAGCTCACTTGCCTCGGCGGTGGTAATTTCGTCCGCACTGTGGTCGAGAATGATCTTATCGTCGTAATTCTCCTCGTCCTCGCTGAGGGTCACCACATTGCAGCGGTAAGCGGTATCGTCGGGACGCATGGTAAGGCCCATGGACACGGCTTCAAGTGGAGAACGTCCCTTGGAGTAGATCTTGGGATCGTAGGACAAAACAGCGATGTTAGCCGTATCGCTTTCGGGAACCATTCCTTCGGGCACATTTGAAACTGTACCGCAGAGAGATTTCTTTGCAAGCTCGTCTGTCATAGGCTTGTTTGCCGCCTCCATAGGCGTGCGGTTTCCGAGAGCTTCGATTTTATAGTCTGCCATTCCGTCGCAGAGTAATACAAAATATTTCATGATAATGTTATTCCTTTACGGTAAATTGTATTGATAATAAATATCTACTTTAATAGTATATCACAAAACCCTCGTATCTTCAAGTATCTTTAGAAAAAATCAGAGATTGTGCCAATATAAAGAGCGCATATTAAGGCAAAATCGTCAATTATTCGCCATTTTTCTCGTCAAAAGCGCCTTTCTCTTTATTTTTTCAAGCTGCCGCCTGCAAAAGCAGACATGAGATGAGGCTGCCGAAGTTCCCTTCTGGCAGCCTCTTGATTTTATGCAATTATATTACTTGTACATAGGACCGAAAGCGGCACAAGCACGGTAGTCCTGACCTTCCTTGTCCATGCCGAATGCGTTCCAAACAGCAGGGCGGAAAATCTTTTCCTCGGGTACATTGTGCATACAAACGGGGATACGGAGCATGGAGCAGAGAGTGATAAGGTCCGGGCCAATGTGGCCGTAGCTGATTGCGCCGTGGTTAGCGCCCCAGTTCTGCATAACTTCGTATGCGGTCTTGAATGCGCTGCCTTCCTTGCCATCGCATCTGGGAGCAAACCATGTGCAGGGCCAGGTAGGATTGGTACGTTCCATAAGGGTATCGGATACCTCGTCGGGAAGCTTAACAGTCCAACCCTCGGCGATCTGAAGCACAGGACCAAGACCCTTAACAAGGTTAAGACGGATCATGGTGCAGGGCATTTCCGCACGGGTCGTATAGTGGCTGGAGAACCCGCCGCCGCGGAAGTTATCGAAGCCCGCTTCGCACCATACGGTAGCGTCGGTCATCTTCTTGATATCCTCATCGGTAACTTCCCACCATCTCTTCATGATAGCGTTGCCGTTTTCGTCGGTACATTCGCCGCAAGCGTCAAGGCAAGCCGCACCGGAGTTGAGAAGGTGGATGATACCGTTACTTTCGGCAGCCTTACCTTCGAGCTTGTAGCCGGTTACGCGTTCGGTAGCCTCGCCGGACCAGTAGGTACGAACGTCAGCGAAGATCTGCGCACGGTGTGTAAGCAAGCGCATGAAGAGCATGCCAAGGCCGTTAAGTACGTCATTTTCGGTTGCCAGTGTGAAGGGCTCGCGAGCGCCTTCGTAGTCAAATGTAGAGGAGAGGAGTGCTTCGGGGTAGTCACAGTTGGGCCAATGGTCAGTCCACTGACGCTGTCCCTGGAAACCGCCGGCGATAGCGTTATGTCCAACCTTTTCTTCGATGAACTTGTCACTGAGGTTGGGGTTGCCTGCCATCAGATCCTTGATGATGCAGTACATCTTAACAGTGAATTCCCACTGCTTTTCCTTTTCTTCGTCGCTGAACTTGATAGGATGATGCTTGCCCATAAATTCAACGGAAACGGGGTTATCGTCACGTCCCTCTTTGCAGTGTTCCTTGGTCCATGCGAGAGCTTTCTGATACGCTTCCTCGTCATAGATGCCCTCTTCCATTCGACGGAGGATCTCAACC
>JAZRPJ010000061.1:0-1546 GCA_045649205.1 Candidatus Flemingiibacterium sp.
AGCGCCGCAACCTCTTCGTCCGAAAGGGGAACGGGTTTACTTCCGGGGCCAACGAAACCTGTAACACCGCGTATATTTCTTACAACGTGCCAGCTCTCGTCAGTCATAACCATCTTGATAAGTACGTATGCGGGGAAGACCTTGCTTTCGATCTCTTTTTCCTTGCCGCCGTCAGCTTCAATGATGGTCTCCGTGGGGATATAGATCTCGGAGATAAGATGTCCGAGCTTTCTGTTCTCCACGATCTTTTCCAGATTCATTTTTACTTTGTTTTCGTATCCGGAATAGGTGTGCGCTACGTACCAGCGCAGACCTTCGTTCATCTCGTTGATATCACTCATGGATTATCACCAGATAAGTCTGTTCAGACCGACGATGGTACCCTCGAGCAGGTAATCCACAACACCGATCACAGCACTGATAAGAACAACACAAACGATTACGATAAGAGTGTTCTTGCGAACAGACTCAGCACTCGCCCAGGATACCTTCTTCGCTTCTGTGCGAAGAGCTCTGAACCATGCGCCGATTCTGGAAAATACAGACGGACGGTCAGACTTTACCTTGTTTTCTTTTTCAGCCATTATAGATGACCCTACCTTTTCATAAAATACATGTGACATGCACATGCGTTATCAGCCTAAGGCTGAATTACTTTGTTTCCTTGTGCAAGGTGTGCTTCTTGCAGAAACGGCAGTACTTGTTGAGCTCAAGTCTGTCGGGGTCATTCTTCTTGTTCTTCTTGGATTCGTAATTGCGCTGCTTGCATTCGCTACAAGCAAGAGTAATCTTAACTCTCATTTCGGCACCTCCTGATAGATTTTGGGTTTCCCCATAGAAATTGCCGACGTCAATCGGCAGCGTACCTCCCTCGGCGGACATTTCCCCTGCCCTACGGTTAGGTGACAGGAAAAAGAGGGCACAAAAAAAGAACCCTCCTCACGAGGTAAATCAATTATAACATGCGGGGGGTAAAAGTGTCAATAGGCATAGGAAAATTTTATTGTACATTTTATTCCTTATTTATATATAGAATTTGCGTCATATTAACGAAACGCTGGGTAAAACAGCTGTTTTACGCGGTATTGCTTACATTATTATATATCGCGGCTATTATCTATTCTTTATTCTTTTATTCCCCACGGCTGTTGCGGAAACGTTCGCCTAACCCAAACATCGTAGGGGATGGCGCCCACGACATCCCGTAAACCAATGCCTCTCAAATTCCCCATGGCTACTGCTTAACTCTCGCCTCCCACCCAACCATTGTAGGTGAGGGGACGCACTTCGCGTAGCGAATGTGCTCCTCCCGCGTCCGAATGCATCGCACATTCTCCACGGATGCTGCTTAACTCCCCTCCGCGAGCGGACTTGAGAACCTACTGCTTTACTCCTCGCGGAGTAAGCAGGTCAAATCGCGTTTCGTAAAGCGAGGGCTTTTGTATTTCCGGCGATTTGCAGAAGCTTCTGCAAGCTTCATCCGCAAAACAAAAAAGACCGCTATTGCGATCTTTTTGTTTTGCGGGTAAAAGGACTTGAACCTTCA
>JAZRPJ010000062.1:0-4056 GCA_045649205.1 Candidatus Flemingiibacterium sp.
GCGACAGCGGCAGGCTTTGTTGCAGACGAAGTCTGCTGATGCCGCAGCACGAGGCGGCTTCGCCACCCGTGCCTCAATCCCCAGAACGGCTAACTTTTTTGACCCTCTCCGTCGGCTTCGCCGCCACATTCTCTCCAGCAATACCGCAAAAGCGGTATTGCAAAAGGGAGAGGCAAATTTCTTCACACAAACTAAAATCCACCCCATAGGTTTGGCGGCTGAGTTAACCCCGACTTCATGTGATAGCATCCACCGTCTGACCACACTGACGAGTGATTCCACTGCCAAACGTACCGCCCATTGAAGCCTTAGCGGAAACGCTGATAGGGCGCTATACCCGAACATAGGTGCACCCCCAAATGTGGACCGTGGCGAAAGAGGAGGTGGAGGGTTGGGGAGGAGGGGGAGCCTTTACGCAGTATGGTTCCCCCTCCTCCGAGTTTCGCCCCCAATGCCGAGGACGGCACACGTCGGGAGTGGCTCTCCCGAGCCTCAAAGGATGCCGAGAGGGGATACGGGGCTATGCCCCGCCCCCTCTTTTTTGCCTTTTCCACAAAATTTTCCTGAAGTATTTGTATCTATCTACAAAATTCCTTCCAAGATATTGACATATACCCCAAAATCATGTATCATTGTATTAGCGAGATAATACAAAGAAAGGAGAGAAAGCAATTGGCTTGGCAATTCAACGGTACGCAGGCGGTTTTCATACAGATTGCGGATAAACTGCGCCGCGACGTAGTAAACGGCACATATCCGCCGGGGGAACAGATCCCAACTGTAAGACAGCTTGCCTTTGATGCGTCGGTAAACCCCAACACTATGCAAAAAGCACTGTCACTTCTTGAAGAAGAGGAACTTCTCATCTCACGGGGAACTGTAGGCATATATGTTACATCATCTCTTGCGGTCATTGAGAGCGCAAGAAAGAAGATCTGCTTCGATACAGTGGAACGCTTCTGCCTTGAAGCGCAGGCTCTCGGCATCTCGAAGACAGAGCTTATGGATTACATTAAGGAGGTAGGTATTTATGAGTGATTATGTTTTGACCTGCAAAAATCTTTGCAAAAGCTATAAATTTCCCGTTCTTAGAAATATGAACGTGAATCTGCCGAGCGGAAAGATAATAGGACTTTTAGGTCCAAACGGCTGCGGAAAGTCAACTTTTATGAAGCTTGTTTCGGGACTTCTCGTTCCCGACAGCGGAGAAATATACATTTGCGGTGAAGAAAGAAGCGAGGCGACCAACGCCTATATCTCCTATCTTCCCGAGCGCACCTATTTCAGTGCCGGGATGAAGGTGGAGGAGCTTATAGCATATTTCTCGGATTTTTACCTTGATTTTGATTCTTCACTTGCAAGAAGTATGATGTCTGACCTTGGAATCGACACCACCGCCAAGCTGAAAACTCTCTCAAAGGGTACAAAGGAAAAGGTTCAGCTGGTTATGGTTATGGCGCGCCGCGCGAAGCTTTATCTTCTCGATGAGCCTATTGCGGGAGTAGACCCTGCCGCAAGAGATTATATTCTCAAAACCATTATAGGAAACTACAATCCCGAGGCATCGGTGGTCATCACCACCCATTTGATACACGATATCGAACCCATCCTTGACGAATTTGTCTTCATGGGTCAGGGTGGACAGATACTTATGTGGGGCAGTGCAGACGAGGCTCGCGAAAAGCACGGAAAATCCCTTGATGACCTGTTTAAGGAGGTGTTCGCATGTTAAAGAAGCTCTTAAAATACGATATGAGATCCGTATCAAAGCTATGGTGGATAGGTGCGCTCATTTCTGTGGTGGGAGCAGTAGCCGGTGCGGCATTTATAAGATTTTTCATGTATGTTATTGAACACGAAGCAGCGGTTTCGGATAATTTCTTCATTATTTCATCGGCGATTTTATGCCTTATATCAGCCATTTTCTGTATTATAGCGGTATCCCTTTCCTTTGTATTTACAATGGTATTGGTATTTGTCAGGTTTTATAAGCATTTCTTTACGGACGAGGGCTACCTCACCTTTACATTGCCCGTAAAGAGAAGTATACACTATTTATCGAAGACGATAAATGCGGCAATATGGTTTGCGCTTCATTTTGTGGTGATAGTGGCTTCATTACTGCTGTTTGCGTTATTGGTGTATCCCCCCGAGGATGGTGGATTCTTCATTAATTTTGAACTGTTTGCGGAGATAGGCAGGTTCTTTGCAGATGCCTGGTATGAGGTGGGTCTGTGGCTTATTGTATACATTACAGAAGTACTCCTTCTTGCTTTTGTATATTTGATTTTCTGTATAGTGCAGGTTCAGTTCTGCATAACCTTCGGCTCCGTGATTGCAAAAAAGGCAAAGCTGATCGTGTCTATCGCGATCTACTATGGATTTTCCACGGTGCTTAATATAATATGGCAGTTCGGTACATTCTTTTTCAGGGCCTTTATATATGAAGGCGCCATAACACTTATGGAGGATGCGACGGTAAATGAGTCCTGCACGTTATATGCGCTCATCATTTTGACGGTTACTGCAATAATTGCGGCAGTATCCGCCGCCCTCTACTCTGCGACCCAATATATGATTGACCGCAAGCTGAATTTAGCATAAGGAGGCAACACTATGAAAAACACAAATATCAAAATATTTTCATTTATCTTAAGCCTTGTTATGCTTCTCGTTTTTTCGCCTATCTCGGTAGGAGCGACAGAGGCAGAGGAAGAATATATCCCCGTGGAGTGGAATCTTGATGAAAACCTCGAGTATATTTACGGCGGCGGTAAACGCTATGACCGCTATTATGTAAAAGGGGCTTTTTACGGAGATGCGGACAGCGTATTTTACTTTAAAAATTATGCATACTATGATGGCTCGTCATGTCAGGTATACGGCGAATCGGCGTATCCGCATATTGTATCGGTGAAGACCGAACCGGGATACAGCTGCATTTTCGTGGATGATGAGGGAAAAGAGATACTCGACTCCTTCCTTGACGGAACCGACTGCATATACTATCTCGAAATGTATGACGAAATGTATACCAAGATAGACAAAGATATCGCTGAACATTTAAAAGAGGCATACGGCGATGAAAGCGCAGACCTTAAGTGGATAAATGTAAACGAGCTTGGTGAAGCGAATATTTATGAAATAACGGTACACGACAGAACGGAAACCAAGGCATATCAGCAGGGTGCGGTATATTTCATGCCGAACGGACATCTGTACTACGTCTGCTTTGAAGACCTTGACAACACGCATTTTGATGCGGATGGATATTTTTCCTACCGGTCAGGAAGCGTACAGGCATACGAGCTTGATGATGAAGAACGTGCGATAATCGAAGGATCTGTCGACAAAATGGAACGCAAGGTGCATAAAAAAATCTATGAGTACGATGTGATCAGAGGCTACTGTGACGTTAACGGAAATGATATCGATGATTTCGGATTTGACTATGACGACGGCGACTACATAATCGGAATTAAGGTAATGTTCATTGTGACAACGGTTATTATCGGTATCGTAGCTCCCGCTGTACTGCTTGTTTTCGGAGTTGTGCTTGCACGCTCCAAAAAGACGGGCAAGGCAAAATGCTGGTACGCGCTGTCCGTTTCTTCGGCTGTATGGCTTCTGTCAGCTGCGGCACTGCTGATTCTTGTGATGGTTTAATGGCTGTGTGTGTGTTTTCGGGGGAAACTTTCTTGGAAGAAAGTTTCCCCCACACCCCTTTCAAAGAACTTTAATCAGGGGGGCAATCTTACGGACATCGCGAACAGCGGCATCGGAGCAGCAAACTTCGCGCCGCCTTCATGGGTCCCTACCCATTACGGCTCCAGCAGATTGCAGGCAAGCCTGCAACTGCGGACGGCTACAAGCTCCCGCAGCACGAGGCGGCTTCGCCACCCGTGCCTCACCACCCAGAAATGCAAACTTCTTAACATAAACTAAAATCCTCCCCATAGGTTTGGCGGCTGAGTTAACCCCGACTTCATGTGATAGCATCCACCGTCTGACCACACAAGCGAGTGATTCCACTGCCAAACGTACCGTCCCTTGATG
>JAZRPJ010000063.1:0-1957 GCA_045649205.1 Candidatus Flemingiibacterium sp.
GGCTACGATCCGACTTCCGCTGTATGCCGAACACTCCGCTTCAAATATCGAAAGGTGTCACTGCCGTTTGCCGCAATTCCCATGTGTGCGACGATGATTTCGACTTCGCCGCTTCGATTTTTGAAAAATCCGGAATGGTGATGCGCCTGGATGAATCCGAGCTTAATAAGATCATCTGCGTCAATGGAAGCTCCCCGGCTTATTTCTACTATTTTATTGATGCTGTAGTAAAATCTGCCCTCGCGCAGAATATTGAATGCGACGAAAAGACTCTCACCGAGGCGGTATGCAGAACGGTTATCGGTTCTGCGGAAATGCTTCTCGCATCGGGAAAATCCGCCGAGGAACTGATCCGTGCGGTAACCTCGCCTAAGGGTACTACCGAGCGGGCAATGAACGTCCTCTACGACGAAAAGGTAGGCGATATAATTCACAGAGCCATGCTTGCCTGCACTGACCGCGCCGAGGAAATGTCGAAGGCGTACGGCAAGTAACCTTCTCCCATTGTAATAACCGCCGCACTGCCGGCATATAGATTATACCACCGAAAGTTTTCAAAATGAAAGGATGGTATAATTTATGAAACCCTACTGCTCGGAAGCCAAAAACAGAATAGGACAGGCTCTTGACCGACGGACAGTCATGCTTGCCGCCTCATCGCTGTTTATATTCGGAAGCTTCCTCGGCTGTGCTGTTTACAGATATCTCGGAATCGGCGAATCGGAGCTTTACGACAATTTAATTGAGCGTTATTTTCTCGCCCTCTTTTATAAGTGCGGCAGCGGATTTGATGCCGCTATGGTAGCGCTTGAATGCTGTATGCATGAGCTGTGGATATTTATTGCTGTATTTTTGGCAGGATTTACTTTGTTCATCCCTGCAGTTTCATCACTGATCCTGCTGTATCGCGGAATGCTGTTCGGCTTTGCCGTAACCATGCTTCAATTTTCAATGCGGACAGGTATCCTGCTTGATTCTATAGTTTATCTTGCGGCAAATTTCGCGATATCGGTTCTCTTCACCATTCTCGCCACAGAGTCCATGGGCTTTTATTACAATGGCGGACAACCGAGAATTCGCTCACCGCGAACAAAAGACTTTCTCATGGTATTTCTCAGAATATGCGCGCTTGTATGCGTCAATGTACTGCTGATGCTTTTTTTAATTTACGTTTACCTATAACTGAAAGGAAGACAAGGATCTTGAAAATTTTCGGAAAAGAATTCAAACTTTTTAATTTTAACAAAGACGGAAAAGGTGTAAAAAAAGAACCTGAAGGACCGAAGAATCTGAAAAATTTCTTCCCTCACTTCAAAAATAAATTTACAAAGCTTGTCAGCGTAAATATGTTTTATATTTTCGGCAATTTCCCGATCCTGTTTCTTCTTTTTGCACTAAGCGGAAATCTTGACCGAGCTTCAACAGCACCGGCTTACAAAATGTTTGCTCCGATCTACGGTCTTTTAACTCATGAAGAATCTCCCGTAACCGCCGTTCTTTTCGGGCTTTTCGGAACCCAGACAAGCATCGGCATACCCACCGTATGGACTTATATTTTCATCGCCCTTTCCGCGCTGACACTTTTCACCTTCGGTTACGTTAACACGGGAACTACTTATATTCTCCGCAACATGATAAAGGGTGAACCCATTTTCATGTGGGACGATTTCTGGTACGCCATAAAGAGAAACAAGCGCCAGGGCATGATAATGGGCATACTTGACGTGATCTTATCTGTGGTCTGCGTTTACGATATAATCTTCTTCTACTTCAATACCGGCGTATCCGCCATGATGAACATTATGTTCTACGCTTCCCTGCTCATTGCGTTGATTTGGTTCTGGATGCGCTTCTACATTTACAATCTCATGATAACCTTTGATCTTTCTGTGTTCAAAATATTCAAGAATGCGCTCATTTTCTCGCTTGTGGGCTTCAAGCGTAATATTATGGCAAC
>JAZRPJ010000064.1:0-2251 GCA_045649205.1 Candidatus Flemingiibacterium sp.
TAATTGTCTTCCTAAGACCGCTTGGCCTCCGACTTTTATCGACGAGGCTCCGGCACACGTTTTTCTTTCAAATATAGTTCTTGACGATTACAACGAGGCAGTAGCTAAACTCGAAGCCGCCAGAGCAGATATTGAAGCCGCATCCCAGGGTACTGCCGAGGGCGCGGATGAAGAACGCTATAAGAGGCTCGCCGAGCTTAAGACCGAGGAAATAAATCTCACCGAAAAAGTAAACTCCCTCAAAGCGGAAAGCGAGATCCGTCCAGAGGTCACCGAGGAGCATCTTGCGGATGTTATCGAAATCTGGACCGGTATCCCTGCAACCTCAATCACCGAAAGTGAATTTCTCCGTCTTGATAAGCTTGAAGCGCGAATCAAGGAACACATCATCGGTCAGGATAAGGCAGTTTCGGCGGTTGTGCGTGCGATCAAGAGAGGCAGAGCCGGTGTCACCTCCAAGAGAAAGCCGGTATCCTTCATTTTCGCTGGACCTACGGGTATCGGTAAGACCGAGCTTGTTAAAACCATTGCTCGTGACCTCTTCAACTCCCCTGATGCGCTCATCCGCATCGATATGTCAGAATACATGGAAAAGCACGCCGTATCCAAGATCATCGGCTCACCTCCCGGATATGTGGGCTTTGACGAAGCGGGTCAGCTGACAGAAAAGATACGCCGTCATCCCTATTCCGTGGTGCTTCTCGATGAGATCGAAAAGGCACATCCCGATGTTCTTAACATCCTGCTTCAGATCCTCGACGACGGAAAGATCACCGACTCTCACGGCAGAGTTGTAGATTTCGCAAACACTATTATCGTCATGACGACCAACGCCGGCTCAAGCGTAGGCTCGGCGAAAGCCGGATTTGGCGGTGAGGGCAGCTCCCTCTCCGAGGATAAAACTGAAAAATCCCTGTCCGAATTCCTGCGTCCCGAGTTTATAAACCGCGTTGACGAAATCATCACATTCCGTCCTCTTGACGAAAGTGATTTTGCGAAAATCGCCGCAATCATGCTTGCCGAGCTTCGCGATGCACTCTCCGAAAAGGGCATTAAGTTCGCGTGGACAGACGAAGCCGCGGCACATATCGCTTCAAAGTCCTACTCCCGTAAGTACGGTGCAAGAAATCTTCGCCGGTTTATTCAGACCCAGGTTGAAGATAAGCTTGCCGGCGAGATCATTTCACGCTACGACAATCTCCCCACAATGGCGGCGCTCAGCGTACGCGACGGTGGGTTAGTATTTGATCTGGCATGACAGAAAATAATACAAAGGAGCTTTGGTACGATAAATCTCCGGAACAGCTTGAAAAGCGATTTTCAACCGACCGCGGCAAAGGGCTGTCAAAGCCCTCCGTGGTCAAGGCGCGTCGGGAGTATGGAAGGAACAACGTATACATAACCCCTAATGCTCTATCGGCAAAGAACCTGATCCCAACCGATATTTCCGCCATTATTCTGCTGGCAACTCTTGCCATGGCGGCAATTTTCGATCTTAAGGTAGAAGCAGGCATAATTGCCGCCATGGTAGTAATAAACTATGCTCTTTCGCTGTTTACCTATTTCAAGGCGAGAAGTGTCCTTGACGGCATGACCGAGTATTCCCTTCCCACGGCGAAGGTTCTGCGTGACGGAAAGCCTTCTCTTATTGATATGCGCTCACTTGTACCCGGCGATATTATTTTTTTGGCGGCAGGCGATATTGTGCCTGCGGATTGCCGGCTTTTCATGAGTGAGGGACTTGCTATAAACGAAGGAACCCTCACGGGTGTACAGTCATCCGCACGAAAGGCCGGAAGCTTCTCTGATTTCTCCCCATCTCTCCCCCTGGAATCAAGAAGAAACATGGCATATGCAACAACAATAGTTACCGCAGGTCACGGCAGAGGTATTGTAGTTGCCACCGGAAATAACACCGTTGCTGTGTCCATGGGAAAGACTCAGTCACTAACCACCCATGAGGATCTGAAAATCCTCACTTTGCTTAAGAAATACTGTTCTGTCTGGAGTATGTCAATGCTTGCCTTGGTCTTCGCCATAACGCTCCTCGGACTTATTTTCAGAAGTGAGAGCGGCGTTTTCAATATATTTCTCGGCGGCATAGCTCTTGCGGCGGCGGCAATGTCAGAGCTTTATATGGCATTCGGCTATATCATGGTGGGATGCGGAATTTTCAGTGCCATGAAACGCCGAAAAGACGTAAATGTAGGCGCACTCATAAAGAATGCGAAGAAGCTTGAAAATCTTAAAG
>JAZRPJ010000065.1:0-2203 GCA_045649205.1 Candidatus Flemingiibacterium sp.
TTTTGGGCATTCCGATTGAAATAAGGAAATTTCGCAGAGCTTCGATACCTGCTTTTGCGGTAACTTCAGGGTGAACAAAGACCATCTGGCAACCCCAAACACGCGAAGCAACCTGTGCAAAACGCATTACATCGTGCTTCATAACGTAGGTGAACACTGCAGGCATGGTTACGGCGAGGCCTGCACCGTGAGCGCAGTCATAAAGAGCGGAAAGCTCATGCTCTATGTTATGGCTGTTCCAGTCCTGAGTACGTCCGACACCGCAGGAGTTGTTATGAGCCATCATGCCGGCCCAAAGAATGTTTGCGCGAGCTTCATAATCATCGGGATTAGCGACAGCACGAGGGCCTTCGTGAATCATGGTGAGCATAAGGCCTTCAATCATTCTGTCGGTAACTTCAACATCAGGAGTGTTGGTGAGGTAACGCTCATAAAGATGGGCCATAATATCGGTTATGCCACATGCTGTCTGGTATGTGGGCAGAGTTTTCTGAAGCTCGGGATTAAGAATACTGAACTTGGGGCGAAGAGCATCGCCTGTTGTGCTGCGCTTGAGCATACCGTCTTCATGTGTGATAACAGAATCGGGACTTCCTTCGCTGCCTGCGGCAGAAATTGTGAGAATTGTTCCGATAGGAAGTGCCTTTTCGACGATGTTGCCACAATAGAAATGCCAGAAATCGCCGTCATAAAGTGCGCCGGCTGCAATAGCTTTAGAAGAGTCGATTGTGCTGCCGCCACCAACTGCGAGAATAAAATCAATATTTTCCTTCTTGCATATTTCAATACCTTCGTAAACCAGTCCGCTTCTGGGGTTGGGTTTAACTCCGCCAAGGAGAACATAACCGATTCCTTCTTTTTCAAGAGAAGCCTTGACGCGGTCAAGAAGACCGGAACGAACTACGCTTCCACCGCCATAATGGATAAGAACCTTGCTTCCACCGAAACGCTTTACCAATGCACCGGCATCATTCTCAGTGTCCTTGCCAAATGCAAAATAGGTGGGGGAGTAGAAATTAAAATTAAGCATTATTTGAACCCTCCATAAATATAGTCTGTGTTTTGAATATAGCAGTATAGTATTTGTCAGTAAATATACAACGAATTAACGCTTTGGTAAAAATTGTATATTATTTTGCTGTATTATTTGTTATCCAGTCGAGAATATCCTGATATACTTCCTCTTTATTTATTTCGTTTAACATTTCGTGTCTGCCATCGTGGTAAAGCTTCATGGTAACGTCTGTCATACCGGCTTTTAGGAATGTACGGTAAGCACGAAGAACACCTCTTCCGTTTTCGCCTACGGGGTCTTTATCACCGGACATGAAGTAGACAGGAATATCTTTTTTCATTCTCGAAACATTTCTATGCTTGGAAATGAATGCGATGCCGCCGAGCATATCCGTGAAAAGTCCGACGGAAGGAATGTAGCCGCAAAGAGGGTCGTTAATATACTTATCGACCTCTGCTTCATCGCGGCTGAGCCAGTCGGAAATTGTACGTGGTGCAGTAAAACCATCGTTATATTTGCCGAAGGCTAATTGATTTACCTTCTCGCTCTTGTAACGAGGGCCTTTATTTTTAGCTTCGAGTTTGCCGAAAGCATAGCCTGCTGCAACCACTGCTTTAGGCTGCTGGCCTGTGCCGGAGAGGATAACGGCGTCATAGTTAGCTCGATAGCGAATCATATAGGTTCGGGTAAGAAAGCTTCCCATACTGTGACCGAAAAAGATATAAGGAATTTCCGGTCGCTCCGCTTTCATCATTTGGTGGAGCTTGTTCATATCGCCAACGGCAATATCCCAGCCGTTTTTTTCTGCAAAAAATCCAAGGTCATCTTCGTTTACGATACTTTTTCCGTGGCCGAGATGATCGTTGCCAACTACAATATATCCGTTGCGCGCAAGGAATGCGGCAAAATCATCGTAACGCTCGATATGCTCGGCTATTCCGTGGACAAGCTGGACAATACCTTTGGGCTCGCAATCCGGATCGCAGCGCCTTACTCGTATAGGTGTAGTTTTGTTGCCGGATACGAATGTAAATTCCGTAAAAGTTGGCATATATAGTAATCCTCCTTGTTGAGTTAGAGAGTTTTATGTGCTAAAATTAACTTATATAAATTATATTTCTCTTTACTAAAATAGTCAATTATTTTGGGGGTTAATATGAGCGGATATATTATAGCTTTGGACCAGGG
>JAZRPJ010000066.1:0-30807 GCA_045649205.1 Candidatus Flemingiibacterium sp.
CACCCGAAAGCTTCATTGCCCATATCGATACCGTAAATGACGAATACCTCACAGCCTGTCTTGACATAGGTCATGCGGAAATGAAAGGGCTTGGAACCTCGGCAGAGGAAATGATCCTCGCTCTCGGCGACAGACTTACGGCTCTGCATATCCATGACAACGATAAGCATTACGATTCACATCAGATTCCTTTTTCAATGGATATAGATTTTGAAAAAGTAGTCCGTGCGCTGAAAAAGATAAATTACAAGGGCGATTTTACTCTTGAATGTAACGGTTATCTTGAAGACTGTCCGGAAGATAAGGTTTTTGAGCGTACAGTTGACCTTGCAAAGTCGGCAAGAAAGCTTGCAGATATGTTTGAGGCGTTATAAATTTACATACTATAAAAGAGGGTAAGCCATCATGAAAATCTCAACCGAAATAGATTCGGCAGCAAAAATTATCGGCGAAGAAAAGGCCATAGAATACTACGCCAAGGCAGGCTTTGACGCCTGGGATTTTTCCATGCACGCCATGTGCAATTTCGATTACGAGAAACGGGTTATCCGCTCGGAAAACGATCATCCCTTGGGTGGTCCCGACTATCTCAAATTCGCAAGGCATCTCCGGCAGATCGGACTTGACAACGGCATCGTCTGCAATCAATCGCACGCCCCCTTCATGGACGGATGTCCGGGCATGATTCCCTATTTCAAGCGCTCCATTGAGTGCACTGCCGAGGCAGGCGGCGAAATTTGCGTAATTCATCCGAGCTGTCATAAATCCCCAGAAGAAAATGCGGAAATATATTTTGAGCTTCTTCCCTTCGCCAAGGAATGCGGAGTAAAGATCGCAACCGAAAATATGTGGGACTGGGATTATGAAAAAAATCAGTTCGCTTTTGCCGCGTGTGCCACCCCGGAAAGCTTTATTGCGCATCTTGATGCCGTAAATGACAGCTATCTTGTTGCCTGCCTTGATATCGGTCACTCCGAGCTTAAAGGTCTTGACACCTCGGCTGAGGAAATGATCTTCGCCCTTGGTGATCGTATTAAGGCTCTGCACATCCACGACAATGACAGCCTTGCCGATTCACATCAGATTCCTTTTTCAAGAAACATAAATTTCGAAAAAGTAGTCCGTGCGCTGAAAAAGATAGGTTATAAAGGCTATTTTACTCTTGAGGCGTACAGATATCTGAAAGCCTATACGGCGGAAAACATTTTCGAGGGAATCACAAATCTCGCAAATTCCGCAAAAAAGCTTGCAGATATGTTTGAAGCTCTTTAATTTTTAATATGACAAAAATATTCAGAAATGGAGAAAACTTATGGAAATGCAAATTAACGACTTGGTTTCTGCTATCAAAAAAGAAGGCGTTGAAGCTGCAAATGCCGAGGCTGATAAAATAATCGCCGAGGCAAAAGAAAAAGCAGCGGCAATAATCGCCGAAGCAGAAAGCAAGGCATCCGCTATTCTTAAGAAAGCGGAAAGCGATGTTGAGATCCTGAAGGAAAGTGCCAAAACCACAGCAGAACACGCAAAGCGCGATGCGATGCTCTTCTTCGAAAAGTCCGTGCAGACGGAGTTTGAACATCTTCTTGAAGCTGATATCGAAAAGGCAGTTAAAGGCGAAACCCTGGCACGCCTTATTACTGCGGCACTTGCCGATGAAAGTCCGGCAAATTACACTGCTGAAGTAAATGAGGTTACCGAGGGACTTCGCGGCGAGCTTGCAGAAAAGATCAAGGACGGGCTTGAAATAAGGGCAAATCCCAATGTCCGCATGGGCTTCAAATTGGCGGCAAAGGACGGCTCGGGATACTTTGACTGTTCCGATGAAGAGCTTACAAAAATGTTAGCTCCATTTTTCCCCGAAATGATTATTTAAGTGAGGGACAAGCATGGCATATTATTATTTGATCTCGAGCTTGCCAATGTTAAGAGCGGACGGAGATATGCCTTTGTCATACGACAAATTCCTCGAAAACTGCCGCAGTTCGCTGAATGATGCCAAATACAAGCTGCTCTCGGAGCTGACCTTATCGTCAACCGAAGGACCGCTTGTATCGGAGTGGGCAAAATTCTACGGTACACTCAAGGCAGAGCTGACCTATCAGCGAAATGTGCGTCTTGGGCGTAAGGCGGCAGTTAGCCATGAAAGAGAGGAAAGTGTCACAAAGCTTATTTCCTCAGCGATGAACAGCAAAAATCCCCTGGCAGCGGAAGAAATGCTGCTTACCCTTCAGTTTGAGCGGCTTGATGAGCTTATTGGAATACACAGCTTCGACGATCACGCTCTCATGGGATACGCTCTGAAGCTAAAGTTGCTTGAGCGAAAGAAAGCGTTCAAGAAGGAGCTTGGCAAAAAAGAATTTGACCGTATAGTCGGTAAAATCGAAGATGAAATTATAAGCATGGAACAGGAGTGAAACGATGAGTTACGCAACCGGAAAGGTAACCGGCGTTAACGGCAACCTCGCATCTGTTTTGATAGAAGGATCTATTAAAAAGAATGAAGTTGGCTTTATCCTGGTTAACGAAAAAAGACTTAAAGGCGAGGTCATCCGTATAAACGATGGCATTGCCGATATGCAGATCTACGAAATGACCGAAGGAATCAAGGTGGGCGACAAGGTCGAGTTCACCGGAGAGCTTATGAGCGTTGAGCTTGGTCCGGGTCTTCTTACCCAGATCTACGACGGCCTTCAGAATCCCCTTCCCGATCTTGCCGAGAAGTGCGGATACTTCCTTGAGCGCGGCGAGTATCTCAATCCCATCCCGAACAAGGATTGGGAATTTACACCGAGAGTTAAGGTAGGCGACGTCGTCCGTCCCGGTGAGGCTATCGGTACTGTACCCGAGGGCATATTTAACCACGAGATCATGGTCCCATTCGACCTTTCCTTTGAGGACTGGACCGTTGAATCTATTGTGGAAAAAGGAACCTACAACGTCCGCAGTGAAATTGCCGTTATAAAGGACCGAAAGGGCAACAAAAAAAGTCTATCCATGGTATTTTCCTGGCCTATCAAAAAGCCTATCACCTGCTATGAGGAAAGACTTAAGCCCGATGAGCCGATGATCACACAGATACGCTGTATCGACACCTTCCTTCCCGTAGCAAAGGGCGGAACCTTCTGTGTTCCCGGTCCTTTCGGCGCAGGCAAGACGGTGCTTCAGCACATGGAAGCAAAGAACGCCGATGTGGATATCGTTATCATCACCGCCTGCGGTGAGCGCGCCGGTGAGGTTGTTGAAATTCTAAAGGAATTCCCCGAGCTTGATGACCCGAGAACGGGAAGATCCCTTATGGAGCGCACTATTATCGTCTGCAACACTTCATCAATGCCCGTTGCATCCCGTGAAGCTTCGGTTTACACCGGCATCACTCTGGCAGAATACTTCCGTCAGATGGGACTTTCGGTTCTTATGCTTGCAGACTCCACCTCACGCTGGGCACAGGCCATGCGCGAAATGAGCGGACGTCTTGAAGAGATCCCCGGCGATGAAGCCTTCCCGGCTTACCTTGAATCGGTAATCGCTTCCTTCTATGAGCGTGCCGGAAAAGTAAGACTCCACGACGGCAGAACCGCTTCCGTTACAATCGGCGGTACGGTATCTCCTGCCGGCGGTAACTTCGAAGAACCGGTAACTCAGGCGACTCTTAAGGTGGTCGGTGCATTCCACGGGCTCTCCCGTGAACGCTCCGATGCGAGAAAATACCCGGCAATTCACCCCATCGATTCCTGGTCGAAATACAACAGTATCGCTGACAGTGACAAGGTGAGCCATGCGCGCCACATCCTTAAAAGAAGCACCGAAATCAATCAGATGATGATGGTTATCGGCGAGGAAGGAACTTCCTCGGAGGACTATACCACCTACCAAAAGGGCGAGCTTCTTGACGCCGCATACCTCCAGCAGAACTCATTCGACCCGGTGGATGCCGCGTGTTCTCCGGAGCGTCAGAAGCGCGAATTTAATGTGATGTACGACATTATCACAAGAAATTACAATATTGAAGAAAAGAATGACATCCGTATGTTCTTTAACAGGCTTCGTCAGCTCCTTCTCGACTGGCATACGATCGAGTTCAATACCGAAGCATACGAAAAACACGAAGCTGTGATCAGAGAATTCTATACAGAAAAATCTGGTAATTAGGAGGTAAGCCATGCAGAAGATATATACAAAAATCGAATCTATCGTCGGCAATGTGGTAACCGTAAGAGCCACCGATGTCGCAAACGGCGACCTGGCTCTTGTGGGAAAGAGCTATGCAAACGTAATAAAGCTTGACGGTGACATGGTTTACCTGCAAGTGTTTGCGGGTACCCAGGGTGTCAGCACAACCGATTCCGTAAAGTTTCTCGGCAGACCTATGATGGTTTCCTATTCAGATCACCTTCTCGGCCGTGTATTTAACGGCACGGGCGTTCCGAGAGACAACGGCCCGGCACTTACAGAAAATATGATTCCCATAGGCGGTCCTTCCGTAAATCCGGCAAGAAGAATCGTGCCAAGGAACATGATCCGTACCGGTATTCCCATGATCGACGTATTCAACACCCTCGTTGAAAGTCAGAAGCTCCCGATCTTCTCCGCCTCCGGTGAACCGTACAACGAGCTGCTTGCCAGAATCGCAATGCAGACCGAGGTTGACGTCATCGTCCTCGGCGGTATGGGACTTAAATACGACGATTACCTCTTCTTCAAGGATACACTTGAGAAGAGCGGCGCAATGGGCAGAACGGTAATGTTCGTCCACACCGCGGCAGACCCTACCGTTGAATGTACTCTCGTTCCCGATTTATCCCTTGCGGTTGCGGAAAGATTCGCCCTTGACGGCAAAAAGGTACTCGTGCTTCTCACAGATATGACAAACTACGCCGACGCACAGAAGGAAACGGCAATCACCATGGAACAAGTTCCCTCCAACCGAGGCTACCCCGGCGACCTTTACAGCTGCCTTGCGGCGCGTTACGAAAAGGCGGTTGCCTTCGACGGACTCGGCTCGGTTACGATCCTCGGCGTTACCACAATGCCCGGCGATGACGTAACTCACCCCGTCCCCGACAACACCGGATATATCACCGAGGGTCAGTATTACCTCAAGAACGGAAGAATCGAGCCCTTCGGTTCTCTTTCAAGACTTAAGCAGAACGTCAACGGCAGAACGAGAAACGACCACCGTGCGCTCATGGACTGTATGATAAAGCTCTATAGCGCATTCAAGGAAAGCCTTGAAAAGAAATCCATGGGATTTTTAATGAGCGAGTGGGACGAAAAGCTGCTTAAATACGGTGAGCTTTTTGAAACCAAGCTTATGGATCTGCGTGTCAATATTTCCCTTGAAGAAGCCCTCGATCTCGGTTGGGAAATTCTTGCAGACTGCTTCCTTCCCAGCGAAACGGGCCTTAAGACCGCTCTCTTGCTGGAAAGATGGCCAAAGCCCCTGACCGCTGATTGATGTGGAGGCACTATGGCATCTGTAAAATTAACAAAAAACGAGTTAAAAAAGCAAAAGGACGATTTAAAGCAGTTTGAACGCTATCTCCCCACCCTGCAGCTTAAGAAGCAGCAGCTTCAGATAGTAATCATGCAGGTGGACGAGGAGTATGAACGAAAAAAAGAGGAATACGCCGCAGCGGTGAACGGTCTTGACAACTGGGTTGCTGTATTTTCAGAGAACACTCTGTTTTCTGACACAATGAAAATCGAGAACCTGGTAAAGCCCGAAAAGGCTGTATGTACTGAAAACAATATCGCAGGCGTTATCGTTCCCGTGTTCAAGGAGCTCACATTTAAGGAGATCTCCTACGATGTGGCAGACTACCCTCTCTGGGTGGATGAGGCGATCATCCGTATGCGTGAAATAGCGAGGCTGAATGTCCTTCTGCAGACTCTTAAAAAGCAAAGTGAGCTTTTAAACCGCGAACTGCGGCTTACCTCACAGCGAGTAAACTTGTTTGAAAAGGTGAAGATTCCCGAAGCCAAGGAAAATATCCGCATTATCGAAATTTATCTTGGCGACCAGCAGACAAGCGCCGTTGTCAGAGGCAAGATCGCTAAAAAGAAAAGGCAGGTGGCAACCGCATGATAGAAAAAATGAAAGCCGTCTGCGTTGTCACAAGAGCATCTGAAAAGGATAACCTGCTGACTACTCTTCGTGACATGGGCGTACTTCATGTAGCGGAAAAGAAAACGGCAGACTCCGCAATTTTAGAGAGATTTGCGACTCTGTCAAAGCTGCTCCTTGAGCTTAAGGACTATGTTCCCGAAGAGGGCGCGTCCGAGGAAAAGCTCACGGAAGATCAGTTTGAGGAAATCTATTCAAGTTCGGTGGAAGCCCTTGAAAAAAGAGCGTCCCTCACATCAAAAATTACCGAGCTTACGATCGAAGTCGAAAGGCTTAAGCCCTGGGGTGATTTCGATTCGGCATCGCTGAGATCGCTTCCGAAGGACCTTGATCTCCATTTCTACCGCCTCGACAAAAAGGTATATAAAGCCCTTGCAGAGGACGAAAATGTAAAGTTTATCCGCCTTGCATCGGTGGAGCAAATGGAAACCGTAGCGGTTATGGGAAAGCTTGACAGTGCGGTAAGTGCGCTTGAATTTATGGTTCCCGAAAAAGGGCCTATAGAACTTAAAGCGGAGCTTGAAAGCTGTAAAAAAGAGCTTGAGGGCTGCGAAGAAGAGTTAAAGGAAGCAGCAAAGCACCTGAAAAGCTACTCGGAGGCACTGCTGAAAGCAGAGAATGACGCCGAATATTCATCCATCGGCGAAACCCTGGGGAAAGATGAGAGCCTTGTTTGGCTCAGCGGATATATTCCGGAATCGGAAGAAGCCGGATTTACCGCCGCCGCAAAAGAGCAGAGCTGGGCATGGATGATAAATGATGTGGCAGACGGCGATGAAGCGGTCCCCACGAAGATCCATTACAGCAAGCTGACGGCACTTATAAAACCTATTTTCGATATTCTCGGCGTTGTTCCGGGATACAGAGAATACGATATTTCCTTCTGGTTTCTCGCCTTTTTCGCTCTCTTTTTCGCCATGATAATCGGCGACGCGGGGTATGGCGCGCTATTCCTTATCGGAACACTGGCGTTCAATTTGAAAACCAAGAAGGTCACAAACGTGATCATGCTTCTCTATTTACTGTCGGCAACCACCATTGTCTGGGGTGCGATTACGGGAACATGGTTCGGTCTTGAAGGAGCGATGAAGATCCCCTTCCTCAAAGCCCTGGTTATTCCGGGATTTGCCAATTATCCCGAATACTTCTCCGTGGATTCATCCTCGGTGCAGAATAATGTTATGAGGTTCTGCTTCAGTATCGGTGTTATCCAGTTGGCACTCGCCTGTGTCATGAGCATCAGACGTAAGTTTTGCGAGAAAAATCTCAGCTGGCTCGCCGACCTCGGTTGGCTCTTCTCCATCTGTGCCCTCTATTTCCTGGTTCTGAACCTCGTTATCGGTGAGGCTGTGAATATAGCGGTAGTTGCGGCAGTTGTGGGCGTAGGATTTCTCATGGTCGTTCTCTTCGGCGGAATGGAGCCGGGAAAATCCTTCTCTGCCGGTCTTAAATCCGGACTTGGCGGTGCATTTACCGTCTTTCTCAACACCATCTCCGCTTTCGGCAACGTAATGAGCTATATAAGACTTTTTGCGGTAGGTATGGCATCCCTGGCAATCGCACAGAGCTTCAATGACATGGCGGCAGGATTTGACGGCGCTCTTGTTGTTGTGGGCATCGTAATTATGGTAATAGGACATCTTCTCAACATCGTAATGGGATTTTTGTCCGTTGTAGTACACGGCGTGCGCCTTAACTTACTCGAATTTTCCGGTCAGCTGGGAATGGAGTGGTCCGGCGTTGCCTACGAACCTTTTAAGAAAATAAAAAGCAAAAAATAAACATTCATCAAGGAGGATATTAATATCATGGAACTTCAGTTTATCGGCATGGCGGCAGCTCTCGGTCTTTCCGCCGTCGGCTCGGCATTTGGTGCAGGTTATGCTGCAATGGCATCGGTTGGTGCATGGAAGAAATGTTACGCAAACGGCAAGCCCGCTCCATTTATGATGGTTGCGTTCTCCGGTGCGCCTCTTACACAGACAATTTACGGCTTTCTTCTCATGAACTTCATCCGCAGTGCATCAGAATCCGGCGCGGCTTCCGCAACCCTTTGTATGTTCGTTGGAATTCTTGCAGGTCTTGCAATCGGTCTTTCCGCACTCTTCCAGGGCAGAGTTGCAGCGGCTTCCGCAGACGCTCTCGGCGAAACCGGCAAGGGTACAGCAAACTACTTTATCGTTATCGGTATCGTTGAAACGGTCGCGCTGTTTACCCTCGTATTCGGACTCCTGCTTCTCCAGTAAAATAACGTTAAGGCAAAGGATATCACTCCTTTGCCTTAAATTTATCCCACCGGGATGCGGCAAAAATTTCATTCGGGTACAAGTGCAAAACCGACAGATAAATTTGTTTCCGCTCTGAAAGAAAAGGGATATTCTTCGTCTACTTAAAAATATGACTATTTTTGCGGTTTTTATAAAAGCATATTGACATTTTTGTAATCTATGCTATAGTATATTTAATGTTAACTGGTACAACAGTTAACACAGAAAGGATGCTTATTATGGAGAAAGTAAGAGTTGGATGGGTCGGTCTTGGACAGCGCGGATACGGCCTTCTTGAAATGGTTATTAAATATCTTGGTGAAAGGGTAGAGGTCGTCGGTGTATGCGATCTTTACGAAGACCGCACGGAAGCCGGACGAAAGCTGGTTGAAGACTTGACCGGTGTCAGCCCCGAAGCGGTGCTCGACTACCGCAGACTCCTTGAACGCAAGGATATAGATGCAATAGTTGCTCCTGCAGCATGGGAGGCTCACACCGATATCTTCATCGACTCCATGCTTGCCGGAAAGTATGTAGGCGTTGAAGTAGGAGGCGCATATTCCATTGAACAGTGCTGGGATATCGTCCGCACATACGAGCGCACCAAGTGCCCTGTATGATGCTTGAAAACTGCTGCTACGGCGAAGAGGAAATGACCGTCCTCAACATGATAAAGAAGGGCATGTTCGGTGAACTTATCCACTGCGAGGGCGGATACCGTCACGATCTTCGCGATGAGATCGCACAGGGTAACGAAATACGCCACTACCGTCTTCGCAATTACATGAACCGCTGCGGCGAACTCTATCCAACCCACGAGCTCGGTCCCATTGCAAAGTATCTTGACATAAACCGCGGAAACCGTATGGTTTCCCTTACATCCATGGCGTCAAAATCTGCCGGAATCCAGGAATGGATTCGCGCCTACCGTCCTGATGATCCCAATGGACGCTATAATTTTGCCCAGGGCGACATTGTCACCACCATGATCAAATGTGCTCACGGTGAAACCATCACCCTTACCCATGACACATCCCTGCCCCGTCCCTATACCCGCGGGAATCTCGTGCAGGGTACTCGCGGCATCTGGTCCGAGAACAAGCACGGCATGATGTTTGACGGTATGCTCGACACTCCTTCCTACGAGCATAAATTTATCCCCTACGAAGAATTCTCCAAGGATCACATTCATCCCCTCCACAAGAACTACAAGGCAGTCGGCGGTCATGGCGGTGTGGACTATCTCGTATTCGACGGTTTTTTCGAGGCTGTAAGAAACAGAACACAGACTCCCATCGATGCTTACGACACTGCAGCATGGATGAGTATCACTCCCCTTTCCGAGGCTTCCATCGCCTGCGGCTCAATGCCCGTGGCAATTCCCGATTTCACCAACGGAAAATGGACGCATCGCGAACCTATCGTTCGCTCCAAGTACTGCCTTGATGCAGTTTGCGAGGAATTTTTCGAATAATCTTTAAACAAAAAGCAAACCGCATCCCCGACCTTTGAATGGGGATGCGG
The DNA here is from genome assembly GCA_045649205.1 of Candidatus Flemingiibacterium sp. Lineage (GTDB taxonomy): Bacteria > Bacillota > Clostridia > Oscillospirales > CAG-272 > Flemingiibacterium. The sequence continues at coordinate 9,916 of JAZRPJ010000066.1, forward strand.
CTTCTCATTTTACATTAATAAACTCCGCTTGAAATATTCCCGGCATACAGTGGGTGACATACCGTACCGTTCACTGAACAGCCGTGAAAAGTGTGCCGGGTCTGAATATCCAACCTTTGCGGAAATTTCGAATATTGACATTTCGGTCCCCTCAAGCAGTTGACGTGCATTTTCAAGCTTCTTATTCCTTATGTACCTTGCGGGAGTCTGCCCCGTTTTTTCCTTGAATACTCTGATAAAATGATTCGGATGAAGATAGTACATCTGTGCCAGAGCTTCGTTTGACATGGGCTTTTGCAGATTCTCGTTTATATAACGAAGCAGTGAATCAAACCGCTTGTCACCCTCGTCCATCACCTTATCCACATCGGAATTCGCCGTCTTTATATACTCGGCTATCAGCTCGATAAGCTTCGCCTTTACTGTAAGTCGGTCGGTAAGACGTCCGCCTTGAAGTGCCGTGTCAAATTCCTTAAAGAGCCGAAGGACACGTCCGTCGCTATCCGCCTTGACCAGATATGGTAGTCTGAGTGAGTCGAAAAGCTTTGCATCGGGATACAGATCGAAATGCATCCAATATTTTGAGAAAGGCGCGTCCTTTATGTTATGATACGAGTGTCTTGTACGCGCCGGAATGAAAAACCAATCTCCGGCATAGGCTGTATATTCGGTTCCCTCTATGGTGATGACGCATGAACCTTCTGTAATAAAATAGAACTTGCACTGCTCAAAACTGCAGGTATTAAGCGACCAATTTCCTCCTGCCGGAATCGAAAAATAACCGCCTAAATTGTAGACTGCATTGAAGTTAATAAGATAAGTATCTTCCGGGAACATTTCTATCACCTCACTGTAATTTTACCACGTCTGTACACTATTGTCAATAGTTATGTGATAAATTCGCGCTAATTTTATCCAAGCATCCGCTTATTATGTACATTTACTTCGGTGAAGTTTGCGTGTATAATTAATTTAAAGATATAATTTCATGAGGTGTAATCATGCTGACTATTATCGACCCGAATTTAACCCCGGAAAGGTTCACCTCCGAAAAGATCGTCCGGCTTGACGGCCTCGAAAAAGAACTTGAACATTTATAATTTTGAAGGAGAAATAAAATGAAACTCGAAAACTGCTATCCCGATTACCTTGAAGACGCAAAGAAAAGAAACGTGCCGCTCTTCATCCCCGTCGGCACTATCGAATACCACAGTATGCATATGCCTCTCGGTACGGACACCCAAGTAGCTTACGCTATCTGCGAGCGTATCGAAGAAAGGCACGAAATCATCATCGCTCCCCCGCTGTGGTACGGCTGTGCAAGCTATGCGGTACGCGGTCCCGAGGGCAACACCATTGACATGGATGGCAAGGTACTTAACGACACCATGTACAATATCTATATGTCCCTCCTGAAGTCCGGCTTTAGAAATATCTACACCGTCCTCGCACATCAGACCGAAGCTCCCAATCCTACCGAAACAGCCTGCCTTGACGCATCAAGACGTGTAATCTTCAAATTCCTTGAGGAAACCCGTGGCATCGGCTGGTGGGGTGACCGCAAGATGCAGGACTTCTATGGAACTATGGACGGTCAGGACAACCCCTGGAACTGGATCCACGTTTCTCCCGTCTATCCGCCAAGAGATGACGGTGGTGACCACGCAGGCAAGATTGAAACGTCCGATCTCTGGGCACTCCGTCCCGAGCTTATCCGTACAGACAAGATAGGCACCTCCGATGACTGGTTCACCGATACCGCAAAAGAGGCTTCAAAAGAATACGGTGAGGAGCGTATACAGCACATTCTCGCATACTGGGATTCTGTGCTTTAACCTAATAGTGACTGTGTGGGCGGATTCTGCATCCGCCCACTATTTTGTGGTTCAAAGCGGCAGGAGCAAGCCCCTGCCCTACGGATTTGTCATAAATCCGCAGATTCATGTGGAAAATTTAATTTTACAAATAAGTATAGACTTCCGCAAAGTTATATGCTATAATAATTGTACTAACCGCAGGAGGGGTAAAATGAACATAACAATAATCGACGGACAAGGCGGTCAGCTTGGAGCTACACTTGTAAAAGAAATATCGGCGCAGTTTCAGGGGATTAACTTAACCGCAATCGGCACTAATGCCGTTGCCACCTCCGCAATGCTGAAAGCCGGTGCCAAAAATGCCGCAACCGGCGAAAATTCGGTAGTCGTAGCCTGCCGCAAGGCTGACGTTATCATCGGGCCTGTTGGTATTGTGATTGCAGACTCGCTCCTTGGCGAGATCACCGAAAAAATGGCGGTTGCCATCGGTCAGGCGGATGCCATCCGAATCCTCATCCCAATGGGAAAATGCGAAAACATCATCGTCGGCGTACCAAGCCTTAATACAAAAGAATTAATTGACGATACAATTGCAAAACTCCGCACCATTATCGCACAAAATGCTTGACAAAACTGAAGCGATATGATATAATTAATCAGTATTTCAGAAGAAAGACAGCGGGACAGAAGTTCCTTCAATTTTACTTGCAATATTTTATTAACGATACTATGAAGGTGTCATTATCTCTGTAGGGATAGTGGCACTTTTTTGTAGGAAAGGAACTTTCATGAAACGAAATAATTTACTCAGAATGATTTTGGCGGCACTCTTTTTGGCACTTGCTTATGTTATGCCCTTCTTGACGGGACAGATTCCGGAAATCGGCTCTATGCTCTGCCCCATGCATATTCCCGTCCTGCTCTGCGGATTTATCTGCGGATGGCCTTGGGGTTTAGCGGTAGGAGCGGTCGCCCCCTTAATGCGTTCTATGCTGACCGGAGGATTCCCCCCCTTGTATCCTTCTGCAATCTGCATGGTCTTCGAACTTGCCGCATACGGCTTGGTTTCCGGACTTTTGCACAGACTCTTGCCCAGAAAAAAACCGTTTATTTACTGTTCTCTCCTCATCGCAATGATAGTTGGAAGGATCGTATGGGGCACAGCAATGTTTGTTTGCATGGTAATAAAAGGCAGCGGATTTAGCTTTGCAGCATTTATTTCCGGCGCGTTTACAACCGCCGTCCCCGGAATCATCGTACAGATAATTTTAATTCCCCCGATTGTCATGCTGCTTGACGGGAAAAAAGTATTAGGTTTAGAAAAGCAACTTGGAGATAAGTATGAAACAACCCAATAAAACTCGCGATCTTCTCATAAAGCACTATCGGAGATATCCTGATCTGCAAATCAAAGATATATTCAAATTCCTTCACCAAAGTACATTTGGGTGTGAGCATATGGTATCATCTCTTGCCGGCACGGTTGAATATATAAAAAAAGAGTATGAAACTCTGACAGAACGAAGCGAACTACGCACCGAAGCCCTTGACGGTGAGTATAGCCGTGTCCACCTATCCTATTTTGATCAAGGACTCCACCCCGAAACCCTCGGTAGGCTTTTCTTTGAATCCGCAAAACAAGGGGCAGGAAACATAGAAGAATTAGAGCAAAAGCTGGCCGTCGCCAATGGGCTGATACTCGAAAATGCCCTGCCTTTTTCGCAAAGTGAATTTGATTCTGAACTTAAAAAATGGGCGGCTGACGGATATCCGGCAACTCATCACTCGGATACTTTTCGAGAGAGCTATCATCCTGCCTACCGTGTCATCGCCAACCGATATGTACCTTTTCTCTCCCTTTTTGCGGAAATTGACAAGGCTATGGAGAGGGGAGCAGTTACGGTTGCCATAGAGGGTGGCAGTGCCAGCGGCAAATCCACTCTCGCTGACATTCTGACTTCTCTGTATGACTGCAATATCTTCCACATGGATGATTTCTTTCTCCGTCCCGAACAGCGCACTCCCGAGCGGTATGCGGAAGTTGGCGGAAATGTTGACAGAGAACGTTTTCTCTCGGAGGTTCTGCTACCACACAGCCGAGGCGAGGCGGTCAATTACCGCAGATTTGACTGCGCCACCTTTACTCTTTGTCCACCGGTGACGGTCACACCGAAAAAGTTGACCGTAATCGAGGGGGCATATTCCATGCATCCTGAGCTTGCGAAATATTACAGTTTGTCCGTATTTTTGGATATCTCTCCCGAGCTTCAGCGTGCACGAATAATAAAGCGAAATTCGCCGGGAATGGCAGAACGGTTCTTTAAGGAGTGGATCCCCCTTGAAAAAGTATATTTTGAAAAAATGCAGGTTAAGGAGCGCTGCGGACTTATAATTCGGATTGAAGAATAATATAGATATGAGCTGTTGCACTTAGGTGCAACAGCTCGATTGTTATTTGAAATTTACAGTGATATCATCACCATCGCTATTACGCTGATGATAATTCCCCCCCACACAGAAGGCGGCAGCCGGTCACGGAACAAGGCACCCGACACAAGTGCCGTCAGCATGATCGTTCCGCCATTGATCACCGGGAAAAACATCATACCCGGCAGTGCGCCTGCTAAATGCATATTAAGGCGGCTGGCTATCACCACGCTTAGAGCAAGCAACACGGCATAAATCCAATATTTACGGGAATATCCTTTTTTCTCCGGAGAACGGAGCAGCAGCACTCCGCCGGATTGAATCAGCATAAATGCGAAGGCGGCAAACAAAAATTCGTTTGTTTGTCCCGGGAACTGCCTTACAGACAACTTCTGCAGAATTCCCGTGCCGCCTGCGGCACACATGCTTAACAGTGCCAGAAGAAGGTGCTTTTTGTCAATGGCGTGTCCTCTTTTTCCTCGAAGCGATACCAAAGCGATAGAAACTATCAGTGCCGCGATTCCGGTGATTTTCATTACCGATACCGGTTCTCTGTCATATACTGCGGAAAACACAGTTGGTATTAAGAAGCATGAGGCATAGATCAGCGCACAGATCGACACCGATCCCCCATTGACCGCAAGTATGTACAGGCTTTGAGAACTCATGGTGCAAATTCCGTACAGGAATGCCATCAAAAGAAAAGCAGGATCAATAATACGAGAAAAATCAAGGCCCTGCACTCCAAATATAGCCAAAGCAACAAGGGATGTAATAATATTTGTCAGCATCAGCCTCTTTGTGCCGGCAAAGATATCCTCACCGGCTTTTGCGATAAGATTTTTCGCTGTACCAAAGCAAAGGGATATTCCAAGAAGAATATAGTCCATCATTTCTCCACGGTGATCCGACGGCAGAGGATAGATTTGCGTTTTACGCCCTCCGCATCCGGGTAATAAAAGTCGCTGTAAAAAAGCAGTGCTGTATGATCATCAATTGGGAGCAGTTCGGGATTGTTGCAGGCACCGTCCCATTCATGGAAGCAAGGCTGATCAATATGGATATTGGCAAGATGACTGCGGTCATCAGGCGTCATTGCAACAAGCGGCTCACTCCATTCCGTACCGCTGTCATTGAGGCTTGCCTGAATAAAGATGCCCGGTCTGGCATAGCAGATAAGCGTTGTACCACATTTCAATGGACAGAGTCTTGGCAGAATTCCGGTAAACGCAAACTTCTCCGGCTTTGACCATGTATGACCTCCATCCGTAGAACGCGACCTATACATAGGCGCCCACTCCCAGCCGGTAGAACCGTACCACGCACTGCGGAAGAACCAGACCATAGATCCGTCCGGCATCCACGCGAAGTCACTGTCACTGAAGCCGCCGCTGAGATAGGGATATTCCTTTCCGTCAGCCGGATATTCCATGTGTGCGTGCTGATAGAAGCTGTGACCGTTATCTGTTGAGCGGAACAGCTCTGCTGAATAATATGGGCTGTACTGTCCGTTCTCCGGGTTCAGATGTCCCTCCCCGGAATAGGCACTGATCCACACAGCTCCGTCAGGTCCTAACTTCGGCGTACCGCGTGGGAATATAGGCTTCAGTACATAATCACTGTTGAACACCACTCGAGTAAGATAAGGCCAATCAACCGGTACCTTCTCTTCCACTGCCTCTGTCTGTCCGGCAGGGATGCGTTTCGCCGTCCATTCTTTTTTTGCAAGGCTGGGCGGAAGACGGTCAGCGTTGTAGGCGCGGATAGTAGTTCCGCCCCACCAGCCGGTCATTCCGTCCGGGAATGGCATGGTTCCCTCCTCCGCCTGCTTGGTGAAATCATATCCAGGGGTCAGCATACCCTGAGATGGGAAGGTATATTTATTCTTGAGGCTGTATCCCGATTCCGGCGGAAAATAGATCCGGTCGCCGTTTGGAAGCATTAATCCGCACTCTGCAGCCAAAGAAGGATCCACCTCCTTCCAGTGCTCCCCTTGATCGCGGCTCTCAAACCAGCGCTGGGGTAAACCGAAGTGCTGGATAGTGTCCTCCTCCACATGTACAGATACAACCAGTCTGTCCCCGAGGTTATATGGTAACGGGAACTGATATGGGCCCCATAGATGTTCTTCCGGGCGCATTCCTTGGCATATCAGGATTTCTTTTCCCATTTTCAGTTTCATTTCGCTCCTCCTTAAAGGAGGTATTCAAGATTGCTCCGGAGCACCAGCTCCGGGCGAAAAATCAAACGGCTTCGGCAAGGTTTCCCCTGCATCATCATAAGAATAAGTTACACAGCCCTCCGCGCCTGACGGCGCTGATTCTGATACAGTGCCGCCGATAATGAACCGTCACGCAGGCAATCTGCCGACGCTTCGTTTACGTCTACTCCGACAACCTTTACCTGACCGGCGAGTCCGTAGTCCTTCAGATACGCGCAGACCGACGGCGCGGTATAAGTGGAAACGAATATGCTGTTAAGCCCAGGATGAGCCCTTAAAAGCTGTCCTGTAAGCTCGTAGGTTCGTGCGCTGTCACCGAAGCTGTCCTCCACTGCGACAAGTGTCATTTCACTGTGAGTAATTTCCTGAAGGAATCCCTCAATATTCAATCGGTGAATTGGCATCCGACTGTCACCGGCAATGACGGCAGTATTCTTGCCCACCGATATAAAGCCGAGGAATTCGCCTGCCATGCGTCCTATCATTCGCTCGTCCACCGTGACGCACGGACAGATACTATTATCTGATGCAAGCTGAAGAGATATTTTCGGGATCTTCAGCTTCTCTGCGCAGGCAATGTAATCATTTACATGATAGCTGGGAATAAATATCAGTCCGCTGCAGCGATTTTCCAGCTCACGAAGGCATTCAGGAAATGATTCTATATCATTTTCGCGGGAGTAGGTCAGTATCTCCGCGCGGTATCCGAATCCGGCAATCTCTTCCATAGCTTCTGCAAGTCCACGTCGGAACTGACCGTAAATAACATGCGGCTCCGGCTCATCCGGGATAAGGATGCCGATAGTCTTGCATTGACTGGAAAGCATTCGCGCAGCCATATTGGGTGTATACCCCATTCGCTTTGCGACAGCTTTAACCCTTTTTACCGTTTCCTCGCCCACACGGTCTGTGCCGTTGAGTGCTTTGCTGGCAGTGGACACCGATACGCCGGCTGCTTTAGCGACATCCGCAATTTTAACCGGTTGAAGCATGACATCCCTCCTTCTGTGGCTGTGAAATCGGTTTCGCAATATCATTATAGCATATACAGCAAAATGATGTCAAGGAAGTTTCGCATTTTCGCATATAATGACCGTCATGATCGGTGTATGTGATTACGTTACCACTGCAAAATAGATCCATACAGGGCTACCGTACAAAAACAGTCCGTAATTTTTGCTGTAAGGGTACACTTTTCTCTTGGCGATGATGGGAGTTGCTCGTGACCGCTGTCTTCCGGGGTGCAACGCCATGCTTGCAAACGAGACCTATGTATTTTTGTTGCGGACTGCATTTGCGATGATTGCCGCAACAACACCCGAAGCAATGATGACAACAATATCTACCGGCGCAAGTACAATCCCGGGTATTCCTGCGAAAAAGAACCCATCGCCAAAGCGATAAAGATGTCCGCTAAGTAAAATCATTTCGCCAATGTACATAACCAGAGTAACAACAGTTGCAGATATACTCGGCAACCACACGGACAGAAGCGGTTTCTTATTCAGCGTAAATGATGCAACGTATATGCCAACAGTTACACCGAACAGAACGAAAAATGCGCTCATCAGTATTGCGGAAAGTGCAGAAACCTTAATGTCGCCGTTTCTATAAAAAGCTGTAAAGCACGCCCAAATGCACATTCCAAGAAAAGCGCCGCTTGCGATCGATTGGATCGTGAGGGACTTGCAGCGGCTCTTATCGCCTGTCTGTATCATTTTTGCAAATCCGTAGAAGCAATTTAAGATGGATAGGATAAGGACAATAGAAATTATGTAAAAATGAAGTTTGAACGCAGGGCTATATTCACCCATCAAAACATCAACTTCCGTCCAAGTTCTTTCTTCAAAGCTGTTTGGCGGAACATAGCACATATACATCTGCCAATCTTCTAATGTGGAGAAAATACCGGTTACTGTGCGAGTAACAGTTACAGTCCTTTCCAAAATGAATTCAAATACAAAAAATAATATGGTTGAAATTATAGTTCCAAACAGTAATGCGTATTTCTTAAAGTATTTGAGTGCGACGGATATCAGAGCAACACCGACCAAGAGAGCAAGTGCAATCGGTGTGTACGGAATGATGTACTTGGGATAGTTTTCTGCATATACCGTGCCGTACCGAATCATATCGACAATGACGGTTATTCCCATATAAATCGGGTAACAGGATGCGAGTATTACGCCGAGGAGTGATAGCAGGTAATAGTTTTTGAATTTTTTGTTTTCCATAATGTACTCCTTTCAGGATGCGTTGGTAAGAAGTATGTAACAGATTGCCATAATAAGTGCGGAAAATGCAGCAATGGAGAAATAAGAGATCTTTTTGTAAGACAAGATATTTTCAATTCTGATTCTGATTTTTGAGCCACCAAAGGATACGGCAAATACGTTTGTTTTCTCTGCTGTCGAGAGTAGTGTATATGCATATTCTTTTCGCTCTGTTTCGTTGCATTTCGACAGTACAGTTTCGTCGCAAGCAAACTCAATATCTGAATAAAGCATTTTTAGCAAGAGCCACGCAAAGGGATTGAACCAATGAACACACACAACGATAAGCGACAAAAGACGGATGAAGTTGTCTTTTCGTTTTATATGGGATTTTTCATGCATCAATATGAAGTTCAGTCTGTTTGCATCGTATTCGGTCGGAAGGATTATTTTCGGATTGATGATTCCGTAAACCGCAGGTGTTTTGATCTTGTCTGAAATATAGATATTATCCTTTAATTTTTTGGCATCCTTCATTTCGCCAAGCGTAATGAAATAAATGATCGTCAAAGTGAGAATCGACGCCAAGGCTACGATAATCCATACCACAGAAGCAATATGAAAGAGATCCTCAAGAAGATTGACCTTATAAGTGATTGGAAAATAACTGTTTGCCCCCATTACGTGATTCATCATAGTAAGTGCCGAATCGTCGCCTATTTGAATGATAGTTACTGTTTTAGTGGTAAACTTGGATAGCAAAGCCATGATGCCGTATTTGCTTGAAATTCCAACGGGAATACACATTCGAACAAATGGCACAAGCCACAGCCAAATGAAAATCCGACGGGGGATTTTTTTGAACAAGCGAAGAAGCAATACGGGTATCGCACAAATCGTTGCGGCGATACTCATATTGAATATCCAATAAAAGATTTCTCCAAGCATTGTATCACCTCTTGTCGATCAATTTTCGAAGCTCGTCGATTTCATCCTTTGTTAGCTTTTCATCTTCTATCAAAGCTGAAAAAAGTGCTTTTCTTGAACCGCCAAAGAGCTTGTCAACCAAGGTCTGTGTTTCGCTTTCACAAACATCTTTTTTGGAGATAAGTGAAACACAAATAAAACCGGGATCGGTACGCTTGATATATCCCTTTGCCTCAATTTTTTTAATAACGGTGTACGTGGTGTTTTTATTCCATCCGAATTCCTTATCTGCAAGGATACTTAATTCTTTAGCACTGATGGGTTCATTTGCCCAAATCAGCTCCATAACCTTTAATTCGCTGTCAAATAATTTTTGCATATCGGAAACCTCCAGACTATTGCTGTAGTATATACTATCACAATAGTCTGCGTTTGTCAATAGTTTTTTGAAAATTCGCTGGTTCAATTCCTTTCGGAGAAGGGATGGGTCTGTTTTGGAAGGGACTATTTGTAAACAATTTGTGTCTAACGCAAAAAACCGGAAGAATTTGAAACCCTGTCGTGGGTTCAAGTCCTTCCGGTCGCTTGCGTTCCGTATTCAGTTCTTGAAAAATCGCATTTTCGGTAGTTCGAATCCTTCGACTCGAAGAAAAATCGAAAATGGATCTATGGGAATTCGAAAAAAGTTAGGCGCGAAAAAAGCAGAGAAATCTTTCGAAATCTCTGCTTTTCTTGCGCCTTGGCGCGGTTTTCTCGGTCGGATCTAAATCGACCTAAAGACTTGGCAGGGGCAGAAGGACTTGAACCCACGACACCCAGTTTTGGAGACTGGTGTTCTACCGGCTGAACTATACCCCTATATTTACAACATTAATATGATACCATATTTCTGACATTCTGTCAAGGGATTTTTGAAAAAAAGTCAAAAATAATCTTTTACCTCCCCCACCAACCAAAAAAATTGTAAAAACCACTTGACAAGCCGCTTTTGATATGATATAATATATGGGTATCCGAGCGAGAGTCCGGGTACGATGAGCCACTAGCTCAGTTGGCAGAGCATTTGACTTTTAATCAAAGGGTCTGGAGTTCGAATCTCCAGTGGCTCACCAGAAAAAAGCACGCATATGCGTGCTTTTTTAGTTTAATCGCCGAGAGCTGCCGTAATCGGTCGCTCTCGGCGATCATTTTATCACTTAACGATTTTCACAAGCTTTGCAAACTCCATCACAACGAGCGGAACAAGCGCAAGTCCAAGACAGATGAAATAATCAGCTATCGGCAAAAGCTCAAGTCCAAACGCAACTCTCACGCCCGGCAAAACCGCTACAAGTACAGTCGATACAAGAGCGAACAGTGCCGCAAGATTAAGTGTCTTGTTGCCGAAGAAGCCCACCTTAAAGAGGGATTTGTCACTGCGCATATTGAACGCCTGAACGATCTGACAAAGTGCAAGCACAAGGAACGCCATGGTTTCACCGCGGTGAAGTGCTGCAGAATCTGCGGCAAGGCTGCTGATTTCGCCGAAAGAGCATCCGCATCCGATCCAGAAAGCGGCAAGAGTGAGAAGTGCAAACATAACACCCTGAAGCACGATTCTTACACCGAAGCCACCTGCGAAAATGCCTTCATTCTTGGGGCGCGGCTTCTTTAACATTACTCCGTCTTCCAATCTTTCCATACCGAGCGCAATGGCAGGAAGTGAGTCGGTTACAAGATTGATCCAAAGAAGCTGCATGGAAAGAAGCGGCGCCTGATGCCACACGATCATCGCAAGGAACACGGTAATGATCTCGCCGATATTGGTGCCGAGGAGATATCCCACAACCTTTTTGATGTTGGCGTAGATGCCCCTTCCCTCTTTTACCGCCTCGACGATGGTTGCAAAATTATCGTCGGTGAGGGTCATGTCAGCGGCACCCTTGGCAACGTCTGTACCGGTGATACCCATAGCACAGCCGATATCCGCCGCTTTAAGTGCCGGTGCGTCGTTTACGCCGTCGCCGGTCATGGATACGATCTGATCCTTTCTCTGCCATGCCTTGACAATGCGTATCTTATTTTCGGGGGATACTCTGGCATAAACGGAGATATTTTCAACCTGGGCGTCAAGCTCATCATCGCTCATTGCATCAAGCTCCGCACCGGTGATGGCACGGTCGCCCTCCTCTAAAATACCAAGCTCCCTTGCAATAGCGGAAGCGGTCATTACATGGTCGCCGGTAATCATTACCGGTTTAATTCCGGCTTTGCGGCAGACTTCAACCGCGTCCTTCGCTTCCGGGCGAGGCGGGTCGATCATGCCCACAAGGCCGAGGAAAATGAGGTTATTTTCAAGCTCCTCGGAGGTGGGATTTTCCGGCACCTCGTCAATTTCCTTGTAGCCTATGGCAAGCACGCGAAGCGCCATTCCGCTCATGGCGGCGGTCATTTCTCTCGCCTTTTCCATATCGCCGGAAATACAGCGAGGCAGCATCATGTCAAATGCGCCCTTGACGATTACAATATTCTTGCCGTCAATCTTATTGACGGTGGACATAAGCTTTCTGTCAGAATCAAAAGGAATCTCTGCCATACGTGGATATTTAGCGTTAAGGTCAGCCTTAGTGAAACCATTCTTGTATGCCGCAAGAACGATCGCCGTTTCGGTGGGGTCGCCGATATGCTTTTCCTCACCGTCGGTCACAGTAACGGTGCCGTCGGAGCAAAGAGTTCCGTAAATTAGGAGATTTTTAATTTTTTCGCTGTTGTCAGAGGCAACATTTTCCACATCAACCTCGCCCTCGGCATACGCCTTGACGAGGGTCATTCTGTTCTGGGTAAGAGTACCCGTTTTATCGGAACAGATTATTGATGCGCTTCCGAGAGTTTCCACCGCAGGCAGACGGCGGATAAGGGCATTTTTCTTGACCATCCGCTGTACACCGATGGAAAGAACGATAGTAACGATTGCCGGAAGTCCCTCGGGAATCGCCGAAACCGCAAGGGAAACAGCGGTCATGAACATATCCATGATTGGCTTGTCATTGAGAAGTCCTACTGCGAATATCACCGCACAGCATCCGAGGGCGATAAAGCCAAGATACTTGCCGAGCTGTGCCAGCTTCTTCTGGAGCGGTGTCTGCCCCTCCTCCTCGCCTTCGAGAAGATTTGCAATCTTGCCCATTTCGGTATTCATGCCTGTGGAGCTGACAACCGCAGTAGCAGTTCCGTAGGTGATGGAGCATCCGGAGAAGACCATATTGCTCCGGTCACCGAGAGGTGCTTTCTCGTCAACTGCAACAGATGCATCCTTTTCGGAGGGAACGGATTCACCGGTCAGTGCTGATTCCTCGCTCTTAAGACTTACACTGTGAATGAGCCTTGCATCGGCAGGCACAAAGTCGCCGGCTTCAAGACGTATAATATCACCGGGCACAAGTTCGGAGGCACCAATAATCTTTTCCTCTCCCCCGCGGATTACTCTTGCGTGAGGTGCCGACATACTTTTAAGGGCATCCAGTGCCTTTTCCGCCTTGCTTTCCTGGACAACGCCCATAATAGCGTTGAGAATAACGATAATGAGAATAAGTCCCGGCTCAAAAAATTCCCCTACACTTCCGTGACCCTGCATAAGCTCATAGATTACAATACCCGCAGATACTGCCGCCGCAAGAAGGAGAATTATAATCATTACATCCTTGAATTGGTCGATAAAGCGCGCGAACATTGTCTTTTTCTTTTTTTCGCGGAGCTTGTTTTCGCCGTACTTTTGAAGTCTTTCGGACGCTTCCGCTTCGGTGAGTCCCGATTCGGTAACAGATAGCTCTGCTAAAACTGATTTTGTGTCTATTGAATGTGGTGTCATTTTTTCCTCCATGTAAATGCTTTTACCACTATTATATCCAAAAATCCCCTTGATGACAAGGGGATTAGGAATTAATTAACAGATTTTATTATAATTATTCTCAGCGCGGTCACAATCTCATGCAGATATGGCATCACGCAGTCAGATGACTGCGTGATGTTTCTTTATTTACCTGCCTGCTCGGCTTCAATTGCCGCTATCATATCGACACGGGTCTGATGGCGTCCACCCTCAAATTCGGTGTCAAGGAAGATATCGCAAAGCTCAAGTCCAAGACCGAAGCCAACCACTCTGCCGCCGAGGCAAAGAACGTTTGCATCGTTGTGAAGTCTTGTAAACTTAACCGAGAATGCATCGGATGCACAAGCTGCGCGGATTCCCTTATGCTTGTTTGCTGCCATGGACATTCCGATGCCTGTTCCGCATACGAGGATTCCGCGGTAACATTCGCCGGACTGGATGGACTCGCAGAGCTTTCTTGCATAATCGGGATAGTTCACGCTCTCGCCGTCACAGCCAAAATCGCGATACTTGATTCCCTTTTCGTCAAGATGCTTCATAATTTCCTTTTTCAGCTCATAACCGCCGTGGTCACAAGCAAGTGCTAAAATTTTTTCCATGATAATCTCCTATATGTTTATTATTTTTCGTTCTTTAGTTTTTCTTCCCGTTCACGTTCCGCCTGGGATGCGCGAAGGTATTTCGCGGACAAGGTTTTGTCGGTAAGTACCTTTCCCACGGCATGGGCTTCTTCCGCTAAAAGTCCGCAGGAAAGTGCATTCTGGGGTATCATCAGCGCCGGCGTATCGCGGACGGTTATTTCTTTCTCCGAGAAGAACTTTTTCGCAAGATCATAGCCGTCGCCGCAGAGGCGGATTTCGGTAATCCCCTTCTCACAGAGCATTGTGTAAAGCTCATCAAGGGGAATAAGCATATCCTCGGTCTTTCGCTCACCGTTTTCAAAAATCGCCGTATATACCTGATTTCGGCGCGCATCCATAACCGGTACGGTAACACCGCCAAGCCCGTCAAGATTTTTTGCCAGAGCCGCAAGAGTAGAAACGCCCACGCAGGGCTTGTTTTTTCCGAAAGTTAGTCCCTTTATAAGGGAAACACCGATTCTGACTCCCGTAAAAGAGCCGGGACCGTCGCAGACGGCATATAGATCGATGTCATCGAAGGAAATGCCCGCCTTTAAAAGAGAATTTTCAATCATTGGCAGCAAAGTTTCGCTGTGAGTAAGAAGTCCGTTCACCGTGTAAAGCGTCAGCATACGCCCGTCCTTGACGAGGGCGCATGAGGCGGTATTGGCGGTGGAATCTATTGCAAGAGTAAGCATATTTATTCCTCTTAATCTGCGCCTACAAGTTCTGCCGTAATTATTCGGCTGTCACCCGTAAGCTTTTCAATTTTGACCCGAATGTAGCGTTCGGGCAGCGCGTATGGGATATTTTCGCTCCATTCGGTCAGGATGATGCCGCGACCGAAGTAGTCGTAAAAGCCGATGGAATCGAGGGAATCTTCGTCCTCGATGCGATACATATCGAAATGGAAGACAGTCTTCTTTCCTCCCTCGTACTCGTTCACGATGGAATAGGTGGGGCTGCAGACTTCCGCTTCGGGGAAAATGAGTCCTACAAATCCGCGGCTGAATGCAGTCTTCCCTGCCCCGAGGTCACCGTAAAGGGCAACAAACTCCTCGCCCTTTTCAATGGCATAGTCGGCAACAAATGCGCCGATTTCCTCGGTTTCCTCTGCCGAATTGGTAATCTTTTTTAATATTTCCATCAGAACAGACCGACGATCTTTCCGTCGTCATCCACGTCAATGGCATATGCCGCCGGAACCTTGGGAAGTCCGGGCATGGTGAGAATGGAGCCGGTCAGTACCACGATGAACTGCGCACCTGCCGACAGCTTCACCTCGCGGACAGTAAGGGTGAACCTGGTGGGGCGACCAAGCTTCGCCGGGTCATCGGACAGCGAATACTGTGTTTTCGCCATACATACGGGGAAGCTCTGATACTTTTCATCAAGCGCTAAAATTTCAGACAGCTGCTTCTCCGCACCTGCTTCGAAAACAACCTTCTCTGCGCCATAGATTTTGGTTGCGATGGTAGTGATCTTGTCCTTTATAGACATTTCGTTCGGGTAAAGAGTCTTGAAATCGGATTCTTTCTCGCAGGCTTCAACAACCTTCTTCGCAAGCTCGATTCCGCCCTCGCCGCCTTTTGCAAAGACTTCGGAAAGAGCGAAGGATGCGCCTCTTTCCTCGCATGCCTTGCGGATCACGTCAAGCTCTGCATCTGTATCTGTATCGAAGCGGTTGATTGCAACCACTACAGGTACGCCGAATTTGGAGAGATTTTCGATATGTGCCTCAAGGTTTACGATACCGCGGGACAGAGCCTCGCAGTTTTCAGCCTTAAGCTCCGCCTTGGGAACGCCGCCGTTGTATTTCAGCGCACGGACAGTAGCTACAAGAACTATCGCCGAGGGAGCAAGTCCTGCTTTACGGCACTTGATGTTCAGGAACTTCTCCGCTCCAAGGTCAGCACCGAAGCCTGCCTCGGTAATGGCATAATCGCCAAGCTTAAGGGCAAGCTTTGTGGCACGGACGGAGTTACATCCGTGAGCGATATTGGCAAACGGTCCGCCGTGGATGATTGCGGGAGTGTTTTCAAGAGTCTGTACCAGGTTCGGCTTGATGGCATCCTTAAGGAGTGCCGCCATAGAGCCCTGCGCTTTGATGTCCTTTGCATAGACAGGAGAGCCGTTGTATTTGTATGCAACGAGGATATCGCCAAGTCTTGCCTTAAGGTCGGAAATAGATTCCGCAAGACAAAGAATCGCCATAACCTCGCTGGCAACCGTAATCTGGAAATGGTCTTCTCTGACCACACCGGACATCTTGCCGCCCAGACCTACAACACAGTTGCGGAGTGTACGGTCATTTGTATCGGTACAGCGTGTAACAACCACACGGCGAGGGTCGATATTAAGCTCGTTTCCCTGGAAAATATGGTTATCGAGAATAGCGCAAAGAAGATTATTCGCCGCAGTGATAGCATGGAAATCTCCCGTGAAGTGGAGATTGATGTCCTCCATGGGAACGACCTGGGCGTATCCGCCGCCTGCCGCGCCGCCCTTTACGCCGAATACCGGTCCGAGGGAAGGCTCGCGCAGAGCGATGACCGCATTCTTGCCGATCTTCTTCATAGCCATGCCAAGACCTACGGTGGTGGTAGTCTTACCTTCACCTGCAGGAGTCGGGTTGATAGCGGTTACGAGAATCAGCTTTCCGTTGGGTCTGTCGGCAGTACGGCGAATGAAATCATCGGTAATTTTCGCCTTGTATTTGCCGTAAAGTTCAAGCTCGTCATCCATAACGCCCAGCTTTTCTGCGATTTTAGCAATGGGGAGCATCGTGGCTTCGTTTGCAATTTCGATATCTGTTTTCATCTTGTTATCCTTTCGGTAAATTCAGAATAAATAGCTACATTAATTATATCATAAAAATACTCCCGTAGTCAAGGGGATTTTGCACATTTATAAAAAGATGGGCGATGCCATCGGCATCGCCCTTAAATTTTACTTTATATGTACGACCCCATCCGCCACGGTGAGTCTGTCCGAGCAGAAAAGCTCAATCGCCTCGGGAAGGAGCTTCCATTCAGCCTCTTCCATGATACGCTTTTGGAGAATTTCGGGAGTGTCCCCCTCCATGACCGCTACCGCTTTCTGGGCGATGATTGGTCCACCGTCGCAGACTTCGTTTACAAAATGAACCGTCGCGCCGGAAACCTTGACGCCCTTTTTAAGTGCCTCTTCGTGGACGTGAAGTCCGTAGAAGCCCTCGCCGCAGAAGCTGGGAATAAGGGCAGGATGTACGTTGATTACACGGTTTTCGTATGTTCTTGTGAAGCTTTCGTCGAGGATTATCATAAAGCCGGCAAGCACCACGAGGTCGATGTCACGGCTTTTAAGCTCAGAAATCAAAGCCTTGGTGTATTCCACACGGTCGGGGTAGTCCTTTTTGGGGATGACAATTCCCGAAACGCCGTGATTTTTCGCGCGCTCAAGGGCATATGCCCCCTCTTTACTTGAAATCACGACCTCCACCTTGCCGCTTCTTATTATTCCGCTCTCGCAGGCATCTAAAATCGCCTGTAAATTTGTTCCGCCGCCGGAAACAAGCACCGCTATTTTTTTCATAGCTCCACCCTTTACAGTCCAAGAGAAGCCTGAAGCTGTGCGTCCTTTGCGATAACGCCCGCTTCCATCTCCACCTTGAAGGCTTCAAGCTTTTCAGCAAGCGCATCATCGGAAAGTGCAAGCATCTGCGCCGCAAGGATCGCTGCATTCTGTGCTCCGTCGATCGCAACGGTTGCAACAGGAATACCACCCGGCATCTGTACCATGGAAAGAAGTGAATCAAGTCCGTCCATAGTGGAGGATTTTATCGGAATACCGATTACGGGAAGAGTCGTGTAAGCCGCAAGCACGCCGCCGAGATGCGCCGCCTTACCTGCCGCCGCAATGATCACGCCAAAGCCGTTTTCCTTTGCCTTTGATGCAAGCTCTTCTGCAGCTCTTGGAGTTCTGTGTGCGCTTATTACCCTCGCCTCGTAGGGAATCCCGAATTTTTCAAGCTGATCAAGACATTTCTTAACTACCGGCAGATCGGAATCACTGCCCATCACTACTGCTACTTTTTTCATTTTTATTCTCCTTTTTCAACTTACTTATTGCACTCCGCTCTTCTTGCACGGCGGAGCTTTGCATTTTCGTATTCAAGAAGCTCCTCTTCCGTTTCGAGGATAAGCCTCGGAACCTCTGCCGGCTTCTCGTTCTCGTCAAGGGCAACCATGATCACATAAGCGGTATTTATAAGCTTTCGGTTGCCGTTAAGCTCCTCAACGTAGACCGTGACCTTGATCTCCATGGAGCTTCTGCCAACGTAAGTCAGCTTGCCTACGATGAGAACCGTGTCGTTGGCATAAGCCGGAGCCTTGAATTCAAGCATGTCTATTGCCGCCGTCGTCACGTTCATCCCCGAATGGCGGCGTGCAACCACCGCGGCAACAATGTCGATCCAGCTCATAAGCTGTCCGCCGAAAAGCCGCTGGTAGCCGTTAAGTGAGCCTTGAGTCAGGATATGAACCTGCTCCGTAATCGAATCGGATACTTTCTTTTCCATTCTTACTTCCTTAATATCATGAATTTGTGAAAAACACATCCGCAACCTCATCGAAATACGGCTCTTGGATACACAGTGCGGTATACTTCGCCGTAGTGATGTAGCGGCATAGTGTCTTTTCGTCGGTGATGTCATCGGGCACGTATACGCCGCATTTCGGTCTGTAGGAATCCGCATGGTAATCGCCGCCGCAGGTTACGATTAAATTATTCTCTTTTGCGACTTGAATTAATCTTTCGCTGTATGATTTTTTATATATGGGATGACAGCTTATTTCAATTCCGTCCATGAGGCTCGTATCAAGAACGGTTGCATTATTTCGGAAAGGATGCGCCTGAACGAGGATTCCGCCGTTTTCCTTTACAGCGTGGTACAGTTCTTCCTGAGTATATCCGTAAAGATCGGGATGCCTATAAAGGAAATCGGTGTCAACTCCGTACACGAGAAAATGCACGTGGGGGTAACGCGCCATTGTAACTTCCACACCGAAAAATACGCGGAAATTATTTTTATCACCGTATTCCTTCGCCATTTTGTATTCGTCGATATAATCTCTTATAAGCTGTCCGTTAGGACGTTCCTCGGCGTATTCCTTCTGATAATGGTTTGTCAGTATAAAACCGTCGATACCGTGTTCTTTATTAATATCTATAATCGCCCTGTAATCTTTTTTACAGCAAATGCTTATCCCGGAAGAATGAGCATGAAAATCAATCAGCATAGCTTGTACCCTTGTGTGCCGTAACGCACCATATCAAAATTGCACTATAATTATACCATAATATCAAGTATTTGTCAACCGACCGGTGCCGAAAAAAGCCCTTAAAGCATCACAGGGCCACCGCGTTTAGGCTCGCCCATACAGCAGAGTTCAGCTATTCTATCTGCCTTTTTGTGGAGTAAATACTGGGCAAGAGCCTCTCCAGTCAGCTTCTTTTCATCGGAAGGCTTTGAAAGAATGGCAATGTTCGATTTCCTACGGCACTTTGCAAGTAGTCCGCGTCCCACTTCATCCGCTCCGAGGACAACAGTAAACATTGGCAATGCCTCGGCATCGGCGGTCTTGATACCGATAACCGCCGAAATGACCGCCCGACGAAGACGGGAATCGGAGTATCTTTTCTGCCTTGCCGCAGATATGATTCCCTCGACAGTACGCTCCTTGTCTGCCGCATTTATAAGCCGGTTTTCCATACCGCCCGAAATCTCCATAATCTCCGAAAGATACTCCGGAGATACGGTTCGCAAAATCGCCGTCACCGCCGCATCAAGCTTTGACAGACTGTAAGTTCGACCGGCTTCAAGCTCCCGGCGCAGGACGTTGAGTGCCGCCTCGGGCATGAGTCCCGTCAGCTCCGTCCCATCGGCTATGGCTTTTCTTATTGCCGTTGCCGAGCAGATTTTCTCTAAACTCTCGCAGTTGTATTCGCCGCCCTCACGCTTTACGGTGACAGGTGTTATACTTGACGAAAGCTCGTTAATTGCCGAAACATATTCAAGTGCCAGCAGGTCATTCGAACCGGCGAAATGGTGACTTTTTCCGTAAAGAGCAGTATATGTCCTCTCACGGATAGCCGCCGCATAAAGGTTCGGATGAAGATCACGCATTTCGGCAAGCTTCCCAGCGAATTCAGCGGAAGAAAGCCGCCCGGCAGAAAGCTTTAAGGACCGGATATCCCCGGACTCACTTCCGAAGGCAAGAAAGTCCGTCACTCCGATACTGTCAGCAATATGCACGCCGCCTTTAGCGAAAAATTCAGCTCCTGAAAAGCACCATGGCGACGGCAGCTCCAAAACAAGATTGCAGCCGCACCGCAGTGCCATTTCGGCTCGGCTGTATTTATCGACGACTGAAACATCGCCGCGCTCAACGAAATTGCCGCTCTTAACGGCGATTATTTTCGCATCCTTGTCAAGCTCTTTTATTTTGCCAAGAAGCAGGGCATGACCGTTATGGAAGGGATTAAATTCGCAGATTACAGCGTATACGCCCATATTTTCTCTCCTAACTGTTAAAATTAAGGGTCATATTTTACATAACATAGCCCTTTTTCGGGTAATATTTTGTTAATATGATAAAAATAATCAAAAAACACTTGTAATAAATGCAAAAATAGGCTATAATATTGTTATTGAATACATTCATTATACCATAAATAATGCAGTTATGCAATACAACGGAGGAAAAACAATGAAAGTTTTAGTAGTAAACGCAGGCAGCTCTTCTCTTAAGTATCAGCT
>JAZRPJ010000067.1:0-4153 GCA_045649205.1 Candidatus Flemingiibacterium sp.
TTGTAAAGTATACTTCACAAGAGGGAAAGATATGATTACAGCCTGATGTGTTTAAAATCGCCGATTTTTTCAGCGGCGGTGGCTTCTCGGCTGTTTGAGGTAAAGATTATGCTTTGCGCCGAGCCGATTTTTATGAGTTGCATGATACTTCCAAGACGGGAATCATCCTGACGGCTGAAAGCCTCGTCAAAGATTACGGGCGGTGTGCTGCTTCTATACAAAAGTGAAATAAGCGCAAGACGTAGGCAGATGTACGCGGCATCCTTTGTTCCGGCACTGAGGACGGATATGGGCTTCAGCCCTGCCTCGGTGGTGACGCTCATATCAAGGGTGGATTCAACTCCAAGCTCGGTATATTTGCCGCCCGTTATGTGAGCCATAAGCTTTGCCGCATCTCTTGCAAGCTTGGGAGCAACTTCAGCCCTGAGGGAGTCGCTGGCAATATTTAACTTATCAAATGCCAACTTGTAGGCGGCGTGCTTTTTGGCGAGCTCTGCGGCTTCACTGCGAAGCTCTGCCAATTTGTCGGAAAGCTCCGAGGGATTTTCCGCTGTGGGATAAAGTCCGGCTAAAGTCTTTTCAAGCTCGGCGGTGCGCTTTTCAAGAACATCCGCTTGCTTTTCGAAAAATTTTGCCTCCCGGCGGAAGGTCTGCAAATCCTCGGCGGCGGAAACGTCAGAGGGAATATTTGCTGCCTTTTCACGCAGCTCTGCCTCGCTGTAAGGACGAATTTGCTCCTCTATTTGCGAAAGGAGCGTTTTCTGCTTGTCGTATTCGATACGGACCAGACTTATGTCGCTTTGCTTTTTTGTGATTTCGGTAAGCTTTTCACCGAGCTTTTCCACAGGACAGCCGTAGATAAGCTCCGCTCTTTCAACGGCATCGAGGAAGCGTTTTTTCGCCGATTCAGCGGCAAGATTTGCAAATTCGATGGCGTCTTTTTCCGATTTTTCTTTTAAGATAAGTCCGTCAAGCTCGTCAAAGTCGAACTCATCCGAAATCTTTCTAATTGCCGCGGACTTCTTCGAGGCGGCGATGAGAAGCGACACTCCCCCTGCCAGCATGAAGGCGCAAAGACCGAGCATGACGGCATTTGGCACAGAATGAAGAAGTATGGGGAAAAGTCCCATAAGAGCCAGAATTAAGCCGATAACGAGGCAAAGAATACCCAAAACTGTGAATGTCTTTTTGTGGGTTCGGAGAATTTCCTGCTCGCTCTCAAGTCCGCGACGTCCGCCTCTATCCATATATTCTTCCAACCGCGGGTCATGGGTGACGGCCGATGAAACTTCCTTCGCTTCAGCACTTTCCATTTCCTCACGGAGAAGATTAAGGGTGGCAATCTGCCTTTCAAGGGCATCCTTCGCCGCGGCATCGGCAGAATCATCCGCGGAAAGCTTACTTCCAAGCATTCTCATCCTTTCGCGGATACCGTCAGCCTTTTCAAACAGCCTTAAGAGTACCCATGCCTCACAGCCGTCAGCCTTTTCGGCGGAAGCTTTTGCCTTTTCAGCGGAATCGGCAAGCTTTTCCTTTGAGTCAGCAAGCTGTGCCTCAAGCTCGGTGATTTCCATATTTGCGGATGCGGCATTGGATAGACGAAGCTCCAGTGCGGCGCATTTTTCCTCGGTTTCGAAGAGAAGTCCCCCTTTGCCGTTTTTGTGAAGGAGAGCCGCACGGGCAGAATCCAGTTTGCCTGCCGCTTTTTGAGCGTTGACCGATTCATCGGCGGAGAAAAGAATATTTTCTATTCCCTCGCTTACCTTTGAACCGCCCACAGCTGCACCGCCGGCTGGTGAGTCACCGATTTGCGAC
Organism: Candidatus Flemingiibacterium sp.; assembly: GCA_045649205.1. Lineage (GTDB taxonomy): Bacteria > Bacillota > Clostridia > Oscillospirales > CAG-272 > Flemingiibacterium. Next base: position 1,816 of record JAZRPJ010000067.1, read on the forward strand.
ACGAATGCGGTAGCGGAGAACATGTCGGCATCAACGCCGAACAGCAGCTCGCCGATAGGCACGGATGTGTCAATATTTCTTATAGGCAAATTAGTATTCCCGTCGATAAACTGCAAGGATTCCTTGCTTCCTGCAAGGCTTCTCTCAATTCTGAAGCGCTGACTTTTATCGTCGGACATAAGTGTCAGACTGCCTGAGGCTCGTCCACTTTCCCATGATAGGATATTTTTGCGCTCCTTTGAGGGGATTCCGTAAAGTATGAATTTAATAAATGCGGCAATAGTGGATTTACCGCTTTCGTTTGGACCTTCGATTATATTAATGCCGTCGGAAAAGTCGAGGTCGAGCCCGGAAATCTTTCCGAAGGAGTCTATGTGAAGTTTTTCAATATACATAAGGCACCTCAAAAATCAACAATATCATTGCCGCCGAGAGCCGCAAGACCGTAGCGCAGAGCCATTGCCGCAATTTCACGCTGCTCCTTGTCGTCAGAGGTAAGCTCTGCTTCAAGTGCACGGAAAAATGCGCCTCTGATGGTGATGTCGCCTCGTAGCTTATCCTTGTCGAGGATGGGCATAGTGCGGTCGATTATTTCTAAAATAAACAACTGCGGAAACTGTTCGCAGATAAAGGAAGGGGAAATTTTGAAATCCCCTGAAACCTCGCCCACAAGATTCAGCCGCAGTGCGGATTCCTCGTTGTAATGTCCCTCGCCGATAAGAGCTGTTATCTTGTGGATGACGTCTGCATTGGAGGCGGCACCGGTGACATCTAAATTTTCGATGGAATAGCAGTGACGGGAAAATTTCACGAATTTTGCCGCAAATCGGGCAGAGTTATCCTTTTCCGCCACAGCTAAAATTGCGCCCTTTACCCCTGTTTCGTCGAAGCCTCTGCCCTCAAGGCATCCGCTGTAGGCGATGCGTGAATCGTCGTAAGCTTCGTAGGTATGACGGTGACCGAGAGCCACATAATCGAATGAGATTTGACGGAGCAGCTTTGAGGGTATATTACAGTAGTCGGAATCGGGACGGTCGAGGTCGCCGTGAGCGGCGAGGATATTGATCCGGGAGGGGTTTTCCACAGAAAATCCTTCCAGTGGACACTTCTTCATATGCTCCTCGGTGAATGCCCAGCCGTAGACTGTGGTATTTTTCTCGGGAAAGTCAAAGAAAGAAAGCTCCGGTGAATCGAATATATAGACATTATTCGAAAATTCGGTGCGGCGGTAATAGCTGCTGTTTGTATATGGGTCGTGATTACCGGGTGCGATGATGATTTTGCAGTCCGGCAGATTTTCAAATTCACGTTTTATCAGGGCGACGGTATCCTTTGTGACGAATTCACAGTCGAAAAGGTCACCGGCGATTATGAGAAAGTCCACATTGTTTATTTTTGCGGACAGAGTAAGAGCCGTAAAAGAGGCGCGTAGATCATTTCTCCGAAGTTCGGCTTTGGAGATGCCCATAGCCGACATGGGGCTATCAAGGTGCAGATCGGCGCAGTGTAATATCTTTATCATGGCATGAACCTGCCTTTCGTTTTTTGCGTATAATTATACATTATATATTATACTATATTTTCGGGCGAAAAGCAAGGGGTGGGGCGAAATTTGTGGGGTCATGTCCCGGACATCGGGGCACGGTCCTGCTTATATGCCGCCCCGAACTCCGGAGCATATCACCGTAGGAGACTGAGAGGGTGAATATCGGCGAAAATCCCTCTCTGTCAGCCGGTGGCTGCCGCCTCTCCCGGAGGGAGAGGCTCAGCCTGTCGAAAAACATCTTGCTAAAAAGCAATTATAAAAAGTTGCACAAATTTATTAGGCTCCCCCAGTGGGGTAGCGAAGCGGCGGTGCGGTAGTGAATGACTGCCGGTGGCAGTCAGAGCCGCAACGTGACCGAACCGCAGTGAGAGCTGTCGCCGTAGGCGACTGAGAGGGTGAATATCGGCAAAAATCCCTCTCCGTCAGCCGTTGGCTGCCACCTCTCCCGGAGGGAGAGGCTTTTCAAAATATTCAGTTTATCTAAAATGACTAAAGCTATTTTTTGAAACAACTTTTTCGACAAGCTGTAACGCTTATCATTGTGATAAGCGTTTTTTATTTCATTTTTCGACATTTCTGCAACAATTTCGACTTAAACCGTCATTATATAGTAGTACACGTTAAATTTATGAAAGGATATTTTTAGGCAGAAATGTTCGTCGGATTTTCGCCGCCGAAGGAAAAATACGGAATATTTTGTAGACTATTGTCGAATTATGTGGGTCGCCTCTTTTTAAGTTGTATAATCTTTTTATTCAACTTTAGGAGGTATTATACAATGCAAAACCCACA
>JAZRPJ010000068.1:0-3367 GCA_045649205.1 Candidatus Flemingiibacterium sp.
GACAAGGCACAGATCTTCATGCTTCCCGGCGGATTCTCCGGCGGTGACGAGCCTGACGGCTCCGGTAAATTTATTACCGCGGTACTCCGTAACCCCAAGGTCAAGGACGCTATCACCCGTCTTCTTGACGAACGTGACGGACTTGCTCTGGGTATCTGCAACGGCTTCCAGGCACTTGTAAAATCCGGACTTCTCCCCTACGGTAAGATCATGGACGAAATGCTTCCCGAATCTCCCACACTTACCTTCAACGCCATAGGACGTCACCAGTCCATGATGGTTCGCACCAGGATCGCAACCGCAAAATCTCCTTGGCTTGCAGGCGTGGAAGTTGGCGACATTCACTCCATTCCGATCTCTCACGGCGAGGGCAGATTCTTCGCAAGCGAAGAGGTTATCCGCTCCCTTGCGGCTAACGGTCAGATCGCAACCCAGTACGTTGACATGGACGGAAATCCCACCATGGACATCCGTTATAACCCCAATGCTTCCGCATTCGCGATAGAAGGCATCATCAGCCCCGACGGACGTATCCTCGGTAAGATGGGTCACAGCGAGCGTATCGGAAACAATGTTGCTGTCAACATCGAGGGCGACAAGGATCAGAAGATCTTTGAGTCCGGCGTCAAGTATTTTAAGTAATTAGATTCGGCATTGATCTTATACAATCATTGTAAATTAAGGAGGAATTATTGTGTTTTGTACGAAATGCGGAGCTCAAATTGATGATAGTGCGAATTTCTGCGTGAAGTGCGGAAGCGAGATCTCCGGACTTGCGAATATACCGAAGGAGGATGCCCGTACGGTAGTCAAGAATACGGCAAAAAGCGGACTTTTCCTCGCGGCGGCAATTCTCTTTACTGTGGGAATTCTTATCACTACTGTAACTAACATTGGTATGTTTGCCACTTTCGACAGCCTGGTCGCAAATTATTACGAATTATTCGGGGGCGTTGGCGATGTTGATTTGCAAATGTATAGCTCGATATATTCGGGAATCGCGATAGGTGGTGTTATCGGAACCCTCATAGGAAGTATTCCGAATATTATTATGATTATCGGCATTTGGATGATTTTCGGGGGCGCGGCGAAAAAGGAAAGCCCTTACCCGTCTACCACGGGTTTTGCGCTCTGCAAGGGCGTTAATATAGCTACCATGGTGATGGTGATTGTCGCTTTCTCTATTATAATTCTTGCCTCGCTCATATTACTTATTGCAGGTATAGTTATGGCGATCAACGCTGTTGAAATCGAGGCGTCGATAGTCCTTATGATAATTGGAGGACTGTACTGCGTAATCTTTTCGTTGGCTCTCGTTTTCTATATCATTTACTACGCAAAAGTGATCAAGACTATAAAGGCTGTGACTACCACTGTTAAAACCGGTACACCTACAGCATACGTTTCAAGATTGGTTATATTTATGTGCTTCTTCACCGGAATATCGAACGCAATTACATCGCTTACCATGCTCAGTATAGGCGGTATGGCAATTGCCGCGGCGTTTATAATATTCGGTGTAATTCTCGTTAAATACAGAAAGCAGATGACATATCTCCGTGATAACGGTAATTTTACCGCAGAGGTAATCAACATACAATAAATCAGTGTGTCGGGGATGCCTATGACGGCATCTCCGAACAACTGTATAAAAATGATTGCACCACTCTCAAAATGGATATACTTCACATGGCTGCAAAGGAAGGGGATGCTTTATGAAAAACGTAAATATCTACACCGACGGCGCTTGCAAATGCAACCCCGGTCCCGGCGGCTGGGGCGCGATAATCGTCTATGGCGAGCATGAAAAGGAGCTTTCCGGCGGCGAGGCGCAGACTACCAACAACAGAATGGAGCTTATGGCGGCAATATCCGCTCTCGAAGCTCTGAAAGAACCGTGTCATGTGACACTTACATCCGACTCAAAGTATATGATTGATTCCGTCGAGAAAAAATGGGTCTACGGATGGCGGCAAAAGGGCTGGATAAAGTCAGACAAGTCCCCGGCTCTCAATCCCGATTTGTGGGAGAAACTACTTTCACTTCTTGAAATCCATGATGTGAAATTTGTCTGGGTAAAGGGTCATGCAGGGCATCCCTACAACGAGCGATGTGACGCTCTCGCCTGCGCACAGGCAGAGCTTTACCGCTAAAAGCGGACATTGTTAAACAGTTCACAAAATGTTTACAGACAAATTTTGTAATAACTATTGAAAAATACACCAAAAAGGTATAGAATAAAAGTACAAGGATGCACGGTGCATTCTTCGCATAGAATTATTGTATAAACCGAAAGGAATTGGCGTGAAAGTTTAATTTGGCTATAAAGTACTGTTTCACGCTTAATATATTTGTGCCGCCGTTTGAGCGGCAGAATGGAGATTATTACAGAAATGGCAGAAAGATTTGTATACGCCGACAACGCGGCGACAACGAAGACATCGCCCGAGGTTCTTGAAGCAATGCTTCCGTTCTTCGGCGAGGTATACGGCAACCCCTCAAGCCTTCACGGCAAGGGCAGGGAAGCCAAGGCGGCAATCACCGCTGCCCGTGAAAAAATCGCATCCCTTCTCGGAGCGAAGCCCGGTGAGATATACTTCACCGCCAGCGGCTCGGAAGCGGACAACTGGGCAATCAAAGGTGCGGCTCACGCTCACATGAAGCGCGGAAAGCACATCATCTCTACAAAAATTGAGCATCATGCGGTGCTCCACAGCCTTGAAGCTCTCGAAAAAGAGGGGTTTGAGGTAACCTACCTTGACGTAGACTCCGACGGTCGTGTTACACCCGAGCAGGTTGCGGCGGCAGTCAGGGAGGATACGATTTTAGTTGAGGTCATGTACGCCAACAACGAGATTGGCACTATCGAGCCTATCCGTGAGATCGCGGCAGCGGTCAAGGCGATAAATCCGAAGATCCTCGTATTTACCGATGCGGTTCAGGCTGCAGGCGCAATTAAGATAGACGTCGCGGAGCTGGGCGTTGATATGCTCAGCATCTCCGGACACAAAATCCACGCACCCAAGGGTATCGGCGCACTTTACATCAGAAGCGGCGCACGCATACTTAACCTTGTGGACGGCGGCGGACAGGAGCGCAGTAAGCGCGGCGGCACGGAGAATGTGCCTTACATTGTGGGATTTGCGAAGGCTCTTGAGGATGCAGTGGCTCACATTGATGACAATGCGGAGGTCGCAAAGAAGCGTGATCGCCTTATCGACGGGATCCTCGGAAAAATCCCGAACACCCGTCTTAACGGACCGAGAGAGGGAAGACTTCCCGGCAACGTGAATGTTTCCTTTGAATTTATCGAGGGCGAGAGTTTGCTTCTTCTTCTTGACATGGCAGGCATTATGGCATCTACCGG
>JAZRPJ010000069.1:0-19161 GCA_045649205.1 Candidatus Flemingiibacterium sp.
AAGCATCTCCGTCGTGAATCAGACGCTTTGGGTCATTTTCGCGAAGGAATTTGAGCATTTCTACATAATTCTTACAGAAGCCGCTTTCATTGCCCTTTGACCATGCGAAAATGCAGGCGTGGTTTTTGTCGCGGTGATAGGACCTTGAGATGCGGTCTATGAAGGTATCAAGCCATTCCGGGAGGTTTCCGATCCAATCATCCGGGAAATCCAGCATATCGTATCCGTAACCGCGAGCCGAATTTCTCAAGGCAAATCCGTGGGTCTCCACATCGGATTCAAGCATTACATAAAGACCGATCTCATCGCACATATTGAGAAATTTCGGATGGGGCGGATAGTGAGAGGTGCGAACAGCATTAATGTTCATCTGCTTCATGAGCTTAAGGTCGGAAAGTATATCTTCCTCGGTCATGCACCAACCGTTTTCCGGGTGAGTGTCGTGATGGTTTACTCCCTTGATCTTGACCGGTACACCGTTGACGCAGAAGGCAGATTCTTCGTTTATACTGTATGTGACAAAGCCCACCTTTTGCTCGATTATTTCTCCCGCGTACTCAAATACGAGGCGGTAAAGATAAGGCTTTTCTGCATTCCAAAGTGTGGGATTTTCAACGGTAAAGACTGCTCCGTTTTCCGCATTCGCGGTGCCAAGAAGCCTATCGCCGTCATAGAGAGAAACTTTAGCATTGCCATTAAATTCGGAATTTATTTTATTGCCGTCAGTTGTGATTTTAATATCGGTAAGGTGTCCCTTTGGACGGGAGAGAATATATACATCGCGGAAGATACCGCTGTATCTTATCTGATCCTGATCCTCAAGATAACTTCCGGAACACCATTTTCTTACCTTTACAAGAATTCTGTTTATACCGGCGGTGATATAGTCGGAAATATCAAACTCCGACTGAAGACGTGAGCCCTGACTGTAGCCAACATAATTGCCGTTTATGAACAGCTCTAAATTCGATGAAACACCCTCGAAAACCACATAATGCCGTCTGTCGGTTTCAGTGATCGTAAATTCACGCATATACACACCCATAGGATTTTCGGTGGGTACGTACGGTGGGTCAACGGGGTAAGGGTAGTGCGAATTAAGATAGTTCGGATAGCCGTAGCCGTGAAGCTGCCAGCAGGATGGAACAGGGATAGTATCCCAATCTGAAATTACAGTATCTTCCTTATAATCGGCATCGTAGTATTTGAAATTCCATTCGCCGTTAAGGGATATATATGCACCTTCGTTTGCGGGGATGTAGTAAGACCGCTCTGGGCAACGGTTTTCTTTTATATGGTTTAAATTTTCGTAAAATCTCATTTTGACCTTCCAAATTTCTTGTAATACAACAATTATACCATACTTTCCATCTGTTGCCGATTTTATTTACAATCGGGATAAATCTTTCTCTTACCGCAGCCGAAGAACCATGCATCGCTCTTAAGAGCGAGGAGGCTGTCAGGCGTTGTCATGACCCAAGGTGCAGTGATGTACCCGCGAACATTATCGGGGGTGTTGAAGGTTTCCTTGCAGTAACGCATTGTCTGCTCCGGATTGGCTCTGTCAAGGTATGAGGAAACAGTTGGAACCTGCTCATATCCCCATTGGTCCATTAAATCGTATACGCCGATTCTGCCTGAATGGGAGTACATAGCCTCGGAATCATGGTAATCGGGAGATACCAGACCGTAGTACCAGTTGGAGAGTAAAACATCCTTCGGAACATTGTTTCTGAAGTCCTTTTCGCCGCCGAAGGTCTTTACAAGATTGGGATCCAGCCACATCCAGGGACGGACCCCCTTATTACGGCATGTCTTAAAGAGGTCGTTTGCGTTTTCTATCAGCTTGTCTGCGCTGCGTACGACGGAAACCGGGAAGCCCTCTACGAGCTGATCCTCAACGGTTTCTTCCTCAAGACCAAGGTGGAAAAATTCGGGCTTGCCAAACAGCTCGATAGTTTCTTCAACCACATCACGGCAGAACTGCTCGTATTCCGGAGTACCTACTTTATATACGTAATCCTTCATCCAGCCGTTGTGGCAACAGGAGAAATTGTATTTCGGGAGTGGGGTGATACCAAGCTCACGAATACGGGCAAGATCTTCCTTGAACTCTTCCTGGGACCAGGTTCCGTCAATGGCCATCTCGGGATGGGATTTCAGAAATACGCCCTCTCCCATGTCAATAAGCAAGGTATTTATTCCGCATTCAGGAAGAAAGCTTGTTATCTTAACCCAGGTTTCCTTGTCGCAAAGCATAGATGAATGATAACTATTTGTTCCGGGACGACTCCACATATTCGAACCGAGATGAAGAAGCATAGCCCACATTTTACTGTTATTGTTCATTGTAACGATCCACCTTAAAAAACTTATTTCACATCGGGGTATACGCTCTCTTTAGCGGTCTTGAAGAGCCAAGCCTCACTTTTTAAAGAGTAAATAGCATCCGGGTCGGTCAGACACCATGGAGTTGCAATATAGCCGAGGATGTTTTTCTGGTTTTCGAGATTGTTCTTGCAGTAGTTCATTGCCTGTGCAGCACTGGCGTATATACCGAAATAGGTAGTGCAGGTGGGAACATGCTCGTATCCGCGCTTGTCAAGCTCATGGTAAAGCTGTACCTTTTCGGGATTCCTGTAAATTGCACTGGGAGTCATTCTTATTTTGCTTGCCTGCTGATCCTTATTAGGAACAGAGGGATAATCAAGAGAAAGATTTCCGCCGTACAGGTTAGAGATGAGAACTTCCTTCGGGACATTTGCAAAGAAGCTTTCAACGCCGCCAAAGCACTCTGTGACAGTGGTATCAAGCCACATCCAGGGGCGTACGCCGTTATCGAGGCAAGTCTTGAAAAGTATATTTGCATCGGCGATCATTGTTGGGGCATTACGTACGATAGTAACGGGAAAATATTCCTGATTGCCCGCATTTTCGTCCTGAAGACCAAGGTGAAAATATTTCGGCTTATCGAAAAGCTCAATGGTTTCGGTGATAATATCGCGGCAGAAGTCATGGTATTCCTTTGAGCTTACCATGTAGCTGTAATTCTTCATCCAGGCGTTATGGGCGCAGGAAAAATTGAACTTTGGCAGAGGAGTGATTCCGAGGCTGCGGATATGATCAAGCTCCGCCTTGAACTCCTCCTTGCTCCAGGAGCCTTCAATGGCGAGCTCGGGATGAGAATCAAGCACTACGCCCTCACCCATGTCGATAAGCAGGGTGTTGATTCCGCATTCGGGGAGAAAATCCACAATGGCACGGAAAGTAGCCTTGTCGCAGTACATGGTTTCATGGTATGGGAGTGTGTCCTGGGTAAAGCGCTTTTTTTCGCCGGGCTTGCTCCACATATTGGAGCCGAGGTGGATGAGCATTGTCCACATCATTTCGGGGGCTGTATTCTGTTTCATATGTAACTTATCCTTTCAGTCAAATAGCGGCATACAATAATTTTACTACAGTTAAATTGTACCAGCAGGTTTAAGCATTGTCAATGAAATGTCCGAAATCGGTTATTATTGTGCGTTTTTTCGCTGAGCTTACATAATATTGTAGCGTTTTTCGATCCGGTTGTCAATATATTTCGGGCGAAAGCAAGGAAACAAACAAGGATTGTTGTCCGTCGCGAACTGACAATTCCTGTTTGTTTTCTTGCCATAATCAGAAATTAAAGTTTACCACCTTTGAGGCAGAGTCGCTGTCAATGTAGAGAATAAAGTTGGGGTGCTCTTTGAGAAGGGTCGCAGGAACATCGGGGGTGGTTACCTCAGTCTTAAGGGTCTTTTCAACCGCATTAGCCTTGACAGCATAGGGGACGCATGAAATGATCTCGCGGCACTGCATGATCTGCCAGGTCGTCATGGATACAGCCTGTTTCGGAACGTCGTCGATGGTGGGGAACCAGCCTTCACCCATCTGCTGGCGCTTGCAGGCATCATCAAGATTAACAACGATGTAAGCCTCACGGGTGTCGAAGTTAGCCGGAGGATCGTTGAATGCAATATGAGTGTTTTCGCCGATGCCGATAAGACCAATGTCGATTTCGTCGCTGCGGAGTTTTGCGGTGATATCCGCAATGCCCTCGGGAGTTCCGTCAACAAAGTTTACGGAACGCAGAGGCATAGGGAGCTTATCAACAAAACGTTCTTTAAGATACTTTCTGAAGCTTGCACCGTGAGTGATGGGAAGTCCTACATACTCATCGAGATGGAACATATCAACTACACTCCAATTGATCTTTTCGCGTGTAAGGGCATCGAGCGTGTCAAACTGGGACGCACCGGTGGAAAGGACGATGCGTGCATGACCTTTCTCTGCGATAACGGAATTGATTCTTGATGCCACGTACTTTGCGGCACTTGCTCCGAGTGCGGCTTTGTCTTTGCAAATTCTGATTTCCATAAATTTTCCTTCCTTTGTATATGAATTATATTTTGTATATGAATTATATTATTAACTTAAATTTATTTTATAGGATTTCCGCCGACGATGACATTTTTAATATTAACATTGTCATCAAAGATTACGATATCCGCGTCAAATCCTGCTTCAAGCTTACCTTTTTTCTTAAGTCCGAGAAGCTTTGCAGGATGCTCGCACATCATAGCAATTGCTTCGGGGAAGGTGCAGCCGGCTTTTTGTACCATTGTGCGTACAAGTCTATCGGTTGTTGCAACGCTTCCGGCAAAGCAGGATCGGTCGAGAACCTTTGCGATTCCGTCTTCGATAATGCAGGGAAGCCCTTCGCCATACCGTCCGAGGTGAGAGGGACCTTCGGGCATATCAGCGCCGCGCATAGCGTCGGTGACGAGCATGAGGCGATCTTTTCCGGCGAGCTTTATTATCATTTTGAGAAGCTCCGGCGGGAGATGAGAGCCGTCTGCGATGATTTCGAGCTGTAGTCCGTCGATTAAGTAACCGGCTTCAACTGTGCCGAGAATACGGTAACCGTCACGGCGTGTGATCGTGGACATTCCGGAATAGAAATGAGTGAGGCAGGAAGCACCGCTTTCGTAAGCACGGCGAACGGTTTCATAGTCTGCCTCAGTGTGACCGAGAGAGGCGACGACACCGTGCTTTACAAGTGCTTTTATAAAACGTTCACTGCCTTCAAGCTCGGGAGCAAGGGACCATTTAGCGATATGTCCTTCGCCCATAGCGAGGATCTCTTCGTATTCCTCCGGTTTTGGTGGATAGATGTAGCTCGGAGGCTGTGCACCTGCCTGCGAGAGGGCGAAGTTTGGACCTTCCATATGTAAACCCACAAAATTCGGAAGTCCGTTTTTGCCGGATTCCAGGGTAAGTGCCTTGTAATCAATGACGGTCTGTTTGAGTGTATCGAAGGCACAGGACAAGGTAGTAGGGCAGATTGAAGTCGTGCCGTGCTTAAGGTGAGTCTGTGCGGCGATACGCATAGGCTCGATTCCGTCGTCCATAAAGTCAGCGTTGCCGCCGCCGTGAACGTGAGTGTCAATAAATCCGGGGGAAACATAGTTGCCGCCGGCATCTATCTCATGATCAAAGGGCAGGTTGTCCTCTGTTATAGCGGAAATGGTTCCGTTTTCAATATAAATATTTCCGCCGGTAATCTCTTTACCTATAATTTTTCCGTTTGTTATTTTAAGCATATACCTATCTCCTTTTGAACCGTAACGTTTAATTTTAATTATACATTAATAATTGTCAATAGTCAACTGTTTTATAAAATATTGCAAAACTATTATAAAAAAGTGTATATTTGGAATATAATTGGGGGGAAATACCCCAATTTTTGAAACTTATTATCAATATTATGCCGAGACCATGGTGTGAAAAAAGTTTTTCTAAAAATTCCCGAAAAGCTATTGACAAGCGACAAAAAATGTGATATACTATATTAGTCACCGAGAGGTGATATGCGCTTGTAGCTCAGTGGATAGAGTGCCCGGCTACGAACCGGTAGGTCGCAGGTTCGAATCCTGCCAGGCGCGCCAACAAAAATACGGGACGGCATTGCCGTCCCGTATTTTTTTTCAGTCCGACCGGTGGGAGTAAAGCTCGATGCAAGGACACAGCAGAGAAACACGTACTACTGGCGATATCGTCCTTGCGCAGATGCGCGGTAGCGAATCTGCTGAAGGTCTTCGAATCCTGCCAAGGGTGCTTTTCCTTTTTTAATATTACTTCCTGGGCGTAGTTTCCGACGGAGAAATACCGAAATATTTTTTGTAATCGCGGTAAAAGGTGGAATAACTTAAAAAACCGTATTTTGTGCATACTTCCTCCGGAGATTCACCCTTTTGCAGTGCCATATTTGATGCGTTCATACGTTTTTGTATGACGTATTTTTTTATGCTTATACCGAAGTCTTTCTTGAAAATGTGGCAAAGCGACGAAACGGAACAGTAAAATCTGCGTGACAGCAAATTCAAATCAAGCGGCTCGGCATAATGCTCATCGAGGAAGCTAATGAGCCTCAGTGACAGCGGACTCAAATTTCCGTCCCAAAGCTTCTGGGCATTAGTGCTATTTTTAATCAAAAAAACGATATCGGTAGCAACAGCAGATAAAATATGCGGATAATCAGTGCCGTTTGCGGTTGAAAGACACTCTGTCAAGTATAAAAAATGTTTTGCGATCCTGTCTGATTCATCAAGTGAAAGAAGTTCCTTTCCTTGAAATGCAGTACACAGAAAATCAGGCTCAAGCAGTCCATAATGGACATCGATCACACACCTTTCGTAGCTTTCGATATTTTCGGTAACTATAAATTGATGATATTCCCCGGGGGGAATAATGACCAACTGTAAAGGCTTGATCGTTTGCTTGATATGGTTGTTTACAAAATCAACCTTTCCGTTCAAAAGCAAGTAGAGTTCATAATAATCGTGAAACATCTTCCCGAATATATCTGTTTTGCCTTTGGCATATTTAAAGGTTGCATAGTCACTGCTTCGGTATTCTTTCATTTGCGTATCCTTATTTTTTGTTTATGAAAGTATTTTATCACAGTTTTGCAAAAAATGCAATGCTTTTTGTAAAAAACGCAATTGATATTTAATTTTTTGTTTGATATAATTATCACACGGAAGTATCGTACAAAAAATTCAAGGATGAATCAAGTCTGAAAACGGGGCGTTTTCAGACTAAAACCATTAGAAAGGAATGGTCATAATTATGGGAAAACGCATTACCATAGCGCTTTTATCTTCAGCACTTATACTTTCGCTGGCGGCCTGCAATCTCTCTGATCCAGGAGAAGTAACGGATACCACCGATGCATCGGATATCGCCGATACTACAGAAGCTCCCGAAACAACCGCTCCGGCTATAGAAATAGATGAAATTGAACTGGATATCGAAAAATTTGTGATAAGCCGGGATAATTCTATTATGGAGGGATGGCCGGACCTTATAAGAACAGCAAGCGGAAGGCTTCTTGTCATTTATAACGAATGTACGTCCCACGGCAACCGTGACCATACATTTATAACCTTACGCTACAGCGACGATAACGGAGAAAGCTGGTCCGAAAAACAGTATATCGGCGAGGAAACCTTCTCCGGAAATCATTATAACAGCATCAGAATGAATCAGTTGAGCGACGGCAGAATTGTGGTTTTATGCGATAGAATTTACGAGCAGGAAACCAACCCCAAAACTGAACTTCATATGTGGGTGAGCACTGACGACGGAGAAACCTGGTCCGAAACCCGTGAAACGGGTATTTACGGATACTGCTCCGATAAAATTCGCGAAATGCCCGATGGCTCATATCTGATATGTGTCAGCCGCTATAATGAGGATATCGAACGCACGGAGATAATCGCACACAAAAGCTATGACAAGGGAGCTACCTGGACAAGCGGCGTGGTTGCGGCATCAAGCGAGGTCTATACGCTTATTGAGCCTGCGGTTTTAACTTTGTCCGACGGAAAGCTCTGCGTGTTTATGCGTGAAAACTCCTTGAAGGGATACAATGGATTTGTGGTATATTCCGATGACTGCGGCGAAAGCTTTTACGGACTTTCCGAGATTCCCGTTGAGGGAATGCACCGTCCTTTTGTAGGCAAGCTTGATAATGGTCTTATTTTCCTTTCTTACCGCGAATATTTACAGCCAAAGATTGGTCCGGACGGAAAGGCTGTGGGAACGGCGGCAGACCTTAAGGCGTGTCTTTTTACAGAGGAGGAGCTTTACAGTGCTGAAGAATTCAAAACTTATCTTATTGACCACGACAATGCATCGGTACCGGATCAGGGATATTCTGCATGGGTAGAACTTGAGGACGGAAAGATGATTATGGTGAACTATATTGTGGACAATGCGCCAAAACCGTTCATCAGAGGATATAAAATAAGCATGGCAACACAAAACGGTTAAAGAAAATAATAAAGGAGAAATTCTATGAACATTGAAAAGTTTGTAATAAGCCGGGACGATTCGATTATGGAGGGGTGGCCGGACCTTATTCGTACATCAAGCGGACGACTCATAGTTATTTATAACGAATGTACGTCCCATCCCAACCGCGACCATACCTTTATAACCTTACGCTGCAGCGACGATAACGGAGAAACCTGGTCCGAAAAACAGTATATAGGCGAAGAAACGTTCTGCGGACATCATTATAACAGTATCAGAATATGTCAGCTGAGCGACGGCAGAATCGTTGTTTTGTGTGACAAAATTTATGAGCAGGAGTCAAATGAAAAATGTGAGCTTCATATGTGGGTAAGCACGGACGACGGCGAAACATGGTCCGAAACGATGAACACCGGTATTCACGGCTACTGCTCCGATAAGATACGCGAAATGCCTGACGGCTCATATCTGATATGCATCAGCCGTTACAATCATACCACTGAGCGCACAGAGATAATCGCGCACAAGAGCTACGATAAGGGTGTTACCTGGACAAGCGGTACAGTTGCGGCGGCAAGTGACGTTTATACATTCATAGAGCCTGCGGCTTTAACCTTATCCGACGGAAGGATTTGCGTATTCATTCGCGAAAACTCCCTAAAAGGCTACAACGGATTTGTGGTATACTCCGACGACTTTGGCGAAAGCTTTCACGGACTATCCGAGATCCCCGTTGTGGGCATGCACCGCCCCTTTATCGGCAAGCTTGATGATGGACGGATTTTCCTTTCCTACCGCGAATACTTACAGCCAAAGGTAGGACCTGACGGAAAAGCTATCGGTACTGCGCCGGATCTTAAGGCTTGTATCTTTACTGAGGATGAGCTTTTTAATGCCAAGGAATTCACTACATTCCATATCGACCACGACAATTCAGCAGTGCCGGATCAGGGATATTCTGCATGGGTACAGCTTGACGATGGCAAGCTCGTTATGGCAAACTACATTGAAGATAATGCTCCCAAGGCATACATCAGAGGATATAAAATAGGATTGGAGGACTAAAATGCTTAAAGAAAAAATTCTTAAAAGAGAAAAAATTATAGGAACACACATCAATTTCTGCGATCCTTCCGTGGGACGTATCGCCGGACTTGCGGGATACGATTTCATTTGGATAGATATGGAGCATAACTATATTTCATTTGAATCGTTGTTGTCCCTTGTTATCGCGGTTAAATCTACGGGAACGGATGTAATCGTAAGAGCGCCCCAGGACGATCTGACCGCTACGAAGAAAATAATTGAAATGGGTGTTGACGGAATTATTTTCCCCATGGTGAAAACCGCAGAGGAAGCTAACCGACTCCTTTCATATACGTTGTATCCCCCCCACGGCAGACGTGGTTTCGGTCCTATGAATGCAGTCGGTTACGGTGCTCATGATGTACTTAACTATGTAAACACAAATCATGAAACCATGTGCAGATTTATTCAGATAGAGCATATTGACGCCGTTAAGAATTTGGAAGAGATCATGAAGAACGAATTTATCGACGGTTACATCATCGGTGCCAACGATTTATCCGGATCAATTAACGAGCTTTGCAATGTTTTCGGTGAAAATACAACTGCGTTGATAAGCGAGGCAATTACAAAGTTAAAGAATAACGGAAAATACGTGGGTCTTTCCACCGGAGATCTGGAGGAGAGCACCTTCAAGCATTGGCATGATATGGGAGTTGATATGCTATCTGCCGGCGCGGATTTCGATTTCCTTACCGCCGGTATGAAAAAGAACAAAGAATCCCTTCAGAAGATAATGAAGAGCATTTGACCGGACGCTGTATTTTAAAATATTTTTCACTCCTCAAGGTTCAAAAACGCCTTGTGGAGTATTTATTTCCCTGATTTCTCACGGTTGTAATAAAATCGGAGTCCCGTCAATATAATGTAGCAACAGAAAAATCAGGAGGAAATAACCATGTTTGTATATTCCATGAAGGCGAGTACGCTTAAATTTTTCGGAGTTACCGCAGTGGCACTCATTGCCCTTGTGACCCTGCTAATTTTCATACCTACTGCCGAGCCGGCAATGTCCGATGGGGTAATGGATGCGGTGGAAACGGTTAATTTCGACAAAATTAAGACGGCACAGGATAGAATTGAATTTCTTCGCAGCTTTGGTTGGGAGGTGGAGGCTACCCCAATTGAGGAAGCGGAAGTGACCATCCCCGCAGAGTTCGACAAGATCTACAAAAGCTACAACGAGCTTCAGAAAAAGCAAGGCTTTGACCTTACGAAGTATCTGAAAAAGGATGTCATGCGTTACACCTATAAAATCACAAACTATCCGGATTACACGGGGGATGTTTATGCGAATATACTTATTTATAAGAAGCGCGTAATCGGCGGTGACGTTTGCTCGGCGGACAATAACGGTTTTATCCACGGACTTGACAGAAAGATTGAATATTAAGAAAAAGGTATTGGCATACGCCGAAGCCTTTAATGTTACATATACTTATAGTCAATTTGCTCACAGAGGTTTTTAAGCATCACGCCAACGCATATAACAGAGATCACAGACGCAAGGAAGGGGATAAGCCAGAATACGCTGTGAATAGCCGCACGGAGCATAGCATAGGCGAAATTAAGGGCAATGGATATAAGAATTGCCGAAAGTCCGACGGCGAATTTTCTGCTCATCTGTTTTGTGGCAGCCGTGTTCATGGCGTTTATGCGTGTATCCTCGGAATGTGGGGGAGTCAGAAGCTCCAAGAGAATTGGCTTGAGGGCTGCAAGCATAAGGCAGACGGAAATTCCCATAAAGATATAGTCAAATGCCGATAAAATACGGGTGTAATTAAAAAATTCAATGGCATCAAAGGCATCGGGACGGTAGATCACAATGCCGATTCCGTGTATCACCTCAAAAGCGATGTTCATTACGAAGGACGCAATGCTGAAAATTACCGAGAAAATCGCAGAAACGGACATCAGCTTTGATGCATTTCCGAGCCGTTTTATGTAAAAATAAGCGACAAAAACAAATATGCCGACCGCAAAATTCGGGATGATATTAAAGTTGTCAATAGCTATATTCGGGATAAACGCCAATGCCGCAATTACGACAGTAACGGTGCTCTTGGTGTTCCTGCGGATAGCTAAATTCTTGTCCCCGGCAATTTCCTCGTTGTATGCAGTGAGGACCCGTGTGAGGAAGGGGGTATCAAGCGAAATTCTGCGGATGTAGGGAAGAATATTTATAAGCCAGAGGATTCCTAAAAGGATAGTGAAAAAGATATTGATAACTACGAAGAAATTTCTGAAATCGGCGAAGTCGATCTGCGGTCCGGCGGTGACAAGACCGGAATACTCGAAGCTTGAGAGGGAGCAAAGCTCCGGCAGTACGGTGAGTGCTGCTTTAGCGATGAAGAATAAATATGTGATCGATTTTACACCGTTTACATTAACGGTAGGGGATCTGCTGTCAAAACGGGTTGCGAAATAATCCATACCGTTAAAAATCTTGCCGATTGCCGGAAGGAGATAAATAAGCTCGATGACTGCAAAAGAAAATGTCAAAAGCACGGGCATTCCCTTATCAAGGGTTAAAAGAAATATTGCTCCCATTTTAATAAGCATGAACCAGCGGAGCCTTGAAAGGTTTTCCACAGCGCCACGCATGGCAAGACAAAGGTCAGCCCATTTCGAAATGCCGCGGAGCAAAAACAGATATCCGAAGAAATCGGGTAGGATATCTACTATATTAAGGCAGGGGTTTAAGAGAAAAATAATGGCGGCAATAAACCAACCGTAGCCAAGACTTCTTTTCGGTGAAGCTGTTTTTTCTTTCATTATTTTTTGTTTCCTTTCGGTTTGTTTTTCGGTGCCATGTCCACGTCACCCTCAAGGCAGATTCGTATATAGCAGGTGAAGAGGAGGGCAAGGGAAAATAGGAGGAACGCATTTTCAAGAAGATAAGCGGCGAAGTCGGTGTAGTGAAGAAGGCCTTTCACTGTCACGGAAAGCCCGGCGGCATCAATATTTGAAAAGAGCACCTGGCAGATTCCGGATACAAGGGAGAAAATGCCGTAAACGACGGAAAGGGACATAAGTCCTCTCGCTCTTGCCGAAACCTTTGGAAGCTCTACATCGGCAGCCAATCTGAAAATCCCGCAAAAGAGAAGCAGAGAATAAACAGATACGATAACCGATGTTATAAGCCAGATTATCTGAAGCAGAGTCGACAGTCCGGGAGCTATGATATCCACCGCAAAAGATGCAAGACTCAAAATAAACAGAGGAATCAGCAGCATCCGGGCGGTGCGGAAATCTTTATAGCTTTCACAGTATGTAATCAGCTTTTTCAGTGCGAAAAACATTATGGCACAGCCGATAAAAGCGAGATTAGGCAGTAGTGACAGCTCGCCGAGGGGGATGAAAAGCAATAAGAAATATCCGATAAAAAGTAATCCAAAGCCCATAGTGTTTTAATTCCTAACCTATAAAAATTCCCCGTGCTCCTCGGTTGAGAGGCACGAGGAATCTATTTTTATTTAACGCAGATTCGACTATTATTCGGCGGTATTGCCGCTTCCGCAGCACTTTTTGTATTTCTTACCGCTTCCGCAGGGGCAGGGATCGTTTCTGCCCACCTTAACATTTGACTTGGCGGTGGCACTTACGATCCCCGAAGCCGCGGCAGAAGCTCCTGCAGGACGGGACTGCACTCCACCGGCAAAGCCCTCGGAGGTTGCTCTTGCCACCTCCACGCGCTTTATTTCCTCCTGCATCTTTGTGGGGATAGCAAGGACAGTACGCATGGTATCCTCACGGATCTGGGCTACCATGTCGTCAAACATATTCGAGCCAACAAAACGGTATTCGTTTATAGGGTCACGCTGTGCATATGCCTGAAGTCCGATAGAGCCGCGAAGGTCGTCCATTGCATCGATATGGTTCATCCAATTTGTGTCGACCGCACGGAGAAGGAGCGCACGCTCGATTTCACGCATACGCTCACCAAATACTTCTTCTTTGGAAGCGTAGAGCTTGTTAGCACGCTCATGGAGCAGTGCGGAAATATCCTCAGCCTTGGCATTTGCAAGATCATTATCCGAATATTTGAAGTCTTCAGCTGTGCAGAGAAGACCGAAGAAATAGTTGCGAAGACCGTCAAGATTCCAATCGGCACTGGTTTCGCCGGAAATGAAGTTTGCTACCGCATTGTCGATGGTTTCGTCGATCATCGAACGCACGGTTTCTTTGAGATCTGCACCGTCAAGCACATTTCTTCTTTGACCGTAGATAATATTTCTCTGCTGATTCATTACGTCATCATAACTTAAGACATTCTTACGGCGCTGGAAGTTGGCGTCCTCAAGACGCTTTTGCGCACCTTCGATGGCGTTTGAAAGAATATTTGCGTCGATGGGCTGATCCTCTTCAAGACCAAGCTTTTCAACAACGCCGAGAACTCTCTCGCTGCCAAAAAGACGCATAAGATCGTCCTCTAAAGAAAGGAAGAATCTTGATTCGCCGGGGTCACCCTGACGTCCGGAGCGACCGCGAAGCTGATTGTCGATACGGCGGCTTTCGTGACGCTCTGTACCGATGATGAAAAGTCCGCCTGCCTCACGAACCTTGTCGGCTTCGGGGGCAATCTCAAGTTTGTATTTTTCAAGAGCCTCGTGATACTTTGCACGGGCTTCGAGGACGATATCCTCAACCTCGTCGGACATACCCACAGCAAGCACGATCACGGATTCATCGTAACCCATGCGGCGAAGATCGCCCTTTGCAAGGAAGTCTGCGTTACCGCCAAGCATAATGTCCGTACCGCGTCCTGCCATGTTGGTGGAGATGGTAACCGCGCCGAGCTTACCTGCCTGAGCAACGATTTCAGCTTCCTTTTCATGGTATTTTGCATTGAGGACAACGTGAGGGATTCCGTTTAACTTAAGCTTCTTTGAAAGTTCCTCTGATTTTTCGATGGATACAGTGCCGACGAGAACAGGCTGTCCCTTTTCGTGGCAGGCTTTGATTTGCTCGATGATCGCGTTATATTTCCCACGGACGGTTTTGTAAACTACGTCACTGTGGTCACGGCGGATCATGGGCATATTTGTGGGGACTTCCACAACGTCAAGAGAATAAATTTCTCTGAATTCATTTTCCTCTGTAAGGGCAGTACCGGTCATACCGGAAAGCTTTTTATAAAGACGGAAGAAATTCTGGAAGGTTATGGTTGCAAGAGTCTTTGACTCTTTCTGAATATCAACGTGCTCTTTCGCCTCGATTGCCTGATGAAGACCGTCGGAATAGCGGCGTCCTGGCATTACACGGCCGGTAAATTCGTCGACAATAAGCACTTCGCCTTCCTTGACGATGTAGTTTACATCCTTCTGCATCGAACCGTGAGCCTTGATTGCCTGGTTGATATGGTGGGACAAAGTTGAGTTTTCGGGATCGGAAAGATTTTCCACCTCGAAAAAGTCCTCTGCCTTTTTAATGCCGCTTGCGGTAAGGGTAACGTTTTTCGCCTTTTCGTCTACGATATAGTCTGCATCGATGTCGTCGTCAAGTTCCTTGGAATCAAGCTCCTTGATTACGAATTTACGGAGGGTACGAACAAATTTGTCCGCTCTGTCGTAAAGATCGGTGGATTTTGCGCCCTCGCCGGAGATGATAAGGGGGGTTCTCGCCTCATCAATAAGGATAGAGTCAACTTCATCCACAATAGCAAAGGTGTGTCCGCGCTGTACGAGCTGATGCTTGTAGGTTACCATGTTATCGCGCAGATAGTCAAAGCCAAGTTCGTTGTTGGTGCAGTAGGTGATATCAGCGTTGTAAGCGTTACGCTTTGCATCCTTTGTCTGGTCGTGAACGATAAGACCGGTGGTAAGTCCCAGGAAGCCGTAGACCTTGCTCATTTCCTCGCTTCCGCATTTTGCAAGATATTCGTTTACAGTAACGATATGCACACCGTTCCCGGTAAGTGCGTTAAGGTATGCGGGGAGAGTAGCAACGAGAGTTTTACCCTCACCGGTCTTCATCTCCGCAATTCTGCCCTGATGAAGTATGATACCGCCGAGGAGCTGTACTCTGAAGGGACGCTTGCCAAGTACACGGTCTGCAGCTTCTCTTACCGTTGCGAAAGCCTCGGGGAGAATATCGTCGAGAGTTTCGCCGCTTGCTAAGCGTTCTTTTAATTTATCGGTCATACCGCGAAGTTCCGCATTGCTCATAGCCTTGTAGCTGTCGGCCATGGCTTCGATTTTATCGACGATGGGAATTAATTTCTTAATCTGTCTGTCGCTGTATGTTCCGAAAATTTTGTTTAATAAATTCATGTATATTTCTCCATCCTCTGATGAGTATTTTCCTTAATATAAAAGCACATATATAATTTATTATACTATATTATTTCTTAAATTGCTATAAATAATTGTAAACTTTTAAAGGATTTTATGAAATTATTCTGTTTTTATGTAAATTGCAAGTTTATCGGGGACAAGGGAGATAAGTTCGTAGCCGTTTGCGGCAAGTTTTTCGAGAAAAGCCTCGTATCCGTCCGCAGCATCTGTGTGGAATTTTTGGTAGCTTGCGGTGTCACCCACTCCTATGGCAATGTAGTCACATGAGAAAATCTGTTCCTCAGAGGCATATTTTATGTCATACACGGTATCTCGCCGGGAAAGGGGAGTGGAATAGAATGTGGTTGTTGCCACAGAGGCGTCATCGGGAATCACAGCGAGGGTTTCGCGCAGTTCCTTGTGGACCGCTTCGTATTTTAGGCTTCTGTCTATATGGCTGTTCGCCCTCGGCATTATGAATCCGGTGAAGCCGAAAATGCTTACGGTTAGTGCCAAGGTCAGGGTCGCCGTACGTATCATTTTTACTTTGATTTCCGAAAGATTGATAGCCGTAAGGTAAATGAGGCAGGCGAAAGAACCGTAGGAATACTGGAAGAAAATATCGTGCTGATAGACGTAATCGGACATGAGATTGACGAGAATATAGGGGATAAAAAGTATGAAACGCTCATAACGTCTTGTCATGAAGGTAAGACCGCCGAGAGGGAGTAATGTGGCGAGAATATATGTGCCCTTTTCGGCATCGAAGCATTCAAAGAGAGCCTTCATGGGGCAGACCAAAACGCCGATTATTACAGACAACAGAGAATCGGAGTCGCCGTACATTAAATTGTCGTAACGGTAGGTCATAACTCCGTCGCCATAGGTATCGAGATACCATGTGGCAGCGAGAAACCACGCTACAGCAGCGAGCATAAGTGAGCATCCGACGATGAGATTACGCTTTGAGCTTTTAAGCTTCGGAAGTGAGCTTACGATGAGGAAGAGTGCGATTACCGCCACATAAACTGCCGCATCCTCTTTGACGGAGAGTGTTAGAAGAGCCGCGACGATAGTTATAATAAGATTTTTCCTGTCAATGCCGTAGAATAGCCAAAGTATAAGCGGAGTTAGAAAAGCATTTTCGTGAATATCGTAGCTTACGCCGCCGGCATATAAGGGTGCTGCCAGCATTATGGCGGTCAGCACTAACTTATATTTGGAATTAAGTCCGTGCAGAGTACATATTTTCCATAGAGGGATCACCGCCGAGGCGAGGATCGCCGCCTGGGCTATCTGTAAGGTTGCCGGATGGGGAAAGATAAAATAAAAGGGAAGGATGATATAGTAAATGGGCGAAACATGAACCGCGAAATGGGAAAGCTCACCGGCGCGTTCAAGGGTGGTGACCGGAAGTCCTGTTGTTTTCATAGAGTGGAACATCTGAGCAAAGATACCGAAATCGTATGTAGGGGTGGAGAAGCACAGAACTCTCGCCACCGTCCACCATGCCACAATGACGAAAAATATGAGCGTTAAGACAGCGGCGGCTATAATACAGATGTTTTTCACGGTCCTGCTTTCTTCAATTGGCGCTGTTTCCTTGTCGGCGCCGTTCCACCCGAACCGGGCATAAGTCAGAGCTAAAAACGTAATTGCAGCGCATCCCAGCATGAAGGGCAGAGTAAAGGATGAAAAAAGTGCAGTCAGCGAAAAAAGACAGACATCACCGGCAAGAATGATGCGTTCGTATTTTATGCTGATGCGCGCATTTCCGGTAAGAAAGTCCGCAAGGAACAGTAAAATAAAGCATACCCCTAAAATTATCGGAAGGCTGACCTGAAGCATTTCTCCTATAACCTCAGTGCCGTCAAGGCTTTTTTTACCGCCTGGCAAGAGAATATACCCGACATTCACAGCTGTCATCCACGAGATGATAAGACGCCGGACAATGTCCCCGAAAGACGGGATGCGGAGCTTAAACATTTAACTCTCCTTTCCTCAAAAAACTGCTGTACGATGAAGAACCGTACAGCAGCTTGTAAAATCATGAAAACGACTCTTGTACGTGTATAGTTCGGTGAAATTTTACCTATGGGATATACACGGTTATAACTGCGCTAAAGCCTGCTCGATGTCGGCGATGATGTCGGAAACGTCCTCGATACCTACAGAAAGACGGATAAGGTCGGGCATTACGCCTGCGGCAATGAGCTGTTCATCGGTCATCTGACGGTGAGTTGTACTTGCAGGGTGGAGAAGACAAGTGCGTGCATCGGCAACGTGGGTTACGATAGCACCGAGCTTCAGACTGTCCATAAACTTGGTAGCCGCCGCACGTCCTCCTGCAACTCCAAAGGATACGACGCCGGAAGTACCGTTCGGCAGGTACTTCTTTGCAAGCTCATAGTACTTGTTGGATTCGAGTCCGGGGTAGTTGACCCAGGTAACTTTATCGTTAGCTTCAAGATATTTTGCCACCTCAAGTGCATTCTTGCAGTGACGCTCAACACGCAGAGCCAAGGTTTCAAGACCGAGGTTGAGAAGAAATGCATTCTGGGGGGATTGTATGGAACCAAGGTCACGCATTAACTGTGCGGTTGCCTTGGTGATGTATCCGGCTTTGCCGAAATCCTTGGCATAAGTTACGCCGTGGTAGGATTCGTCGGGAGTGGTAAGCCCCGGGAATTTGTCAGCGTGTGCAAGCCAGTCGAAGTTGCCGCTATCAACGATGCATCCGCCTACTGCGGTTGCGTGACCGTCCATGTACTTTGTAGTGGAATGGATAACGATATCCGCACCGAATTCAAAGGGACGGCAGTTGATAGGGGTGGGGAAGGTATTGTCGACGATCAGCGGAACGCCGTGAGCGTGAGCCTGACGGGCGAATTTCTCAATATCAAGGACGATAAGTGCAGGGTTTGCCAAGGTTTCGGTGAATACTGCCTTGGTGTTGGGCTTGAAAGCCGCCGCAAGCTCTTCCTCGGTAATGTCGGGGTGAACGAAGGTGGCATCAATGCCCATGCGGCGCATAGTCACGTCGATAAGATTGAAGCTGCCGCCGTAGATAGCGGAGGAAGCAATAATATGATCGCCTGTACCTGCGATATTGAAAATTGAGAAGAAGGTTGCCGCCTGACCGGAGGAGGTGAGCATTGCCGCAACACCGCCCTCAAGGGCGCATATCTTTGCCGCTACCGCATCATTGGTGGGGTTCTGAAGTCTTGTATAGAAATAACCGCTTTCGGAGAGGTCGAAAAGTCTGCCCATCTGCTCACTGGATTCATATTTGAAGGTGGTGGACTGATAAATAGGAAGTACGCGAGCCTCGCCGTTGCCGGGAGTGTAGCCTGCCTGAACGCAGTTTGTATTGATCTTGTAGGACATGGGAGCTGTTCCTTTCTTTATTTAGCCGGCTTGTAGCCGTCTTTTAATGTAACCACACGGTTGAAAATTT
>JAZRPJ010000070.1:0-4862 GCA_045649205.1 Candidatus Flemingiibacterium sp.
CTTTCTTTGGAAGCCCGGCGCATGCGATAACCGCATCTCTGTCGCAGATCACCACCGGCATATCGGCAATGCGGTAAAGGGTTTCAGCATACTGTGCGGCGAAAGAATTAAGCTCGCCTATAGGGGAATATTTTTTAAAAATCACCTCACCCTCGCGGTCAGTGAAAATTTCAAGCGGGTCGCCCTCGCGGATACGCATGGTGCGGCGGATCTCCTTGGGTATTACGACACGTCCGAGGTCGTCTATGCGTCTTACAATTCCTGTTGCTTTCATCTATATAATCTCCTTTTTGTAAACAAATGCTACGGAAATAGTATCTGTCGATTAAGGAGAATTATACTTTTGCGTTAAAATCTTTTTAGTACAAAGAACGGTATAATTTTATATTCGACATTTTTTGCAAATCCATTGACAATATGCAAAAAAATTGATATAATAAAAGTGTTATAATAAATGCTGTATAACAATATATTTTATTTTAGGAGGGCTTTTATGAAATATTGCAGCAAATGTGGAAAAGAATTACTTGATGAGGCCGTAGTCTGTCCCGGTTGCGGATGTGCCTGCGGACAGAATAATGCCAACAATGCTCCTGCCGTCACTGATGCAAGCAGCTTCGGTTATGCACTGCTCGGCTTCTGTATTCCGATCGTAGGTCTGATTTTATTCCTTATCTGGAAGGATACCACTCCCTTAAGAGCAAAGTCCGCGGGAAAAGGTGCTTTGGTAAGCGTAATACTTAGTGTTGTATTCTACGTAATTTACTTCATCGTCATCGTTGCAATTATGGGCAGCATGGGTGCAATTGGATATTAATTTTACATGGGTAAATTCGGGCGTTTTCTCGCAATTTCCTTTATGTGCCATCAGAGACCGGACCGATCGTTTTTCTTTAGGGGGCGTCAGTTCCCTATCTGCGCAAGATGTACCGGAATTTTGATAGGATATTTCGTCGGAATTCTGCTTATGTTTTTTATCGACATAAATTACTGCAGCCACGGTATCGTTTTGGCTGTCCCGATGATCGTGGACGGCGTGGTACAGCATAAGCTGAAGAAAGAGAGCACAAATGTCCGCAGGCTCATCACCGGTATTTTAGGAGGTATTGCGATAATCTGCATTATCCTGTCAATACATCTTTTTACCGTTGAACTGGCAAAGAAGTTTCTAATATTAATCCATGGATAAAATTAACCCGTCGGTCACTTGATCGACGGGTTTTACCTTTATTTCACTATTCAGCCAAAAGCATACGTTTAAGGTAGCTGTCATTACGTTCGAGAAGATTGTCGATGTCGTCACATTCGCTGACTCTGCCGTCCTCAAGAACTATTACTCTATCAGCGCCCTTTATGGTTGATAAGCGGTGTGCTATAATCAAAATAGTAGCCTCACCGCGTATATTCTGCAGTGTTTCGCGAATAGCGGATTCGCTTTCATAGTCAAGCGCACTGGTAGCCTCATCGAGGATTATGAGCGACGGATTTCCCATAAGCACACGAGCGAAAACGAGCCGCTGACGCTCACCGCCGGAAAGTCCCACACCCTTGTCACCGATAACGGTGTCCAGTCCAAGCTCGGTTTTCTCAACAAATCCCCACGCCATGGACCGCTTAAGAGCGGAAATCATTTCCTCCTCCGTAGCCCCGGGATGGAAACGGAGCAAATTCTCACGAATGGTTCCGTTGAGAACAAATGGATCCTGCGGAACATATCCCACAGACTTTCTCCATGCCGCAATATTTTCATTGCAAAGAGGAGTATCGTCAGCGAGTATCTGCCCCTCCGTCGGACGAAGAAGCCCCATAAGCAGATCGGCAGTTGTACTCTTGCCTGCTCCGCTTAATCCAACAAGAGCCGTCATCGAACCGTGAGGCAATGAAAAACTAACCCCATTAAGCACCACGGCTTCATGACCTCGATAAGAGAAGCGTACTTTGTCAAACCGTATTTCTTTTGAGAAGGACATTCTGTCGCCGGAAGTTGTGATCTCCTTAAATTCAGAACTGAATTTGTCGATAGTGCCCTTGATCTTCTCCCATGCAGGAACGCATGACTGTATACTCTGCAGCTGCCCCTGCCAGGATGAAAACATTGGCCAAAGTCTTGAGAAGATATACACAAGCATCACAAGCTGTCCGCTTCCGATATCCAGCGCAAATACACTGACAACAAAAGCCACAGCGAGCATCACAGACACCGCCACAGAATAACAGAACTGCGGAACAGCTCTCAGCCGTGCAAGCTTAATGTTTATATTCTTCGTTTCGCTGGTAACCTTGTCGAAGCGTTCACGGTGATCTTCTTCAACACCGTAAGCGCGAATTTCCTTGACAGCGCCGAACTGATTCTGAATCTCCTTGTACATCTCACGCTGTGCGGCTATGGATTTTTCGCCGTACTCACGGGACTTTTTCTGAAACGGTCTGAACAGATACAAAAATCCCACGCCCACCACCAAGACAAGAATTGTCAGCGGCAAGCTGATAAAACAGGCGATAGCCAAATGGGTAAGCGCCGTAACAAGCGATGCAAAAAAGCTCATTGTGAGCTGCAGACAAGACTTACACTGTCTGCACTGTGCAACAACCAGATTAATCAGCTCCGATGAGCGCATCCCCGACAACTGCTCATAATCAGCGCCGAACACATTATCGTACACACTGCGACGCAAATTAAATTCATAGGTTTCAAGGAATTTCGTCTGCTCAATGGTTGAAATTCGCTGTAAAAGTGACCGAAGCAGCATGAGTCCAATAAACAGTGAAATCAAAATTGCCGCTCTCGCGTAAATATTCAGCTCCCCATATGGCTGTAAAAGCCACGCCCACTTGCCGCCGCTTACATCTATGTTAACCAGCTCAAGGAGCGGCACCAGCATGACAATGCTGATACTGCTGAGAAGTCCCACCACAATATGCAAAAATAGGACACGGATAAACCGCTTCCTATCCTTGCTCCATATATCCTTTAAAATACTGCCCATCATTAACCTCTTTTCAAAAGTCTGCCGAGAAATGCACGGCAGCGTCTATAGAAATGTCTGATAGGTCTTGTGTAATGCCAGAACCGACAGTAGAAACGGTAGCCGAAGCTATCCGAGCTGTATACCTTTCCCTTGTGTTTAAAGGAAACGACAATCGCTATCATTTGGCGCATTTCTACACCGTGCTCAAAGATGAACTGATTGTCCCCAATGCAGGTAAAAGTATCTTCCGCTTTTACAATGCGGTGAAGCACATACTGCCCGTTATCCCGCTGATATAGCGGTAAATCGAACTTCTTTAGCTTTCCCGGCAATGGTGCAAGCTCAACCGTGTCGATTCCCTGCCGTATCATCGGGAGCATACTTGTCCCGTGGGGCGAGAACGTAACCGTCTGTCCGGCGGCTAATTTCTCTTTAATGAGCGGCATTACATCATCAAGTCGAACGCTTTGCTCACTCAACTAACTCAAGCTCCTTCAGCCTTGCAACAAATTTGTTTGCGGCATCCTCTGCAGTAGCGGCATCAACATCATATTCCGCTGTAAGAGCGGCAACGAGATCAGCGATCTCCGCGCCCTTTTCGAGAACGCCCCATAAAAATCCACCGGTTTCGTTGAGAGTCATCATTTTGTCAAAATGGATATTGGAATCCATTGGAATTACAACGAAATCTCCACCCACTTTACGAAGTGCGTATCCTTCTTTAATTTTCATTTTCATTTCCCTTTCTCCCGGACATTGCCTCGTATGAAACGATAGCAGCCTCGGGGTCCATATTACATTCAAGCCGCCAAATCGGCACTTTTTCTATAAGCTTTGTAAGAAGCTCCATCAGCTTATCGCGGTACTCACTTGACGCCGGGCGAAGTGTCTGTTCAAGGATATCGAACAGTGCACGGCTTCCGGTATGAGGCACGATTTTGTTGACCTCGCCACGTCTGAGCATACAGATTCCGGCGATGGGCACAGATATGTTAATATTCAGGTCGGTCTTGCCGCTCCAAGGAGTACCGGAAGCATAAAACTCCCCGTCCACCAGGCGGATTGCCGGCTTATCATCGTTAAGGATCGCGGCGCGGTCTTTGCCGAAACGCTCCAGCCACATCTGGGTATGGGTGGATTTGCCCGTACCGGAAGGAGCTGAAAAGATGTACGCCTTTCCATCCACCACTACAGCAGATGAATGAAGAAGTAAGCCGTCATGCTTGAGGAGCTGGCGGTAGAAGCTGCTGCCCGTTGACATATACTCGCTGTCATCGAGGGTGAAATGGGGATACCGAGCCTTAAACGCCTCCGCATTGCCCTTGACCACAATATCAGGCATTCTCTTGCAATGGGTAATATACGGCTTTGCCTGCTCTGCCGTTCTGCCGAAGGTATCCATTTCGACGATCAGCCCGGCGATGTTGTAGTATTGTGTCATGGGTTAGTCAAGCTCGTGTTCGGGAAGTGCTGTAGGGTCATTCGGACCAGTTGGCTTATCAGTTTCGGTCGTGTTGGTAGTTTCATCTGCGTCAGTTTCGGGGGCGCCGGTGGTTTCATCTGCGTCAGTTTCCGGTGCGCCAGTGGTCTCGGGGACACTTGTATTCAGCGGTACACCAACATTTTCAGTTCTGCCATTTTTCTGTGTAGCTTTCGCTGATGCAAATTCTGCTTCGGTAAATACGCCTTCGTCAATAAGCTTTTCAGCCAGAGTAATTTCTTCACCGTGAAGCTTTACATCAAATGCATTCCAAAACACACTTACTGCCTCTGCTCTTGTGAATTCCTTATCGGTTTCTGTGTAATCAATGATACCGAGATTCTTCGCAGTTATGAAGGGGTTATCCCAAGCGTATCCGGAATTTTCTTCGGTATATCCGAGAGCACGAAGAG
>JAZRPJ010000071.1:0-11398 GCA_045649205.1 Candidatus Flemingiibacterium sp.
GTGAACAGAAATGCGGACATAATCATCGACCTTTTCTCTACTCAAACAAACAACCGTTTCGTCTGTAATGTCTTTAGGTGGGATATCCACCGCAGAAATTTGATAGCGTTTCATTGATTATAACCCTAAAATATAAAAGCCGGTATATGCTTCTGCTTTATTTAGCCATTCAACCAATATTTCATAATCCTTGGGTTTCACTTTGATGAGTTTCTCAATAATGGGTTTTATCAATTCTGCACCGTAATAATTCATACCAAATATATCCATGGTATCAAAAATGCAGCGGTATTCGTTGTAAAATAAATCTTCATCATCTACATACAACGAATCATTTTGCCAATGCTGAATACTGCGCAGTGCTACACGCTCGGTTACTTTTCTTTTGGTAGATAACTTGCAAAACTGAATTTCAATAAATGCAGAACCGCCGTATGCCCTTCTCTCTTCTTGAGAATTAAAAACATGAAATAACACAGTATCACCTCCGCTTCACTTTGACTGACTTGTCCTATTCAATTCCTCAATATTCAAATCAAACTTGATTCGCCCGTGGACATCTTTCCGACTTAAAAGGATTACAGTTTCCACATGCCCGGTCCGTGGGAACATATCAACGGGGGTCACCTTATTGCACCCATAACTGTCGTCAAGAATCGCAATATCTCTCGCAAGCGTATCGGGATTACATGAAATGTAAACAATCTTCTCCGGCGCAATCTTCTTTATCGTTTCAAGAAGCTCCGGAGAGCATCCCTTTCTCGGAGGGTCAAGGAGAATTACATCAATTCCGTCCTCGCCTATCCTAGTAAGGTCAGCTTCAAATTCTCTCGGATCAGAGGCATCAAGACAAAGAAATTCCGCTTTATCAAATCCATTGCGTTTGGCATTCTCCCTGGCATTTTCCACCGCCTCGGGGACGATTTCAATGCCGTATAGCTTTGTATCCCTCTCGCAGACTGACATACCAACCGTACCGATACCACAAAAAAGGTCGATGACCCGCTCTCCGCCCTTTAACTCCGCAAGCTCTGCCGCTTTATTATAGAGCAGCTCCGCGCCCTTGCGGTTGACCTGCCAGAAGGACTGGGGCGATATTTCAAAGCTCACGCCGCATAGGGTGTCGGTAAGCTTTTCTTTGCCGTAAAGAAGCGTGTATTCATCGCCGAGAACGACATTTGTGTTTTTGTTGTTGAAATTCTCGTAAATGCTGACCACAAACGGGAATTTTTCCGCTATCGCCGCCGCAAGCTCTGCCACTTTGTCGCTTTTCTTATTAACAACAAGGCAAACCATAACCTCGCCGCAGGACTCAGAATAGCGAAGATAGAGATGCCGCATAACGCCGTGACCACTCACTTCATCGTAAGCCGACAGCTTGTTTTCGTCCATCCATCCCCCTATAAAATTCGCGATCTCGCCGAAAACATCCGGTTGAAGCCCACAGCGGTTATCCTCTGCTGTGCAGGGGATGATCTCATGAGTACGTTCGGCATAAAATCCGATAACTGTCTTTCCGTGTTTATCCTTTCCGATGGGGTACTGTGCCTTGTTGCGATATCCGTAATTTTCACCGGTATGAAGCACATCTTCAACCTCTACCGACAGCCCGGCTTTGCGCATAGCGGCAGTTACGCGGTTTCGTTTTAATTCAAGCTCGTGACCGTAAGTGATGTTTCTGTAAACACATCCTCCGCATCTTTTTGAAACAGCGCAGTCGGATGTGATTCGGTAAGGCGAGGGCGTAATTATCTCCTCAATTTTTGCCACATTGTAGTCGGACGCGGTCTTGATGATCTTCACCGAAAGCTCATCGCCCGTGCATCCGCCGTGGACGAAAGTCACCACATCGTCGATCCTGCCCACTCCGTGACCAAGATTATTTATATCAGTTATTTTTATATTGTATATTTCATTCTTTTTCGTTTGATTTTTATGCTTCATGTTTTTCTCCGATTACAGTAAGTACAATTACATTAAGTAAAATTACAGTAAGTACCATAGATAGTATATCATGATTTTAGCGTTCTGTCAATTTATATCGTATTTTTTATAAAAAATTGATTTATAAAAATGAGCCCGACGAAGCGAGCTCATTTATATGTATGAAATTTAATTAAAAGATACCCATTCCGCCGTATGCCGCAACGATCGCCGCAAATACGATGGATACCATGGAAAGAAGCTTGATAAGGATATTTACAGAAGGTCCTGCGGTATCCTTGAAGGGGTCGCCGACGGTGTCACCAACGACAGCCGCCTTGTGGTTTTCCGAGCCTTTTCCGTTGTAATTTCCTGCTTCGATGTGCTTCTTCGCATTATCCCATGCGCCGCCGGAATTGGAGAGCATAATCGCAAGTACGAAACCGGAAACAAGCGCGCCCGCAAGCATACCCACGACGCCGTTGCATCCGAGAACAAGTCCCACAACAATGGGAGTTGCAACTACAAGTGCCGCCGGTGCAATCATCTCACGAAGGGATGACTTTGTGCAGATATCAATACAAGTTTCATAGTCCGCCTCGGCGTTACCGTCGAGAAGACCGGTTATTTCTCTGAACTGACGTCTTACTTCGATAACGACCTTCTGTGCCGCACGTCCCACTGCCTGCATGGTAAGGGCTGAGAAAAGGAACGGAAGCATTGCTCCTATAAACAGACCGATAAGTACCGCCGGATTGGTGATACTGAGATCGAGAAGCTCGGGATTGATAGCAGATATTTCGTCTGTGTATGAAACGATCAGGGCGAGAGCTGTAAGAGCAGCAGAACCGATAGCGAAGCCCTTGCCGGTAGCCGCGGTGGTGTTGCCGAGGGAGTCGAGAGCGTCCGTTCTTTCTCTTACTTCCTTCGGAAGTCCGGACATTTCTGCGATACCGCCTGCGTTATCAGCAACGGGACCGTATGCATCGGTGGCGAGGGTTATACCGAGAGTCGCGAGCATACCGACAGCGGAAAGACCAACACCGTAAAGTCCCATTTCGAAGGAGGTTGCACCACCTGCAAAGAAATAACTTGCGATAACCGAAATACCTACAATAATAACGGGAATAGCGGTAGAACGCATACCGAGAGCGATACCGTCAATGATGATGGTCGCGCTTCCCGTTTCCGATGAGCCGGAAAGCTGACGGGTAGGCTTGTAAGAATCAGATGTATAATATTCAGTAAAGTAACCGATCAGAACTCCGGCAAGAAGTCCGGAAATGACCGCCCCGAAAAGGAGGAGATTGCCGGGCATGAGGAAATATATTGAAACAAACGCCGCAACAGCGGAGATAATCGCCGCGGAGTAAGTACCCTTTCTGAGTGCGCCGAGGAGCTGCATCTGGGTCGCTCCCTCTTTGGTTGAAACAAAGAATGTGGAAATAATTGACGAGAGAATGCCCACAGCCGCAATGATCATAGGAAGAAGCACACCGTTCACTCCATGACCTGCCGCAACAGCAAGGGCACCGCAGGAAATGATAGATCCTACATAGGACTCGTAAAGGTCTGCGCCCATTCCGGCAACGTCACCTACGTTATCGCCTACGTTATCGGCGATACAAGCGGGATTTCGAGGGTCATCCTCGGGGATTCCGGCTTCAACCTTACCTACAAGGTCAGCGCCGACATCTGCTGCTTTGGTAAAGATACCGCCACCCACTCTTGCGAAAATCGCCATGGAGCTTGCACCCATACCGAAGGTAAGCATGGCAGACATTACTTCATCAACGGGAAGCTTGAAAGCATATGTTAAGAGGATGTACCAGAAGCTTATGTCAAAAAGGCCAAGACCAACAACGGTCATACCCATGACCGCACCGGAGGAAAAGGCGATTTTCAGTCCTCTGTTAAGCCCCTCCATAGCGCCATTTGCGGTACGTGAATTGGCGTATGTAGCAATTTTCATGCCCACAAATCCGGACAGTCCCGAGAAAAATCCGCCGGTCAAAAAAGCGACGGGCACAAAGGGAGTTAAAAATCCGGTGAATGCAAGTACTGTAAGCAAAACAACCATAACAGCAAAGAAAATTCCGACTGTTCTGTACTGTCTTTTCAAGTACGCCATCGCACCTCTGCGGATCTTTGCGGAGATGGATGCCATTTTTTCGGTTCCTTCAGGTAATTTCTTTACGCTGAAAAATTTGAAAGCGGCAAACATCAACGCTAAAATCGCACAAGCCATAACGAAAATTGGGGCAAAAAGTTCCATGATCTTCCTCTTTTCTCAAAATTACAGACAGCCGAATGTTAAAATCCAGTGTCTTTGACATTTTATTAACAGTCTGTTGTTAGTAACATAATTGTACCATAACTTCACATTTTTGTCAACAGTATTTTCGTTAAATAATTGCCAAAATCAAATAATCAGAATATGGAAGATCAGTTATATATCAATAAAATTGGTAATATTGCACGCTTCTAACATAGTGAAATATGTGAAAATAAATATGTTATAACAAACATGGCATAAAGAGTATTTTTCTGCAAATTGAGCAAAACATCACAAATTCACAAAAATAACGCACTGAAATATTCAGGAATCACTTCTCAATTTTCCGCGATAGCTCTTTTCTTGTTTCTCCCGGAGTCTTTTTGTAAATCTTTCTGTACTCAAATATGAAATACGACAGATTATTGTAACCGCAAGCGACGGCTATATCGGTTATGGGAAGCTCTGTGGAAATAATGCTGTTGTGAGCCTTGGCGAGCCGCACTCCGGTAAGATATTCCTTAAATGTCTTCCCCACTATCGCCCGAAAGATCTTTGAAAAATAACTGTAGCTCAAGTGAACACTTGCCGCGCACTCGGCAGGAGTGATATCCAGTGCGTAATTTTCATTTATATATTTAACAACGTCGTAGATAAGTGACACACTTTTCTCGTTAATTTCTTTGCATATCCCATTTGATTCGGTAGGCTTCATAACTGTACGGAGAAGTGATACCAAAAACGCTG
This sequence comes from Candidatus Flemingiibacterium sp., assembly GCA_045649205.1. Classification (GTDB taxonomy): domain Bacteria; phylum Bacillota; class Clostridia; order Oscillospirales; family CAG-272; genus Flemingiibacterium. Next base: position 4,946 of record JAZRPJ010000071.1, read on the forward strand.
CCGCAAAGGAACGCTCCAAGGCATAAAAGAATCCGTCGGAATGCTCGTATTCATACATCATGGCATCAAGAATTCTTTTGGTTTCGTCTGAAATGATGTCCGCGGTAAAAAGCGAAATATCACCGCTATGCTTGTTAATAAACGGAATTACACATCTGTTATTGCCGCTTCCGCGAAAAATCTGGAAAAGGAGGGTAGGATCGATCTTAAGTACAAAATACTCCCCCTCTCCCTCGTTGGCATGTCTGACACTGTGTATAGTGTTAGCCCGAAAAAGAACCAAATCCCCCGTATTCGCCGTAATTTGTGCACTATTTATGTCAATGTCAAAAATGCCTTTTACAATATACAAAAATTCAACAGCCGGATGTATATGAGCGTGAGTCATAATTCCCTGACCGTAATTTTTATGCAAAAAAAATTCTATTCCGTAATTTTCAAGATTATGAGGCGGCGTTTCCTTGTAATAACTATTCATGGCAACTCCTAAAAAATAGATTTTTTATACTTTTTGATATAATTATTATAGCATAATAATTTTTAAAATGCTATAATAAAATCAAGATTTTACCGTTATTTTTTAAAAAGTTAATATTTTTTGCGGTAGTTTCCTAAAATAATCATATGATAGAAAACCAATATTCTGTCAAACCCATTCGGAGAAAGGAATATTCACCATTAGAACTGTGAAAGCAGGCGTTATTGGATGCGGGAGGCGGTGCAATGATAGCCCTCGGTGCTCACGGAATGTATCTCACAGACTGGATACTTGGTGAGCCTATCAGCTACGCCTCTGCTTTCACTCATTTCTGCCGCGACGAGGAAGACGCCAAGCTGAATCCTTCCGGTATTGAGGATAACGCGGTTACGGTTATGTCTTTTGAGAACGGTGCCGTCGCCGTAAATGAAACGGGATTTGTCAGCTCCGGCAGTCCTCTGACCTTTGAAATCGGCGGTGACAAGGGGTATCTTATCGGAACCCCCGGCAGTGTTACCTTTACCGGTGACGGCAAGCCTGCCGCTTTAGAGCTTCCCGAAAGAGAAAAGCATCCGTTAGCTTGCTTCCTTGAGGGGATTCCAGCCGAAGGATGCGGAATTGATGAAGCTATCGTGCTGACAAAAATGATGTGCGGAGCTTATAAAAGCATCAAATGAAAATGTCCGAGAAAGTAAAATTTCTCGGACATTTGTCTTAAAATCCGCAAATAAAAACAAAGCCCCCGCTGTAGCCGTGTGAATCCGGAAATTAGAAAACACTGTATGGTACAATGTTGGTGCTCTCTCGTCTGTTTTGTGCTCCCAACGTCCGAGTCGGTCGTGCAGAGGATGTATCCTCAAAATCAGGACCGGTCGGGAGGTCTGCATTCCCATCAAACGAAGTCCGAGCTCCATTTTTCTATGCTTGTGGGTTTAAATACCCGGATCATCACGCACCAAGCAGGAAGCTTTGATGTTGTTATTATATGAGTTTTGAACCGTAATAAAACGGCTTTTTGTGATTTCCTTTAATTACTTGTTATCTTCCGGACCGTCGTAATCGATCTCGCCGAAAAGCTCATCCTCGAAGAAATCTGCAATACGGTCAAATTCCTCATCGTCGTCGATGGTTACGAGAATATCCTCGCCGTCCTCGTCCTTCTCAAGCTTCAGAATGACATACTCTTCTGCCTCATTTTCTTCGAGAGGAATAAGTGCCATGTATTCGATGCCCTCAATTTCCGCACTTGCAAGGAGCTTAAACTGCATCTCTGTTCCGTCTTCGTCTGTAAGAGTGTATATATCTTCGGTTTCAAAAATATCTTCTGCCATTTTGTGTCATCCTTTCAGATATTTATTCTACACTTATATGATACCATTTTTTTTTACTTTTGTCAACATAAATATTGCAATTATCTTGATTTTCATTGACGGTTATGGTATAATCACATTAACATCTATATTGCGAAAGGAAATAAAAAATGATCAAACATGTAGTATGCTTTAAATTTGCAGACCCAACAGAGGCTTCCCTCAAAAAAGCACGCGAGGTGCTTCTTTCGATGGCAGATAAAGTCCCGACAGTAAAGGAGATCCAGGTAGGCGAGGATATCCTCCATTCAAACCGTTCGTACGATCTCTATCTTTCCGTTGTAGTTGATGACCGCAAGGCTCTCGACGAATATGCAAACGATGAGTACCATTGCAGTGTGGTTAAAACATACATGCACTCTGTGGTTTCCTCAAGCGTTACCGTGGATTTTGAGTTTTAAACGAAAAGCCTCTCCGATTCCATAAACGGTTTCGGAGAGGCACTTCCTTTATTTTACGGGCACTTTAATGATAACCTTCTTTGAAGGAGTGGGACCGCATCCGGGCTTGTGTGCATCCATGGGAGCGAATACAGCAAAATCGCCTGCCTTGAAATGGAGAAGGCTTCCCTTGCCCTTGTAAAGAGCATAGTCTCCATCTTCCTTGTACGCGGAAGTTACAGTGACATCAACAGTATCAGCATACTCCATATCCTCTGTACCTTCGTAAACGAACTGGATGTCGATGAACTTCTCGTGGCTCTCGAACTCCGCATCCTCGGGATTTCTTCCGTTTTCAGATGCAACCACGTTGTAGTAAGCACCGCCCTCAAGTTCATATCTTCCGGGCTTGATGTCAGCCTTGATGGACTTAAGCACCTCGAGGTACTTGTCAAGCTCTGCACTGTTCATTCCGAAGGAACGGTAAGTATTGATATTTCCGAAAATCATGTTGTTTCCCTTTCCTGCAATTTTTGCATTTAAATTATAACATGACTATTATAACACCCTTTTCAAGTATTGTCAAGCAGTTTTTATTATATTGACAAACTGCCTCTTTGGGTGTATAATTATTGTATACGATCTTACGAAAGGACAAAGCCATGTTCAAAAGCGTATTCACGAAATATATAACCGCATTTATGCTGCTTATCGTTCTGAGCTTCCTCATAATAGCGGTAATCCTCTGCGGCACCGCCTCTGAATACTCCACCAACGCAAAATCTGATACAATATCCAATATCTCTGAGCTTGTTTCCGATACAGTTGAAAATATGTTTATCCTATCCGAGGACAGCGATTTTAACAGATATGTATACTCAGACCTATATTCCATAGAGAAGCTGCTGTCTCTTCTGGCGGAACATAATGAAGATCTCAATATACTGATAATAGATTCCGTCGGAGCGCCCCTTATTCACAACTCATCATTAAGCCAAGGATATATAAAGGGTAATATTCCTGCCGATATACTCGCCGAAGTCAGTGCGAACGGCTCCGCGAGCTACGACGGGAACCTCAACGGAACTTTTGAAAATAAGAATCTCGTTCACATATTCCCCATACACGACTCCGAGGGGAATTTTGTGGGCGCTGCTCTCGCCTGCTCCGAATCCCATCAGGTGGACGATCTTATCGACTACATGATAAAGACCATCATTCTCTCCTGTCTTTGGGTAATGCTTGCGGCGCTTGTGGCGGTATTCTTCATAAGTGAAAAGATCATTGGTCCTCTTAAGCAGATGTCCGTTGCCGCCAAGAGCTTTGCGGCGGGAAAATTTGACGTGCGTGTTCCCGTACGCGGCCGCGATGAGGTTGCCGAGCTTGCAATAGCTTTTAACAATATGGCAAGCTCACTTGCCAGCCTTGAGGATATGCGAAGAACCTTTCTATCCAGTGTATCCCACGACCTTCGCACTCCCATGACCACCATTTCCGGTTTTATCGACGGAATCCTCGACGGTGCGATACCCCCGGAAAAGCACGAATACTATTTGGATGTGATCCGCACCGAGGTGCGTAGACTTTCAAGGCTCGTGTCAAGTCTTCTCGACATCGCACGTATTCAGGCAGGTGAGCGAAAATTCACCAAAACCGCCTTCGATATCTGCGAAATGGCAAGGCTTATACTCATTTCCTTTGAGCAGAAGATCGACGCAAAGCATCTTGACGTAGAGTTCGACTGCAACCGGGACAAGATGATAGTATTCGCCGACAGTGATGCAATTTATCAGATACTCTACAACATCTGCGACAACGCCGTTAAATTCTCAAGGGAGGGCGGCAAGTACAAAATCGACATTTTCGAAAAAGAAAAGCGGGTCTACATCTCCGTCTACAATGAGGGTGAAGGAATTCCGGCAGAGGAGCTTCCGTTCGTATTTGAAAGGTTTTACAAGAGCGACCGCAGCCGCGGACTTGACAAGACCGGCGTTGGTCTTGGTCTGTACATCGCAAAGACAATAATCGACGCTCACAACGAGGAGATCTGGGTCAAGAGCGTATATGGCGAGAACTGCGAATTTGTCTTCACACTCCCCTACACCCCTGAAGCTGAAATCATCGTTAAGGACTGACATTATGACCATGCCCTCGGCTGTTGCCGAGGGCGTTTTTTATTTCTTATCAATCATTGAATGAAGCTCTGATAGGGCATCGGCAAGACCGCCGATCTTATCGATAAGCCCTATCTCGACTGCCTCCTCTCCGTCGATTACCGAGCCTACATCCGTAGCAATTTCGTCCGTGTTCATCATAAGGGATAAAAGCGTTTCTTCGTTGACATTGCTGTTTCTTGCAATAAAATCCGTGATTCGTCCCTGCATACGCCGCAGTGCCTCAAAGCTCTGCTCCACCCCCACAACAAGACCGCTGGTACGCACCGGATGGATCGTCATAGTGGCACTGGGCACAATGAAGGATTTTTTCGTTGCCACCGCCAGCGGCACCCCAATGGAATGCCCGCCGCCGAGAACGATTGATGCGGTAGGCTTTTTCATCCCGGCAATAAGCTCGGCAATTGCAAGTCCGGCTTCCACATCACCGCCTACAGTATTTAAAAGCAGAAGTAACCCGTCAACCTCACGGCTCTCCTCGATGGAGCAAATGAGGGGGATGAGATGCTCATATTTCGTAGTTTTCGCAGAATCGCCAAGAAGATAATGCCCCTCCACCTGACCGATTATGGTGAGGAACTGTATACTTCCCTTCGAAGTTTCAACCACCGCCGAGCCTGTTTCCTTTATGGAATCGTCGGTGTTGGTTTCGGATTTTTTTGTGTTATCAGACATGATTTTTCTAACCTTTCGCTATTTTTCATATAAATACGTTATTAGTTTTAACAAAAATTAAAGAATTTATCATTTACTTTTCAAGGAAAATATGGTATAATGTTTATATATGGCATTTTGCAAATATAAATATTTTTTTGAAAGGTAGAAATATCATGGAAAACAAAGTTTTAGTTGAAACCTCCGCAAGACACGTTCATCTCTCTGCTGAACACATCGAAGTGCTTTTCGGCAAGGGTGCAACCCTCACTCACAAGAAGGATCTCTCCCAGCCCGGTCAGTTCGCTTGCGAAGAGCGCGTTAAGCTCGTTGGTCCGAAGAAGGAGATCGCCAATGTTATCATCCTCGGTCCTGCACGTCCCGCAACCCAGGTTGAAGTTTCCTTTACAGATGCAAGAACCCCCGGCGTAAACGCTCCTGTTCGTGAGAGCGGCGACGTTGCAGGCTCCGCAGGCTGCAAGCTCGTTGGTCCTGCAGGCGAGGTTGAGATTGCTGAAGGCGTTATCGTAGCAAAGCGCCACATTCACTTAACTCCCGACGATGCTGCAAAGTTCGGCGTTGAGGACAAGCAGATCGTTTCCGTTAAGATTGACAGCGCAGACCGCACCACTATTTTCGGTGATGTTGTTTGCCGCGTAAGCCCCAAGTTCGCAGCGGCTATGCACATCGACACCGATGAAGCTAACGCAGCTTGCGCATTCGGCGAAGTTTACGGCGAAATTATTAAGTAATTTCGGTTATCCGTATATAAGTTTTCATAAATCTGTGTAGAATAATAAAAACAAAATAAAGGAGATATAAATATGAACTATACGCACGAAGTTGAACAGATGTGTTGTGTAGCCAAGGGCCCCAAGCACGGTCCCGCGCCCATTCCCGAAGAAGGCAAGTGGGTAAAGGCTACAGAAATCAAGGACATTTCCGGTCTTTCCCACGGTATTGGCTGGTGTGCTCCTCAGCAGGGTATGTGCAAGCTCACCCTCAACGTTAAGGACGGTATCATCGAGGAAGCTCTCGTTGAAACCTGCGGATGCTCCGGTATGACTCACTCTGCAGCTATGGCAGGCGAGATCCTCCAGGGCAAAACTCTTCTCGAAGCTCTTAACACCGACCTCGTTTGCGATGCTATCAACGTAGCAATGCGTGAGATCTTCAAGCAGCTCGCTTACGGTCGTTCCCAGACTGCATTCTCCGAGGGTGGTCTTCCCGTAGGTGCATCTCTTGAGGACCTCGGCAAGGGTCTTCGTTCCCAGATCGGTACTATTTTCGCAACCCGCGAAAAGGGTGTTCGTTACCTCGAGATGGCTGAAGGTTATATCACTCGCCTCGGTCTTGATGCCGACAACGAAGTTATCGGCTACGAGTTCGTAAACCTC
>JAZRPJ010000072.1:0-4980 GCA_045649205.1 Candidatus Flemingiibacterium sp.
AAAAAGCGGCGAAAATTACACGGATTCGGAAAAAAAGAATTTAATCGAGCAGTCTGTGAAAGCGGTAGAAATTGCCGCCACGGAGGACGTGACCCTTTGCATGGAATGCCATCCGCATACTTTTACCGAAAGAGTTTGCGATTCCCTTGAGCTTATGAAGAAGGTGGATTCGCCCCATTTCCGTATGTATTGGCAGCCGTTTCAGCAAACAAAGACGATGGAGGATAATCTTGCATATGCCGAGGCGATTTCACTTTATGTGCACCATCTTCACGTTTACCAGTGGAAGGGCGATTTGCGTCTTTCCCTGAATGACGGAATCGACGAATGGCGGCAGTATCTTAAAAAATTCAGCACACCTCGTACCCTGCTTCTCGAATTCATGCCGGACGGCAAGATAACCTCACCCAAAACCGAGGCAGATGCCCTGCGGAAAATTATAGGAGAAATATAAATGAAAGCTATATTTTTATGTGAGCAAAAAGAGGTATTTAGCCGCGTATTTGACGAATCTGTAGTGTCAAAATTCGCACAATGGCGGAACTCGATGAGGAAGTTTATGCGAAAGCCGATGTCCTTGCGTCGCCTTTGAAATTTGCCGATACGGAGATTATTTTCTCCACTTGGGGAATGTTGGTTTTCACGGAAGATGAGATCGGCGAATACCTTCCGAATCTCAAATGCATATTCTACGGTGCAGGCACGGTGCAGGAGTTCGCACGCCCTTTCCTTAACCGTGGTGTGAAGGTGTTCTCCGCCTGGGCGGCAAATGCCGTACCCGTTGCCGAAATGACGGTGGCACAGATTGTTCTTGCGAACAAAGGCTTCTTCACCCAGACACGTCTTATGGCGGAAAAGCGGATCAAAGATGCCAATAATCTGAAAGTTAACTGTGTCGGAAATTATGGGCAGAGAGTGGGACTTATCGGCTGCGGAATGATAGGCTCTCTCGTTGCTAAAATGTTAAAGAGCTATGCTCTCGATGTGTATGCATATGATCCCTTCATGCCCGAAGAAAAGGCAAAGTCACTGGATGTGACGCCTATTTCTCTTGACGAAATATTCGCATCCTGCACTGTTGTTTCAAATCACCTTGCGGACAATGAAGCCACAAAGAAGATGCTCCGATACGGTCATTTTTCCTCTATGCCGAGCCACGGTACATTTATAAATACAGCGAGAGGGGCACAGGTCGTGGAAGATGACCTCATCCGAGCCCTCACGGAGCGTACTGATCTCACGGCAGTGCTTGATGTGACCGATAAGGAGCCGCCGGAGCTTTCGTCGTCTTTATATACGCTTCCTAACTGCTTCCTTACACCGCATATTGCCGGAAGTCAGGACAGGGAAGTTGTACGAATGGCAGAGTATATGGCGGCAGAATTTGAAAAGTATCTTCACGGTGAGTCGTGTTCCTATGAGGTAACACCGAAAATGCTGGAAACTATGGCATAAGAAAATAAAAATTTTTAATGCTGCATTATAACGCAGCGGAAAGGAATAATTATGAAAAAACGTTTGATCTCGACATTACTCTTAACATCAGTTGTTCTGTCAATTACAGCCTGCGGCAATGACACAGGCAAGCAAAGCGACGACACCACTGTCGATACAACAAGTACGGAAGGCAATCTTCCCGCAGGTATCAAAAAGCAAAATTACAACGGCACTGTAAACATTCTCATGCCAGAGTGGGGCCTTTACATCAATTATTTTGACCCCGGTAATGACATGACCGACATCATGAACAAGGCTCTTTACAACCGCGAAACTGCAGTTGAAGACTATCTCGGCGTTGACATTACCTATGAACGTGTTGCCACTATTCAGGACATTCAGCCGGCACTTGCAACTGCAGTATTCACCAACGACGATCTTTACCAGATCGCCCTCAATCACTGCATATGGAAAACTCAGCCCCTTATTACAAACGGCCATATCATTGACATGAATGAACTTGACATTGATTTCACCGGCGAGTGGTTCAACGAAGATGCAAATGACGCTCTTTCCCTTTACGGTAGACAGTACTATTGCGTGTCGGATTATGTTCTTCCCGCCCCCAACATGATTCTTTTCAATAAGGCCCTCGCGAAGAATAACAATCTTGAAGATCCCTATCAGCTTGTTCGTGACGGTAAGTGGACAATCGACAAAATGACGGAATTGGCAAGTGTTGCTACTTCGGATAACGGAGATACCATCTGGGATGTAAAAGACACATACGGCTTCTCTTGCCCCGACAACTGGTACACCGCAAGCTTCCTCTTCGGTGCGGATATTCCGATCGTAGAAAAAATGAAGACGGCGATTTATATCTCGCTTTCGATGCCCCGAGAACATATACTCTTATGGAAAAGCTTGATGCCCTCATTAACGGTCCTGACACTTATACCTTTGATTACAGAGCCTATGACGGTGAGGCGAGATTTGTAGACTTGGGTCTCCCGATCGAAAGCGGCAGATGCCTTTTCACCCTGTATACCTTCAATAAGCTTTATACCATCCGTGACGTTGATGTTGAATTTGGTATTCTCCCCTATCCCAAGCTTGACGAGGATCAGGAGGATTATATTTCCAATGACTGGGCAGGACTTATGTGCGTGCCTATGTCCCTTCCCGAGGAATCCTATACCATGGTTGGCGATGTAATCGAGCTTCTTGCTTACCACAGTGCCGAGGAAGTAATCCCCACCTATATTGATAAAACCCTCGGAATTAAGCTCTCTCGCGACGACGAATCAAAGGAAATGATCGAGCTGATTTTTGATACCTGTACCTTTAGACCGGGTATGAATTATTTCGGTATGAACGGCATTTTCTATTCCGTTGACAATATGCTTATCAAGACCGGTCAGAATAATCTTGCTTCCTTTATTGCAGCAAACGGTCCCGCTTTGGAAACAAATATCAGTGAATTTAATGAAGCAGTAAAGGACTTGGACTAATTTAATAAAGGAGACTGATTGCAGTGAAACAGCATAATACAAAAAAGCGGTATATTGATTTAATGGAAAAAGTCCTCTCGGCTTATACGGACGAGCATATCGAAAGATATTTCGCCAGGGTAAAGAAGAACGGACTTACGGAGCACGGCTTTCCAAGACTTACAGCGGACATCGGTATTCTCGTTTCGCACGGCAGACGAAGCTATCTTCTCCCCATCTTCATCGAGATGATGGATTTCTGCTGTGAGCAGGTGACCAAGGTGAGAGCAGCGAATGAATTTTCCGTCCGTGAGCTTATATCCTGTCTTTTTGAGGTTGAGAAAAACGGTATTGTTCCGGCGGAAAAAACGGAAAGATGGCGTGAACTGCTCGCTTCCATTGACCGTGCCGTGACATATACGGATTACGCCGTAACACCCAAGGACAATATAAGAAACTGGGGGCTTTTCTATACCACCAGCGAGTATTTCAGACAAAAAGCAGGACTTTGTGAATGTTCTGAAATTCTCGAGCTTCAGCTTTTGCAGCAACAGCAGTGGTTTGATGAAAACGGAATGTATTCGGACAATGCGGAGTCGGAAAATCACCAGCCCATCGCTTATGACCTTGTATCACGCGGACTTCTTTGCATCCTTTTCGATCAGGGATACCGTGGGAAGTACTATGAAGTAACCGATGCGAAACTAAAAAAAGCGGCACTCATGACTCTCAAAATGCAGTCGCCGAACGGTGAAATTGCATTCGGCGGGCGGAGTAATCAGTTCATGAATAACGATGCATGGCTTGCAATTATTTATGAATATGAAGCGAAACGCTATGAGCGTGATGGCGACCACGAAATGGCTGCTACCTTCAAGACGGCACTTTGCAGGGCACTTGATGCTATTGAGTATTGGCTTTACAAGGAGCCAATCCGCCATGTCAAAAATTACTATCCCCTTGAAACCATGTATGGCTGTGAGGGCTACGGCTATTTTGACAAATACATAATTACGGTGGCATCGCTTCTTTACGGTGCATATCTGATCTGTGACGATTCAATCGCTTTTACACCGGAAAAGGATCGTGAAGCCTGTGTAGCGGTCACATCTCCTAATTTCCACAAGGTCTGCCTCAAGAGCGGAGGATACGCATTGGAGTTTGACCTCGACGCCGATCCGCACTATGATGCTAACGGCCTCGGCAGAGTTCATTTTGAGGATGCACCGTCCACCATATGCCTGTCCATGCCGTGTCTTTCCGACACCGGTCATGTGCTTGGTTACAAGGTGGACATCGAAGACCCTATGGCGTTCTCACTCTGTTCGGCGGTCTGCGAGTCCGGTGAATGGATTCTCGGTGCAAGGGCTGACTCGAAGTATACGCTTCTTGAGCATGGCACGGAAGGTGACAGTGCATGGGCGAAGTTTCGCTGTCAGTTTGCAGGCGGAAAGGGTGTAACAGAGCATTATTCGGTAAGTGAAATGGGAGCTGAAATCACAGTCACCGGTGACGGTAAAATCGGATACGCCTTGCCAGCCTTCACTTTTGACGGCGAGCTGTCACCTGAAATTACGGCTGAAAAGAATCGGCTGGAGATAAAGTACAGAGGCGTCATCTGTCGGTACACCACCGACTGTGAGATATGCGATCTTAATAAAATCGTTGCTAACAGAAACGGACATTACCGCACATTTATTGCTGTGGGCGAGAATGAGATTAACGTTAAAATCGAAATTGTAAGGGCATAAGTAAAACGCCGGGTCAAGTGACTCGGCGTTCTGCTTTGATAGTGGAAATAAACCCCCGGTTCTACCGGGGGAGCGGTAAGGAGAGCGGAGCTACAAAAAACGGGCGAGCTACAAGCAAGCCAAAAAGAAAGCCTCTCCCTTCGGGAGAGGTGGCGGCGTAGACGCCGGAGAGGGAAAAACTCCGAGAGAGAACCCTCTCACCCGCTTTCGCGGGAGCTCTCCCAAGGGGAGAGCCTAGTGAATTTGTGCAATTTTTTATAATTGTTCTTTTGCAAGATGTTTTTCGACAGTCTGACGCCGTC
>JAZRPJ010000073.1:0-3596 GCA_045649205.1 Candidatus Flemingiibacterium sp.
CCGCCGCTACGGGGACGGACATCAGCTCCGACAGCTTTTCGGTGTCGACGGACAGTCCGCGTTTCTCCGCTTCGTCCATTAAATTCAGGCATATAACTACCTTAGGATTAAGCTCGATTATCTGAAGTGCCAGAGATAATCCTCGCTCAAGGCATAGGGCATCGCAGACCACAACAGTAACGTCTGCTTCTCCCGACGATATGAAATCTCCCGCAATAATCTCCTCGGGTGAACGGGCGCGCAGGGAATAAGTGCCGGGCAGGTCGATGAAAGTTATATCTTCACGGGTGCAGTTGCCTACCGCCTTGGCAACAGTTTTTCCTGTCCAGTTCCCCGTATGCTGATTCATGCCGGTAAGACGATTGAATATACTGCTTTTCCCTACATTTGGATTGCCGGCGAGGGCAGCGGTATATGTCAGTCTTCGAATAATCTCACTGTCGCCCTTCGATGCGCCCTGCCATTGGGATGAGTGTGTCAGTCCCATTTTTAATCATCCTTAACAAGCACGGTCATAGCATCTTCCTTTCGGTGCGCAATGACCGAGCCTCTGTCAAGATATGCTTTCGGGCCTTTCAGGGAAGCGGCGGCAACACATTCCACCGGAGTCCCGGCCGAAAATCCCAAGTCGTAAAGCCTGTCGCGCAGTTTTGACGTACAGATTGTATATATAGAAGCCGTTTCTCCCGGCTGTAGATCGTATAGGTAAAAAATTGTTATCACCTCACCCCAGTATATTCCACGTCAAGGCGTTTGGTGCGGCAGTGAGGGGATTTTGACTGCGAAATTTCAAAACGTTGTTGACTTTATACCTCGCTGTGTGATATAATTATTGTGTTGAAACATAAGCGAAAATCTTCAGGAGAAAATAATGAAAACAGAACGGAATATTCTAATCGCTTTTATCTTAAATTTATCCTTTGCCGTGTTTGAATTTATCGGCGGAATTATAACGGGCAGCGTGGCAATTTCTTCGGATGCTGTCCATGATGTGGGCGATGCGGCAAGCATCGGTATTTCCTATTTCCTTGAGAAAAAGAGCAAAAAACAGCCGGATGAAAAGTACACATACGGATATGCACGCTATTCGGTTATCGGCGGTTTTATAACGACTCTCATTCTCCTTGTGGGCGCGATCGTTATGATATACAATTCGGTTCACAAAATTATTTCTCCAACGGAAATTAACTATACCGGAATGATTATTTTTGCCGCTGTTGGTATTGTGGTGAATTTCTGTGCGGCGATCTTTACCCACGGCGGCGGTTCACTCAATCAAAAGGCGGTTAATCTGCATATGCTTGAGGATGTGCTTGGATGGCTCGTAGTCCTTGCGGGCGCAGTTGTAATGAAATTTACAGATTTTGCCTTGCTTGACCCAATTATGTCCATTGGCGTTTCGGTGTTTATTCTGGTAAGTGCAGTAAGAAATTTAAAGGATATAGTCGATCTGTTCCTCGAAAAAGCGCCGCGGGACGTGGATGCCGCAGAGATCAAAGAGCATATAGCCGAGATAGACGGTGTGCTTGATGTTCACCATATACATCTGTGGAGTATGGACGGACAGAGCGGTTATGCCACTATGCACATTGTCACCGACGGTGAGCCGCAGAGAATTAAAGAAGAAGTCCGCGAGGAACTTCGCAAGCACGGAATAGGACACGCTACCATCGAAATTGAAAGAAGCTCCGAGAATTGCCGTGATGTAGAGTGTCATCCGGAATGCAGTTCTCATCACGGACACAGCCATCACCATCATCATCACCATGCCCACTAAGCTGAAAAAACGACATTCGAAAAGGAGACCAAAATAATGAAAATCGTAATTCTCGACGGCTTTGCCGTCAACCCCGGCGACCTCAGCTGGGACTTCTTAAAAAAATACGGCGAGGTTGAAGTGTTCGCCAAAACTCCCGATAGCGAGGCTGCCGAAAAATGTAAAGGCGCGGAGGTCATTTTTACCAACCGGGTGAAGATCACGGCAGAGCTTCTCGATACCTGTCCAACTGTAAAATATGTGTCCGCCCTCGGTACGGGATTTGATATGATAGATATTAACGCCTGCCGTGAAAAAGGGGTTAAGGTAGTGAATATTCCTGCCTATTCCACCGATTCCGTGGCGCAGCTCACGGTGCATTTTCTTTTCACTCTTTTCGCTGACCTTGATGGTATGCGTGGAATCGTGAAGGACGGTATGTGGACGGGCATCCCAGGATACGAATATCAGAAAGTACCTTTTACCGAGCTTTCGGGACTTACCCTCGGGCTTGTGGGCTGCGGAAATATCGGCGGCAAGGTGGCGAAGATTGCTTCAGCTATGGGAATGCGCGTAATTGCTCATACCGCTCATCATCACGAGGATACGGAAGATGTGTCCTACCGTCCTCTTGATGAAGTCCTTGCCGAGAGTGATGTTATCTCTGTTCACTGTCCCCTCAATGATGCAACGCGTGGGCTTGTTGACAAAGCATTTATTGAAAAAATGAAGGACGGCGCGAGGCTTATCAACACTGCAAGAGGTGCGGTCCTGAATGAAGCGGACGTTGCGGCGGCACTCAATTCGGGACGCCTTGGTGGAGCGGCGCTTGACGTACTTGCAAACGAGCCGGCACTCCCGGGAAATCCCCTTCTCACCGCGAAAAACTGCATTATCACTCCTCATATCGCATGGGCGAGCAAGGCATCCCGTCAGCGTCTTCTCGCAGTAATAGAAGCCTCCCTCGACAACTATGTAAAGTGCGGCGAGGGACTTAACAGAATCGTTTAATTTCAGGAGGGAACAATGAAAGCTTACGAAAGACTCATAAAATATTCTACCTTTGCAACAGCCTCCGATGAAAGCAGTGAAAGCTGTCCCTCGACTCCGTCCCAGCTTGAGTTTGCACGTTACTTAAAGGGGGAGCTTGAAGCTGTTGGACTTTCCGAGGTAACGCTTGACGAAAACGGCTATCTTTTCGCTACTTTGCCGGCATCCGAAGGCTGTGAAAATGCGCCGGTTATCGGCTTTATTGCACACATGGACGTTTCACCGGATGTTTCGGATAAAAACATCAAAGCAAGAGCGATAAAATACCAGGGCGGCGATATTCTCCTTAATGAAAAAGAGGGAATCTATATGCGTGCGGCGGAGTTTTCCTCTCTGAAAAACTATATCGGCAAGACCCTTGTTGTGACCGACGGAACTACGCTCCTTGGTGCTGACGATAAGGCGGGAATTGCGGAGATAATCACCGCCTGCGAGCTGTTTTTATCGGACAGCAGCCTGAAGCACGGTAAGATTCGCATCGGATTTACCCCCGACGAGGAAATCGGCAGAGGAGCTGACCTTTTCGATGTTCCAAAGTTCGGAGCGAAGTGGGCGTATACCCTTGACGGCGGCGCTTTCGGCGAGGTGGAATACGAAACCTTCAATGCCTACGCGATGTCCGTTACGGTGAAGGGAAAGAGTATCCATCCCGGCTCAGCAAAGGATAAGATGGTGAATGCATCGGTGGTGGCAAACGAGTTTTTCTCCATGCTTCCTGAAATGGAACGTCCGGAGCATACAGAGGGATACGAGGGCTTCTATCATCTCGTCGGCATGAGGGGAGAAATTG
>JAZRPJ010000074.1:0-3139 GCA_045649205.1 Candidatus Flemingiibacterium sp.
TTCCTAAGCCCGCTTGGCCTCCGACTTCGCCGTTGATAGCCCCCTTTACGTCGTAACCGAGACTTTCCGCCGCAATAGCGGAGTCAAGCGTTGTCGCGCCGTATCCCGTATACTTGCAATAAACGAGGGGAAGAAGCTCACCGTCCATGGGGTCGAAGGTGAAGGTCCTTATCTGCTGATTCGCATCGTTATCGTCAAGTACAGCCGCTTCACTGTACACAACTCCACCGTCAATATCGGCGGATGACGTGCTTTTAACTTCACCGAAGCCGACGTACTGTCCGACGTAGAAGACGGATGCGTATATTCCGCCCGCAAGATATGTAAACAGCATACATGCCGTTATTATATATGAAATAATTCGATTAGTTTTTTTCATTGGTATTTCCGTTTCGTATGTATTTTATACCAATATTATACTATGTGGCGGGAGAAAAGTCAATGGCGGCAATTTAAGGCAAACGAACAAAAAATAACAGATAGGCTTGACGGATACCGTAATACTATCTGTTATTTTTGACTGTCCATACAGTACTTAACTTTATTTTAAAATTATTGTCTGTCAGTCTTATACCGATTGTATATAACAAGATATACAGCGAATACAACGATATAAACCGCTAAAATACCGCCCATCAATGATGCAATAAAATAGTTATGTGTACTTAAAAGATTGATAAGGAACTGCGGAAGCAGAGTTGCGAAGAATATTACGAGCAGCGGAAGCATCCTGCCTTTGATCACACGCTGCATCATTTGGAGTCTTGAAGACTCGTCACAGAATATCTCTTCTGCCACACCGTCTTCTCCGACCGCTTTTCGGAAATAACTGTATCCGGAATAATCCTGTATATATTCCCAGCCGCAGTCTTCAAACATTTTCAGATATTCATCCTTATGAGCAAGACCATCCTTATTATAGTCAAGCTGATATACCACGTCCTGAGGCGTGCATTTCTCAAAAT
The DNA here is from genome assembly GCA_045649205.1 of Candidatus Flemingiibacterium sp. Lineage (GTDB taxonomy): Bacteria > Bacillota > Clostridia > Oscillospirales > CAG-272 > Flemingiibacterium. The sequence continues at coordinate 966 of JAZRPJ010000074.1, forward strand.
GATACGTTCCGAATCCTTTTACTTTTGTAAACCGCCAGCCTGACTTGTGCATTTCACGCAGATACTCCTGCTCTTTTTCATATTCAAATATACTAAACCATCTGAACTGCTTTTTGGTTTCCATTTACATTTCCTCCCGCGCTATTTTATACAAACGCTCGATACGCTTTAATTCGATATCCAAGACCTCAGATCCCAAGTCAGTGATACGGTATATCTTTCGTTTATCCTCTTCGCGAACAAAGCTGATCACTTTGTCCTTTTCCATTTTTGACAAGCTGCCGTACATCGTACCCGGAGTAAGCTTGATCGCTCCGTCTGTCATTTTGTCAACCATTTGAACAATGCCGTAACCGTGATTGGGCTTTCTCAGACACAGCAGGATGAAAAATGCCGTTTCCGTCATCGGCACATAAACCTTTTTGATATGCTGATCCATAACCGATACCTCCGTGGATTTTGGTGCGATATATCGCACTTCAATGTATATATTATATCGCACTACGATATATTTGTCAATATGTTTGACGAAAAAATCGCCGTGAAAATTGAATTCAAGTGCTTTCATTTATTAGGCAAAGCTTGCGACAGATGCTTTATACAAAAAAGGACCTCACAAAAATGAAGTCCTTTTCATTCACGCCCGATTGGACCTTATGCGTAGTTATTTAAGCACTATGTGAGTGTAGATGCTGCTCAAGAGAGTGTTCGTGTGTATGATCTTCACTATCACTGTCATGCGTATGAAGATGTGTATGTATGTGCTTATGCTCATGGTTATGAACAACGTCTCCATGGCTATGCTCGTGTGTATGAACGTGTTCGTGTTCATGTGTATGTTGCAGCTCAACAGTATCCTTAACCATAATGTACGTGCTTATGATCATGATAAGTAATGCGATATAGAACTGCATTCTCGGTCTTTCACCGAGGATGAGAACGCTGAATATTACACCGAGGAACGGCGCGACCGAGTAATATGCACTTGTTTTTGCCGCGCCCAAGTCTTTTTGAGCCATAATGTAAAAATGAATACTAAGTCCGTATGCCACAAAGCCAAGAAGTAAAACACACAATATCCACCTGACATCTGGTATATGCTCTCCCATGATCAAAGCGACTGCAAGACTGCCGAGACCGGAAAAAGTACCTTTGATAACAACGATCTCCACGGAGCTTTTATTGCTTATCATTTTGGTACAGTTGTTTTCAAATCCCCAGCACAGGCAAGCACCAAAAACAAACAGTGAGCCGCTGTTAAACGTAAAAGAGCCTGCTCCTTCAAAGCTTAATATGGCGCTTGCAACCGTCACCAGCATTATAGCTAACCATAACTTTTTGGAAATAACCTCTTTGAAAACCACGAGAGCAATAACAGACGTCGCGACAATTTCAAAATTATTGAGAAGAGAAACGTTCGCTGAGTTCGATAGTGAAATACCGAACATCAGGAATATCGGCGCGGCTATGTCCAGAATAATCATTGCCAGGGTATAAGGAAGCTCCTTTTTCGTCAAAGGTTCTCTTTTTTCTTCTTTACCCATAGCTTTTTCGATGAATCCGTATCCAAGCAAGCCAAGACCTGCACCAAGATATAAAAAAGATGCCATCATTGTAGGACCTGTATGGTTTAAAAGTATTTTTGAAACAGGTACGTTTATTGCATACAAAGCCGCCGCCAGTATAGCGTATACGGTTGCGATATTTTTATTTTTCAATTCTATCCCTCAAATCAATTTATAGCGATAAGTTATTATAATATATAATCATAAATAATTCAATAGTTATGGTTGTTGTTACAAAAAAGAAAAAAAGAATAATAAAATTCGGCAAAGCCAAAACGTTTATTATTCTCTATTCGTTTTTGAGGGAATCTAACCCTGCAACTCTACACGCCCGATTGGAATCGAACCAACGGCCTGTCGCTTAGGAGGCGACCGCTCTATCCTACTGAGCTACGGGCGCATATTCTGTTTTTGTATCCTAATAGACGGATACTATATGATTATACCACCGCATGGCTCAAAAATCAAGTATCTGCGGAAGTTTATTTTTGTATTAGCCTCGGTCTTTGGGAGAGGTGTCAGGAACATAAAATGTTCTTGACGGAGAGGGATGCCGTACACTACCCTATCCCGCCCCTCTCAAAGCTATGGCAGAGCTCTCCCACAGGG
>JAZRPJ010000075.1:0-4091 GCA_045649205.1 Candidatus Flemingiibacterium sp.
CCACGCAGGAGGCGCGCCTTTTTATCTTTTGTTAAAGCTGTCCCGTATGTCCGGAAGCCTTTACCCCCATTAAAGTTCTTTGAAAGGGTGTGGGAAAACTTTCTTTCAAGAAAGTTTTCCTGCATCGTCCCCCTATTGACAAACACTTCAAAACTATGCTATAATAGCAGTAATATAAAACATCGAAAGGTTAACCTATGGACAGTCAATTTGTAAATTCGCTGAACGGGCAGACGCTTGCGTATGTGGGTGATGCGGCACTTGAGGTGCTTGTCCGCCGATTTTTAATCGGTCTTGGCGGAGGGAACGGCGGGACTTTCAGTAAACTTGCACTGGAGTTTGTGAAGGCAACCGCACAAAGTGAGGGAATGGAAAAAATAATGCCTCTTCTCACGGAGGAGGAAGAATATATCTTCAAGCGTGGCAGAAATGCTCACGGGATATCGATTCCGAAGAGCGCATCTGCGGTTCAGTACCGTCGGGCGACGGGAATGGAAGCCTTGTTCGGCTATCTTGATTTATGCGGTCGCCACGAGAGGGCGGAGGAGCTGTTTAAAGCGGCGTATGCCGACACGATCGCACGCCTTGAAGCGAGAAAGGAAGAATTGGAATGATACGAGTAATGTCTGTATTCGGCACACGTCCGGAGGCAATAAAAATGTGTCCGCTTGTTAAGGCATTGGAGGCTGACTCTCGGTGTGAAAGCATCGTCTGTGTTACGGCACAGCATCGTGAAATGCTGGATTCCGTACTGGAATTTTTCGGTGTCAAGCCGGATTATGACCTCAATATAATGAAGCGCGGTCAGACGCTGACGACTATCACCGCCGATGTAATATTGGGACTTGAATCGGTGATGAAGGAGGCAAAGCCCGATATCGTCCTGGTCCACGGCGACACAACAACCAGCTTTGCCGCAGGACTTGCCGCCTTTTATGCTATGATTCCCGTGGGTCATGTTGAGGCAGGACTCCGAACCTACGACAGATACTCTCCCTACCCGGAGGAAATTAACCGAAATCTCACCACGAAATTGGCGACTCTCCACTTCGCGCCTACAGAGCTTAACCGCTCACAGCTTGCGGCAGAGGCAGTCACAGAGAATGTGTTCGTTACCGGAAATACGGCGCTTGATGCCTTCAAATATACCGTCAAGCCCGACTACACCTTCGCCGACGAAAAGCTGAAGGCTCTCGACTTTGATAATGAAAAGATAATCACCGTCACCGCACATCGCCGGGAAAATCAGAACGGCGGAATCGAAAATGTCTGCCGGGCAATACTTGAAATAAGTAAACGTCATCCCGAGCTTCGGTTTGTCTATCCCGTCCACCTCAGTCCGGCGGTAAGGGATGTGGTTTTTCCCCTTCTCGACAATCATCCCCGTGTCACCCTCACCGAGCCGGTGGACGTGGCGGATATGCATAATCTTCTGTCGAAATCCTATTTCATCATGTCCGATTCCGGCGGAATCCAGGAGGAAGCCCCCTCGTTCCATAAGCCGGTGCTGGTGCTCCGTACGGAAACGGAACGTCCCGAGGCGGCGGAGGCAGGTACGGTCAAGGTAATCGGTACCGATACCGACCGAGTAGTCGCCGAGGCGGAAACACTTCTCACCGAGCCGGCGGAATATAACCGCATGGCATCGGCGAAAAATCCTTACGGCGACGGCAAGGCATCGGAGTATATAATCGAAGCTATCTGCGGATATTTCGGAGATAACAAATGAATATAACCCATCTCAGATACGCAGTCGAGGTGTCGAAGACCGGCTCCATTTCAAAGGCGGCAGAGAATCTGTTCATCGGTCAGCCGAGCTTAAGCAAGGGGATAAAAGAGCTTGAAGAGGAGTTTGGCATCAGGATTTTCAATCGCACGGCGAAGGGGGTTATCCCCACGGAAAAGGGGGCGGAATTTCTTACCCGAGCCAAGGGCATCATCGCCGAGGTCGCCGAATTCGAGGAGCTTTACCGCGCTCCCAACAAAGATAGGCAGGTTTTTAAGATATCCGTTCCCTACTGTCCCCATATGACGGAGGCTCTTTCAAATTTCGCGGAAAGGCTCGGCCCGGAAATGGGGGTGGAGATCCACTTCAGAGAAACGGGTGCTATGGATGCTATATCTAACCTGCTGGGGGAGAATTACAACCTCGCCATTATCCGCATCAAAGACAAGCATGAGTCGAATTTCATGCAGTTCATCCGCGAAAAGGACCTCAAGAGCGAGGTTATTTCCACATTCAAATACTGCGCGCTCATGTCGAAAAGTCACAGACTTGCGAAAAAATCCGCAGTCAGCATAGGAGATTTAGTCGGCGGCATCGAGATTTTATGGGGCTGCGACCCTGTCCCCTACCTGACCGTCACCGAGGAAAGAAAGACCGACGGCAAAAAGATACTGATATCCGGTCGGAGCAGTCAGTACGAGCTGCTCTCCGTGGTCCCGGACAGCTTCATGTGGGAATCTCCCCTGGGGGCGGCAACTCTCGACCGTTACGGTCTTGTACAACGTGATGGGGAAGATGCGGATAAGGGCAAGTATCTCTTGGTTTATCCACGGTTTTACAAGCAGACAAAGCTTGACCGTATGTACCTCGAAGAAATTCACAAAACCGTTAATAATATTAACAAATAAAAAATCATCAAATTGATGGATTTTGTGCATAATAACCGTTGACAATATATCAAAACAGTGTTATAATGAATTAAAGTTCGGCGAAAGGAAGACAGTAAATGTTTACTCGTAATTATGCAGCAGAATATTATTACTATTACTATTCTAAGAAAAGTAATAGCGATTTTTGCTGCGGAAAAATATGAGTAACAGAATTTAAGCAAGGCTGAACAGCTTAACTTGAAAATCGGCTCCGTAGTGAAGATTACTGCGGAGCTTTTATTTTATGTAAAATTTAAAGGAGAAATAATCATGGTAGTAGTAATTAAACCGGGCGCAAACGAAGAAAAAATAGGTAAGCTTGTTGCTTTTCTTGAAACCCAGGGAGTGGGCGTGCACGTGAGCCGCGGACATTTTCAGACCGTCTTGGGACTTGTGGGAGATACACGGAAAATCGACTCCGACACCCTTACGGGGCTTGACATCGTTGAGGTGGTAAAGCGCATCAGCGAGCCTTACAAGAACGCCAACCGGAAATTCCATCCCGACAATACGGTGGTAACCGTTAAGTGTAAAAATGGCGACGTGAAGATCGGCGAAGGCTTCACCTTCATCGCAGGACCTTGCTCCATCGAAAGCGAGGAGCAAATAATAGAGGTGGCAAATGCGGTGAAGTCTGCCGGTGCGACACTTCTCCGCGGCGGTGCATTTAAGCCCCGCACCTCGCCCTACGCGTTTCAGGGACTTCGGAGCGAGGGTATAAATCTGCTTCTTAAAGCCAAAGAGGCTACCGGTCTTCCCATCGTCACCGAAATAATGGATGCTTCCCATCTTGACCTTTTCGCGGATGTAGATGTTATCCAGGTCGGCGCGAGAAATATGCAGAATTTCGAGCTTTTAAAAGAGCTTGGTCATTCGGATAAGCCTATTCTTCTTAAAAGAGGACTTGCCAATACAATAGAGGAGCTTCTCATGAGTGCGGAATACATTATGGCAGGCGGAAACGAAAATGTGATCCTCTGCGAGCGCGGTATCCGTACATTTGAAACCTGCACCAGAAATACCCTCGATATTTCCGCCGTGCCCGTCCTTCATGAGCTGTCCCATCTGCCGGTGATCGTGGACCCCAGCCATGCCTGCGGTCAGGCGAAATTGGTACTGCCCATGGCTATGTCCGCAGCAGCCTGCATGGCGGACGGCGTTATGATCGAAGTCCATAACGACCCCGTGAACGCTCTTTGCGACGGTCCGCAGTCCCTGACTCCGGCTCAGTTCGAAAACGTTGTAAAACGCGTGCTCCGTGTTGCCGATGCGGCGAGGATGTGATGCGATGTGGGAATACTTGTGGGGGAAACTTTCTTGAAAGAAAGTTTCCCCCACACCCTCTTCAAAGAACTTTATAGGGTAAAGGCATACGGACATCGCGAACAGCAACAAGTCGGATCGTAGCCATGTCGTTCTGTGAGCCAAGGAGTTGG
>JAZRPJ010000076.1:0-13008 GCA_045649205.1 Candidatus Flemingiibacterium sp.
CCGTCACGGCTAACGCCGTGCCACCTCTCCCACAGGGAGAGGCAAGCAAAGAAAGGCTCTCTCTCCGTCACGGCTAACGCCGTGCCACCTCTCCCACGGGGAGAGGCAAGCAAGGAAAGGCTCCCTCTCCGTCACGACTAACGCCGTGCCGCGTTCTCTCCGACAAATTCGCGGTCAGTGACTTTCTCGCTGATTTCTTCTTTTTCAGCTCCTGCCATGGTTTCTCTCGCCACGGAAAGCATAAGCTTTATGCGGTTTTCCTGGTTGACACGGGTAGCACCCGGGTCGTAGTCGATGGGGACAATATTGGACTTGGGATAAAGCTCGCGAAGACGGCGAATCATGCCCTTGCCCACGATGTGATTGGGCAGACATCCGAAGGGCTGTGCGCAGACGATATTGCCGTATCCGTTTTCGATAAGCTCCACCATTTCGGCGGTGAGAAGCCAGCCTTCACCCATTTTGCTTCCGTAGCCGATGATGCCTTTAACAAGCCCTTTTATGTGGTCGTAAGCGGTGGGCGGCGTGAATACGCCCTGCTCCTTGATGATTTCGATTATAAACTGCTCCATGCCGCTGATGTAGTCGAAAAGTGCCTTACATACGGCATATTTTGCCCGGCTTCCGCCGTAGAGCTTGATGTCCTCCATGCGGTTGTCGATCTTAAACAGAATGAAGCTCATGAGTCCGGGGACCATGACCTCGCACCCCTCGGAGGCTAAAAATTCCTCAAGGTGATTGTTTGCAAGAGATGAGAATTTAACGTAGATCTCGCCTACAACGCCCACCTTGACGCATTTTCGCGTGCGGTCGACCTTGACGGCGGCGAAATCTTCGACGAATTTCTGCATATATCCGCGCATTGAGGCTTTTGCAAAGCCTCTGCCGTGGCTGAATTCGCCGGTGAGGAAATCCGCCCATTTATCAACAACTCTGTCGGCATCGCCGCGGTTTATTTCATAGGGGCGTACCTGGTTTGCAAGGAGCATCAGCATATCTCCGTAGACCATTGCCGCAACAAGGCGGCGAATCATACCGAGGGTCAGGGAAAATCCGCTGTTTTTTTCAAGCCCCGAAATATTCAGGGAAATTACGGGAATGTGTGAAAGTCCCGCCTTTTGAAGGGCTTTTCGCAAAAGGTGGATATAGTTGGACGCACGGCAACCGCCGCCGGTCTGGGTGATCATGAGAGCGGTCTTATTGAGGTCATACTTTCCGCTTTTAAGGGCATCTATCATCTGACCGATAACGAGGAGTGCCGGATAGCAGGTGTCGTTGTGGACGTATTTGAGTCCGGTGTCAACGACCGCCTTACCCTCGTTCTGAAGAAGCTCGACCTTGTAGCCGTAGCTTCTGAACACGTTAAGGAGAAGCTTAAAATGAGTGGTCAGCATATTGGGAATAAGGATGGTATAATCCTTTTTCATCTCTTTTGTGAATTCGATTCTTTCACTCATTTTTGTTTCTCACGCTCCTTTGCCTCGCAGGCGGCAAACAGACTGCGAAGCCTTATTTTGACGGCACCGAGATTGGTGATCTCGTCAATTTTTATCTGTGTGTATATCTTGCCCGCGTCCTCTAAAATTTCACGAACCTCGTCGGTGGTGATAGCATCAACGCCGCATCCGAAGGATACAAGCTGAACGAGGTTCATGTCGTTCTGCGTACCAACGTACTTCGCCGCCGCATAAAGACGGGAGTGGTAGGTCCACTGATTGAGGACACCCACGGGGAATTTTTCCACCTTGTGACTGACGGCATCCTCGGTCACAAGCACCGCGCCGCACTGACATACAAGGCGGTTGATGCCGTGGTTTATTTCGGGGTCAACGTGGTAAGGTCTGCCCGAAAGGACGATTATGGGCATATTTTTCTCACGGGCGATCTTTATGAATTCCTCGCCCTTTTTTCGTATCTTTTCAAGGAAAGCCTCACGCTCGGCGAATGCAGCCTTGCAGGCAGACGCCACTGCTTTTTTGTCGATACCGTCGAAGTACTTCGAGAGAATTTCGTGAATCTTCACGGCAAAATCCTTGGGGCGGTGAACGCCGATGTAATCCTGAATAAAGGTCATTTTGCGCACACTTGGCATATTCGCGCCGATGACCTCGGGGTAGTAGGCGACTACGGGACAGTTGTAGTGATTGTCGCCCATATGCTCGTCGAAATTATAGGTCATGCAGGGGTAGAAAATTGCGTCAACGCCGCTTTCCGCCAAAGCCTCAATGTGACCGTGGATGAGCTTCGCCGGGAAACATACGGTGTCCGAGGGGATAGTCTGCTGACCCTTTAAATAGAGCTTTCTGTCGCTTCTCGGGGAGGTCACCACCTCAAAGCCGAGGGTAGTGAAAAATGCGTGCCAGAAGGGGAGCATTTCGTACATATTAAGTCCCATGGGCAGACCGATCTTGCCTCTCGGGGAGTCGGGCTTCGCAGTATAGGAGTTAAGAAGCTCCAATTTGTAGTCATAAAGATCGTAGTAAGTTTCGGATGCCCCTGCCTTTAAGGTGGGACGCTCACAGCGGTTGCCGCCGATGAATTTACGTCCGCCGTCGAAGGTGTTGATTGTCAGACGGCAATGGTTTTCGCAAAGACCGCAGGTAGTGGCTTTCACCTCGTGGGTGAATTTTTCGAGAGCCGCCTTGTCGAGGATTGTGGATTTGCCCGTGGAGGTGTCCTTGGCGTAGATTGCCGCACCGTAGGCACCCATAAGTCCTGCGATGTTGGGACGAACCACGTTTCTGCCGATCTCAGTTTCGAAGGCACGAAGCACAACGTCATTAAGGAAAGTACCGCCCTGGACGACGATATGCTCGCCCAGGTCATCTGCCCCCGAAGCACGGATGACCTTATAAAGGGCATTTTTAACTACGGAAATGGAAAGTCCGGCGGAGATATTTTCGACGGTCGCGCCGTCCTTCTGCGCCTGCTTTACGGAGGAGTTCATAAATACGGTACAGCGTGAACCGAGATCCACGGGAGCATCGGCGAAAAGTCCGTCATTTGCGAACTCGGCGATATCCTTCCCGAGCGCGCCGGCGAAGGTCTGTAAAAAGGAGCCGCAGCCGGAGGAGCAGGCCTCATTAAGGAAGATATTGTCAATAGCACCGCCGCGGATCTTGAAGCATTTTATATCCTGACCGCCGATGTCGATGATGAAATCAACCTGCGGCATAAATTTCTTGGCGGCGAAGAAATGAGCCATAGTTTCAACGATACCGCCGTCAACGCAGAATGCATTGCGGACGATCTCCTCGCCGTAGCCGGTGACAGCCGAGCCGAGGATTGTGATTTTCGGATATTTCTCGTAAAATTCGGTAAGAAATTCACGGATGAAGGGTACGGGATTACCGCTGTTGGGGCGGTAGAGAGAGGTGAGGATATTTCCGTCCTCGCTCATTGCCACCACCTTGACGGTGGTTGAGCCGGCGTCGATTCCGATATATGCGCCGCCCTCATAGGATTGGGGATCTATGTAATCCACCTTATCCTTTTCGTGGCGTGAGATGAATTCTTCGTATTCTGCCTTGTCCTTGAAGAGAGGGGGACAGGAGAGGTATTTTCCGTTTGAGGAGTAAGCGGGGATACGCTCCAGGGCATCACCGAGAGTTGCGGAATTGGCGGAAAGCTCCGAGCCGAAAGCCGCGCCCATGGCGACGAAATAGAGAGAATTATCGGGGCAGATTCCGGTAACGCCGAGAATTTTATCGAAAGCCTCGCGCAGTCCGTCCATAAAGGTAAGAGGACCGCCGAGGTAGACGATGTTTCCGGCAATGGGACGTCCCTGGGCAAGGCCTGCCACGGTCTGGTTGACCATTGCATGGAAAATGCTGGCGGAAATGTCTTCTTTTCTCGCGCCCTGGTTTATGAGAGGCTGGATGTCACTTTTTGCGAATACGCCGCATCGGGATGCGATGGTGTATATTTTCTCGCTTTTATGGGAAAGCTCATTAAGCTCGTCCGGAGTGATGGCAAGGAGAGTCGCCATCTGGTCGATGAATGCGCCCGTACCGCCGGCGCAAGAGCCGTTCATGCGGACCTCCATAGTACCGTCGAGGTAGAGGATCTTTGCATCCTCGCCGCCAAGCTCAATTACAACATCGGTTTCGGAGACCAGTTTCTTTATAGCAAGGCGTGTTGCATAGACCTCCTGCACGAATCCGATCTTACAGGCTTCCGCCATACCCATACCGGCAGAACCGGATATGGAGATCGTGGCATCCTTGGCACCGGGGATAGTGTCGGCGAGAGTTTTGAGAAGCTCCACCGTAGCCTCGGTGATACGTGCGAAGTGGCGTTTATATGATTTGTAAATGATTTCGTTTTGGTCATTAAATACCACACATTTTAATGTGGTTGACCCAACATCAAGTCCTATTTTCATTAAAAAATATCTCCTTTTTCTGTCGGCATGGCTTGCCGAAAAAAGCTATACCATAACATTATATCATATATTTTTTTACGGGTCAAGACGAAGTCTGTGAACTTTTAAAGATTTGCAGCATTGATTGGGATTTTCAATATTTTTTATTTTTTTTGAAAAAAGGTATTGACAAAAGCATTTTTCTGTGATATAATACTTGGGTAACATAGCTTGTTGAGCTTGTTGCAAACAAATGGCGGAGTAGCTCAGCTGTCTAGGGCAATCGGTTCATACCCGATAGGTCATGGGTTCAAGTCCAATCTCCGCTACCATTTTCTCAGCCAATAGGTTGGGATATGGCCCGTTGGTCAAGCGGTTAAGACACGGCCCTTTCACGGCTGTAACATGGGTTCGATTCCCGTACGGGTCACCAAAACAAAAACCATCCCTCGCGGATGGTTTTTTGTTTTGCTAATCTGGGCGCGGAGGCGAAGTTCGCAAGAAGCCGGCAGAGAAAGACTTTTTAGCATGAATATGCTTCTTGCTGCGTAGCTGCCGAAAGGCAGATACGCATGGCGATATCCCATTGACAAGCGAGATAAGTTGTGATATAATTATGGCGAAGATCGCTCTTGTGAGCGAAAACAGATTGCCTCTTGCATAACGGCAAAGGGTGAAAACGAGGAAAATGATATGACGAACGAAAAAAACTGTAGCCCTAAGATTGGCACTTCCCTTAGTATGCTTTGGGGCTACTACCGTGTCGATGCATGGGATATAGTGAAGCAGCTTCACGATAAGGGGTTCGAGTATATCGACATGGATTTCTGGGATTGGTGCTACGATAAGCGCTCCCCTTTTGTCGGCGACGGCTGGGAGGATTGGGTAAAGCGAATTAAGGAGTGCGGCGACGAGCTTGGAGTGACCTTCCACCAGTCCCACTCCATCGACTCCGATCCATACAACAATCCCGAGGACCGCGAGTTGTATGACGAGCTTATTCGCCGCTGTATCGTCGGCTCAAGTATGCTCGGCGTTAAATGGACGGTCTTCCACTGTGCAAACGCCCTTGAACCGGGGGAAAGCGAAGAAACGAAGATGAAGCGCAATATCGAATATTTCACACCCATCGTCGAGCTTGCGGAGAAGTACAACGTAGGTATTGCACTTGAGAACATGATAAGACGCGACGACGGTATTCCGTACGCCGTCTGTGCCGACGAGCTTTGCCACCTTGCAGACAGCCTTAAGGCGGACAACGTGGGCATATGCTGGGACACAGGACACGCACACTGCTCGGGACTTGATCAGTATTCGGAGATAATCAAGATGGGAAAGCGGCTTAAGGCACTTCACGTCCACGACAACGACGGCATCAAGGACCGCCACACCGCCCCCTTCAACGGCACTATCGACTGGAAGGGCTTCATGCGCGGACTTCGCGAGGTAGGCTATGACGGCGTACTTACCTACGAAGCGGACACAATTGTACGGAATGCGCCCGACAAAGCATCAAAGGATGCGGCTTGCCGCATGATGTATCATATCGGAAAATATCTTCTCACAATGGAAGCATAAGAAAGGAATCATAGCATGAAAATCGAAAACATACAAACCCCGGCACTTATTCTTGATAAAAAATATTTCTTGAAAATATGAAAGCCATGGATGATCTTCTCCGCGGAACGAGCCTCAGACTGCGCCCCCATTACAAATCCCACAAATGCTCGGCTATTGCGAAGCTTCAGATAGAAAACGGCGCAAAGGGAATGACCTGCGCTAAACTCTGCGAAGCCATTGACCTTGCGGACAGCGGTATCGCGAATCAGATTGCCGATCCGAAAAAGATAAGACGGCTGGCGGAGCCGTAATGGGTAGGGACCCATGAAGGCGGCGCGCCTTTTTCGCTTTTATTGACTCTATTCGCGATGTCGGTTATATATCCCCCCATTAAAATTCTTTGAAGAGGGGTGTGGGGAGAAACTTTCTTATAAGAAAGTTTCTCCCCACGTCGCGTTTTCCTTATTTTTTGTTCAGCCTCTCCCCCACGGCTCCGCCGGGATGGATGAGGGCGAATTGTTCGTTTTTGTAGTCAGTTTCCTCGATGAGGGCAGACTGAAGTGCGTGGAAGATCACGCAGAGAGAGGTCGTGCTGGTAGTTCCCTGGGAATTGTACTTGTCCGTTTCGCGGTTGACGTACTGACGGAGAACCACGTCTGCGCCGAGGGCGAGAGGGGATTCGGTATTTTCAGTAACGGTGATTACCTTAACGCCCTTCGTTTTGCATATATCAAGAATAGGAAGAAGCTCCTTTGTCTTACCGCCGCGGGAAGCGAAGATCATAACATCATCCTTCTGCAGATAGCCGGTAGCTCCGTGTACAGCCTCCGCCGGAGAAATGAAGCGACAAGGGCGCTCGATGCAGCAGAGGAGATGTGCCATATGCTGGCAGATGATGCCCGAATGTCCGCATCCGGAGGTGCCGATACGGGGAGCTTTAGCGAGAAGATCCACCGCCCCCGCAAAAGAATCTTCGTCTATGTAAGCGAGTGCATCGCGAATACATTCCGCCTCGATCTCGAAGCTCTCGCGGAGTCTGTCAAGTCCGATTTTTTTCATGATTATGGTATTTCCTTTCGCAAATAAATCCAAAAAGGATACAGCGTATGCCGTACCCTTTTTTATTTTGTTTATCTCTTAAGCTGGAGATCGTAGTGGGGATCGTATGCCTTTTCCTCGTCGGTGTACTTGCGGAGAGTGTTTACAACCTCGCCGTTGTTGTACTTGCGGTCGTTAATGTCATCGGTGGTACCCATAACAGTAACGTTAAGCTGACGGTGACGTGCACGTACATGGTCCCAGTCAATGAAGTAGATGTGAGGGAATTCGCCGCCGTCAAGAACGCCGTCCTTGATGGTCATGGTTTCGCTTCTGCCGAAGAATACGGAACGGAGGTGACCGTCGGTATTCATGGAGGTGAAGTCGCCGGGCTCGTCAACGTAGCGGCCGAACTGTGGGTGGGTAGGACCGGGATGACGGTACTGATGCTCCTCTGCGAAGTCGGGGATCATCTTGCGCATGATGTCGAGAAGGTCATGCTGTAAGAATTCAAGGTCGAAGCTGTCGATGTCGTGAGAGCATTCCTGAATCATAACAGAGCAGGTTGTATGGTGAGAAGCGATGCAAACGGTACCGTTCTTAACGCCGGACTGCTTAACGATGTCGATAACTTCCTTGGATACGTCGTGGAAGGTAGGAATCCAACCGCGAGACTGAAGCTCGATTTCCTTCTGAAAAACTGTGAACTGCATAATAAAATCCTCCAAAATATGTATTTATTTTAATTCTAAATTAAAATCAGTGTCTTGCATCCCATGCCTCGCGAACGGCACGGATCATTTCGTCAACCATAGCATTGCGTGCCTCTCTTGTGGGGAGAGCGACGATGCCGCTTGAAGAGCCGGTGGCGTCTGCACCTGCATAGATGTTGCGGTAAACGTCATCGTAGCACTTGATGCCTGCGCCCTGGAGCACCTGGATCTCGGGGTTTACGTCCTTGACTGCGCTTGTGGAAGCACGAACATAATCCTCGTCACTTGCCTTGCCTGTGCCGATAAGTTCGGTAGGCTCTGCAACGATGATGTTGGGGTTAAGGTGGGCGATAGCCGCCGCCTCCGCAATGGAGTCAGCGCATACGATGGTGGCAAGTCCCACTTCATCGGCACGGATGATCGCCGCGCGGAGAGCCGCCATGGTAAGGGGCTTCTCACAGTGATTGAGCATTACTCCCTCTGCTCCTGCCGCAACCAGTGACTCGGGAAGAATGTCCGCAAGACCCCGTCCGGGCTTAAGGTTGTCCATATGAGGCGCGAAAACGTGGATTCGCTCGGTAGCCTCGGCAACTCTGCGGATGTCCACGATGGGAGTTGTGAAGATGATGTCAACATCATACTTTTTCGCCGCCGCATCAGCCGCCAGCGCCAGGTCTAAAATGTCATCCCCGAAGAGGTATGATTTCGGACCGATCTCAAAAAACGGTGCGCGGATTTTACAGTTTTTGTACATAGGTTTCTCCTTTACGTTACTACTCACAATATCACAGCTTCATTATATCATTAACTGTGTAAAAAGTCAAGTGGGGCATATGAAAAAAATTAACAATGTGGGAATATCATGCGAATAAATTGGTAAGAAGCACTCATTTTCACACATTTTTTTGCGCAAATTTGCTCATTTTTTGTGGTTTTTTAACGTATTCTCTATTTTTATTAACTTTTAGCACCCCTTTATAGTATATAATTCACAATTTTCGTGTTTTCGGGAAAATACATTGACAAATATTGTGCAAAGTGGTATAATTGATGTGCATGGGATCGTATTTTCGAGTACATTTTAGGAGATTAAAAATGAGCAAATTGCGAGCAGGCTTCGCCTGTTCCGACATCAATCCCCCGATGGGCATTAATATTTCCGGATACTACAAGGAGCGTATCGCCGAGGGAATCCTCGATGACCTCGAAGTCAATGCGCTGGCTCTTAAGCTTGGCGACGAAAATGTGCTTCTCATCAATATTGATGCACTCGGCATATCAACACCCTTTGCCACACGCTGTCGGGAAGAAATAAACAAGCGTACCGGTGTTGCCGCGGACCATATATTCATCGGTGCAACTCATACACATACCGGTCCTGCCGGCCCCAACAATGACGCTACAAAGATCCCGCTTGAGATCGAATACCGCGAATTTCTCGCAAAGAGGATCGTCGACACTGCCGCATTCGCATTGAACGACCTTAAGGATGCGGTCATGGGCTACGGAAAGGGCATAGCCCCGAATGTTGCATTCGTCCGCCGCTTTGTAATGAAGGATGGCAGTGTACAGACAAACCCGGGCGTAAACAATCCCGATATTGTCCGTCCTATCGGCGATACCGATGAGAGCGTAAACGTACTTCGTTTTGACCGTGAGGGTGCGGATTCCATTGTATTCGTAAACTTCGCAAACCACCCGGACGTTGTTGGCGGCAACCTTATTTCCGGTGACTGGCCCGCCCTTCTCCGCCGCGATGTTGAGAAAATTCTTGATAACACCAAGTGTATTTTCTTCAACGGTTGCCAGGGTGACGTAAACCACGTTAACGTGCATCCCACCGGTGGATTCCTCAACGGCACTTTCAATGACTTCGACGACGTTTCAAGAGGTTATGCTCATGCGGAATATATCGCAAGAGTTGTAACCGGCGGCGTGCTCCAGGCATTTGACAAGGTGCAGTACGTAGAGGTCGACCGTCTTGCGGCACTCCAGCGCCAGATTTTCGCTCCCGCCGCAAAGGCTACTCCCGAACAGCTTGCAGAGGCTCACCGCATAAACGACCTGCATGTTGCAGGCAAGGACAGCGAGCTTCCCTATACCGGAATGATGCTCACCACCGTTGTGGCAGAAGCCGCAAGGATGGTAAGACTTGAAAACGGTCCTGACACATTTGGAATGGATCTTTTCGGCATGGTGATCGGACCGGTTGCACTCATAACGATCCCCGGCGAGCCTTTCACCGGCATCGGCGTGGGACTTAAGGCGACCGAGGGATATGACATGGTGATTCCCTGCGGTCTTGCAAACGGTTATGAAGGCTATTTTCCCATGCAGGATTCCTATGACGAGGGCGGCTACGAGGCAAGAATCTCCCGATTTGCCGCAGGTACTGCCGAGCAGATCATTGAAGAAGGCAAAACACTTCTCGGAAATATGAGGAAATAATAATGACAGCAATAATTAACGCAACTCTTGTAATGCGCGACCACTTCATCCCCGATGGATTGCTCTTCATCGAGGACGGCCAAATTACCGATTTCGGTGAAATGAGAAAGAAGAAGATTCCCGAGGGCTGTGAAATTATCGACGCCGAAGGGCTTTATGTTGGTCCGGGATTCGTGGACATCCACACCCATTCCGACGGCAAAGTCTTCTTCCAGGATGACCCGGTGGTGGCATCACAGCACCATCTTAAGCATGGAACCACATCGCTTCTTCCGGCACTCTATTACAGCATGGATACAGCGGCGTACATAAAGGCTATCGAAACTCTCAAAGAGGCAATGAAAAAGCCGGAATGTGCCAACATCTGCGGTTTTTATATGGAAGGACCGTACCTCAATCCGAAATTCGGATGCGACAGAGAATCCAATCCATGGAAAGGCCCCGTTGACCGAGAAAAGCATATGCCCATCATCGAAGCGGCAGGTGAGCTTGCAAAGGTTTGGGCGCTTGCTCCCGAGCGAGAGAATATTCTCGATTTCGTTCTCGATGCAAAAAAGGTAAACCCCACCGCAGTATTTACGGTGGCGCACAGTGAGGCATCCCCCCAGCAGATCGAGGCTGTCATGCCTTACGGACTGAAGATCGGCACTCATCACACCAATGCTACGGGTGACCGTCCCATGTATCCCGAATGTCGGGGCGTATGCGTGGACGAGGCGGTAAACTACAACCGCGAAATTTTCGCCGAGCTTATCTGCGACAGCCGCGGAATTCACGTTGACCCTTATATGCTCCGTCTTGTGAGAAGGATCAAAGGGGACGACCGTATAATTCTCATTTCCGATGCCTATGCATGCGACGGACCTATACCCGATGGATACGATGACGTTGACGACATCAACTTCGATCATATGGGCGAGATCGCCGGCTCGAAGATGACTCTCGACATCGCCTGCCGCAACATGATAAAGCATACCGGTGCATCAATTGTTGATGTGTTCAAGTTCGCGTCCTACAATCCTTCCGTGGCGGTTGGATTTACGGACAGAGGCGAAATTGCCGTCGGCAAGCGTGCCGATCTTGTGTTCGTTGACTACAAGATGGGCGTGAAGCGTGTAATAAAAGAGGGCGCGACGGTGTAACTGCGAATACCGCAGAATGACCCTCTCCGTCACGGCTGTCGCCGTGCCGCCTCTCCCGGAGGGCGAGGCGAATGAGGAGATTGGCCCCCCTTTGGGGGAGCTCCCACGAAGCGGGTGAGAGGGCAAAACCGCCCCCAATTAAATACAGTAAAAAATAAAAAAGGAGATATAACCATGAAAGACGTAATTTTCGAACCTGCATCCAAGTTCAACTTTAACCCCGCGGACTTCGTTCCCTTCAAGGACAAGGAAGTTTGCGAAAGAGTCCGCAAGTTAAGCGGCACCGATCTTGAAAAGCGTGAGGCTTGGTGGCATCCCGAGTTTGAGGTAAAGGTAATGATGAACCCTCATCCCGTACTTATTTCCACCCTCTTTACCCGTCTTAAGGCGGCATCCGAGGCAGGCAGAAAGTTCACCATGATCCTCGGCAACCCCGAACCCGATACCTATATTCCTCTCGCACAGCTCATCAACTACTTCAAGGTTGACTGCTCCAAGGTACATATCTTCGCCGAGGACGAGTGGGCTGACCAGGACGGCAATATCGCGCCCGAAACCTACGAAGCAGGCTTCGTTCATTCCATGATCAAATACTTTGTAATGCAGATCGACCCCAAGCTCCGTATGCCCATGGAAAACGTTCACTACCCCACTAACGCAAATATCAACGATTACTCCAAGATCATCAACGATATTTCCGAAGGCGGCGCAGACATCATCTCCACATCTCCCGGATGGACCGGTCACGTTGCATTCGTTGACCCCATCCCCGAATTCATCGGCAGCGGCGATATCGAAGAATGGCTGAATCAGCCCGCAAAGCTGGTAACTCTCCATCCCATGACCATTCTCCAGAACTCCCTCAACGGTACCTTCGGTCAGTCCGGCGACATCGCAAATGTTCCGCCTAAAGCCGCTACTATCGGTCCTATCGACGTAATGCGCGCTAAAGAACGTATCGAAGTTCACGCTCTCGCAACCTGCGGTACCTTCTCCTCCTGGCAGAGAATGACCTCCCGCCTCGTTACACACGGACCCGTTACTCCTTACGTCCCCAGCTCCATGCTCCAGACTAAGAAGACCCAGGTCTACATCAGCGAAGAACTCGCTGCTCCCTTCGAGTGCTGGGAAAAGGTTGGTTATTAATTTAATAGTTGTTTGTTTTATGTGGGAGAAACTTTCTTGAAAGAAAGTTTCTCCCAAGTTTTGCGTAGCGAAACTTGTACCCTTCTTCAAAGAACTTTAATCAGGGGGGTATATCTTACGGACATCGCGAACAGCGGCATCGGAGCAGCAAACTTCGCGCCGCCTTCATGGGTCCCTACCCATTACGGCTCCGCCAGCCGCCGCATAGGTTTGGCGGCTGAGTTAACCCCGACTTCATGTGATAGCATCCACCGTCTGACCACACAAGCGAGTGACCCCACTGCCAAACGTACCGTCCCTTGATGCCTTAGCGGAAACGCTGTTAGGGCGCTATACCCGAACATAGGTGCTGCCGGACGCGAAAGCGTCCAATCATGACCACCGGTTCAACCGGTGATTTGCACAGCCCCTATAAGGGGCTATTACCGGCTTAACCCCTAAAAGGGGCACCGAATTATATTATCGCATCACACGCACTGCAACCCGTAAACGGGTAACCGTCAAAAGGCTCTCCCTTTGGGAGAGCCCCCGCGAAAGCGGGTGAGAGGGTTACTTTGGGCGATTTCCCCTCTAGGACGGCTACGCCGCCACATTCTCT
>JAZRPJ010000077.1:0-6141 GCA_045649205.1 Candidatus Flemingiibacterium sp.
GAGGATTTTGACATCGAAAATGTCGCATATTGGATGGCATTTCAGCTGCTTATCGGCAATGTTGATACACAGAGCCGAAACTTCTATATGTACAGCGCGCAAAATGATACCCGTTGGTACATACTCCCATGGGACCTTGACGGTGCATTCAAACGTAAGGAATGGGAACTCCTCGAGAGAAACGACTACAGTGAATGGGAGTCAGGCGTTAGTAACTATTGGGGCAATGTATTTTTCAGGAGATGTCTGAAGTCCGATGCCTACCGTGAGGCACTTACCGCAGCGGTGGAGGATATTTATGCACAGTTGTGCGACGGACGCACGGAGAAATATGCCACCACTTATGCCGAGCTCCTAAAGCCGCTGGTTTACACCGGACGTGATGCTCTCTATATGCCGGTCACTTCGGAGCAATACGATATTATTGCCACCACTCTGGTTGATGAAATAAAAGCTAACTACCAAAGATTTAAGGATTCCTTTGATAAGCCTATGCCATTCTTCATCGGCGTTCCTCAGAATGACGGGGCAAAGATAAGCCTCGTTTGGGAAGCATCGTACACATTCGATGCAGAAAATATCTCTTACACGTTTGAGCTTGCAAAGGACTACACTTTCACAAATCCTATAGTGAAGCTTGAAAATCTCAAAATTCCGGCAGCAGAATTTGACCGTCTGCCAGAGGGACAGTACTTTATCCGGGTGAAAGCCCACGATGCGAGCGGTCAGACACAGACTGCGTTTGACTCATACATGACCGAAAACGGTAAGGTTTACGGAACAAAATGCTTCTATGTGGATGCAAGCGGTCAGATCGTGGAGGATGTTTATGTCGAAGACTGAACGCTATCGCCACGAGTGGAAGTATCTTATTGATACCGCACAGAAAGAGCTTATCTGCCAACGGTTGTCACCATTTTTAGAGCTTGACAAGCACGCGAAATCGGGCGGATACATGATACGCAGTCTGTACTTCGACGATTATTTCAACACCGCTTATAATGAAAAGGATGCCGGTGTACTGCTCAGAAAGAAGTATCGTATCCGCATCTATAACTGCTCGGACAGCAGTATAAAGCTTGAGCGAAAAAAGAAGTTCGGTGCCTACATTTTCAAAGAATCGGCAACACTCACGAGAGATGAAGTTTACAAAATTCTCGACGGCGACTACGAATTTTTGCTACACAGCAAATATCCTCTTTGCAGAGAGTTTTATGTGGAGTGTGTCACTAACGTGATGCGTCCTCGAACCATCGTTGACTATGACCGTGAACCGTGGATTTTAGATGCCGGAACGGTGCGTATCACCTTTGATATGGACGTGCGTGCTGCTATCGGCAGCTACGACATTTTCGATGATACGCTTCCCGCGCTTCCCGTGCTTGAGCCGGGCAAGTGCG
The DNA here is from genome assembly GCA_045649205.1 of Candidatus Flemingiibacterium sp. Taxonomy (GTDB): domain Bacteria; phylum Bacillota; class Clostridia; order Oscillospirales; family CAG-272; genus Flemingiibacterium. The sequence continues at coordinate 1,401 of JAZRPJ010000077.1, forward strand.
TTATGGAGGTGAAATACACCGAATTTTTGCCGCGTGTTGTCCGCGATATTTTGCCGGATAGGGCATCCGAGTTTACAGCGGTGTCGAAATATGTACTTTGCTATGAAAAAACAGAATATATGAACAGCTTCAAATATTGGTATGAGAATTAAAATGGAGGATGACTATGAGTGTACAGGACTTTATAAAAAAATCAATTCTTGAATCCGGTGCGTTTGACGGCGTAAGTATTGCAAATGCCGCACTCGGACTTCTCACGGCACTTATCATGGGCGCTGTCATTTACTTTGTCTACAGAAAATTTTATACGGGTGTTATTTATTCGCGTTCGTTTGCGATAACGCTTGTGGGTATGACGGTGCTGACTGCTATGGTTACGCTCGCAATCAGTACGAATATCGTGATCTCCCTCGGTATGGTCGGTGCGTTATCAATCGTTCGCTTCCGCACCGCGGTTAAGGATCCGTTGGATCTTCTTTACCTTTTCTGGGCCATCACCACCGGTATAACCGCCGGCGCGGGGATGTACATATTGGTACTTGTTGCCGCTGCCGTTATGACGCTGATGATAATTCTGTTTTATAAGAGGCAGCAGAAGGGCCGCATCTACATACTCGTTGTGCACTACACCGGCGATGCAACGGGTGACAATGTGATCCGTGCATTTGGTAAAATGAAGTATTTTATCAAATCAAAAACTGCGAGAAAAGATAAAACTGAAATGGCAATCGAGGTATTCTGCAAAAATAGCGATACATTCTTTATGGATAAAATCCGTGCCCTTGACGGTGTTGAGGATGCAACATTAATTCAATATAACGGAGAGTATCATGGATAAAATATTAAACGGAGTAAAAGACTTCGGCACGATCAAACGGTATCTTGAGGCGATTAATCAAACTACAGACGATTTTTTGTTCGTATATGATATAAAAAACAACCAAAATCATTTTTTTGGTTCTATAACCGATGTTTTTGACATCGGCAGTCCTGATAAAGAAACCGTCACCGCCGAAGAATTACTTGCCATAGTGCATCCGGCAGACCGCAAAACAGTTACCTGGGAATTCGGGGAAATATGCAAAGGCAACAAGCATTCCCACGATCTTAATTTCCGAATGTTCAACAAACGTAGCGAAACCGTGTGGGTTAATTCAAGAGGAAAGATACTCCATGATGAAAACGGTGCTCCGATGCTTATGCTCGGTCGTTTGTCAGAGGAGGCAGTGCGCCATTTGTTTAATCCCATTACAGGACTTTGGAACAAAACCAAGCTGCGCGATGATCTGAAAAACAGACTTGACGCCGGTGCCGGATGGCTTATGATGCTTGAAATTCCCATGCTTACAGACATCAACTTAAGTCACGGCAGAAGCTTCGGCAATCAGCTGCTCTGTGATGTTGCGGATATTCTCGAGGAGATCGACAAAGTAGAAGAATCTTATCATATTGATCATAATAACTTTGCCATCATTCTTGAAGATACCTCCCAAATGACCGTAGAAGCTATCTATAGGAAGATCAGTGATACACTTCAGGATAAATGTACACTTTTTGCCGGCGTTGTGCCGATAGATGAGGGGATTTTCCTTGACGTGTCACAGCTTATCGACTGTGCAAACATTACACTGAAAAAAGCGAGTCAAAATCCCATTGGTGGAATAGAGTTTTTCTCTGCAGAGGAGGTTCAGCAAAGAATCACCTCGCTGATGCTTCTCGAGGAAATGAAGGAAAGCGTACAGAATAGCTTTGAAGGCTTTGAGGTGTACTATCAGCCGCAGATAAAAAGCGGAAGCTACGAGCTTCACGGCGTTGAGGCGCTGCTTCGCTATGATTCACCAAAACGTGGGAGAGTGTTTCCTGACGAGTTCATTCCGCTTCTCGAACAGTCGGGACTTATTGAACCCGTTGGTATGTGGGTGCTTGAAACTGCACTTGCCCAGTGCAAAAAGTGGCGTGAGAGCATTCCTGCACTTCAGGTGGCGGTAAACTTTTCGTCCGTTCAGTTTGAGGACCGCCGCCTTGGTGAGAAGATCGTTGATGCGCTTAAGAGTGCAGAGCTTCCCGGAAACGCACTCACGGTGGAGCTTACCGAATCAGTTCAGCTTAGCGGCAATAAGCATTACTACAATCTTATTAAATATATCAAATCCTACGGAGTTCGTTTTTCCATTGACGATTTCGGCACAGGATATTCAAATCTCGGATATCTGAAACAGCTTGACGTAAGCGAAATCAAGATTGACAGAAGCTTCGTATCCGAAATCGAAAAGAACACCTATAATTACCGACTTATCAGCAACGTAATTGAATTTGCGAAAACCAACGCTATTCACGCGTGCTGTGAGGGTGTTGAAACAGCAAAAGAGCTTTCTATACTTGAACCGCTCAAAGCAGACATTTTCCAAGGCTATCTCTTTGATAAGCCCTGTACCGCCGATGAGATTGCACGGAAATACATTCACAAAAATTCTGATGAATATAAGGCGCGAATGTCGACTATTGAGGAGATAAACCGTTTTAAAGAGCAATTCGGAACAATACACTTCGATCCTAAAAATATCCTTCGTGCTAATGATATCGGACTGTGGATCATTCGTATTGACGAGAAAAACAACCGACATGAACTGCATGTGGATGATGTAATGGAGCGTGTTCTGGGGCTTTCGGAAAAGTTATCCCCGAGTGAGTGTTACGACTATTGGTACAGCCGCATTTCTCACGAGGATAAGGAATATGTAAACAATGCGGTTAATGTGATGATAAATGACGGAAAGGCTGTACAACTCGGTTATCGTTGGAATCATCCGAATATCGGTCAGGTGACCGTCCGCAGCAGCGGAATACGAACTTCAGATGAAAGCGGTAAGATAGTGCTTGAGGGCTATCATCGCATACTCACCGGAGTTGAGGGAGCGTAAATGCACATTTAATAAAGCAAAGACCAAGGAGCAAAATACTATGAAGACAATTCAAAGCAAAATACTGTTTGTTGTAATTACCGCGCTTATTGTGATTACCGCGCTTGTTACTTCCATCGCAGTGGGTGTAACACATAAGATTATGCATAAGGATGCAGACAGAATTTTAAATAATGTTTCAGAGAAGGAAGCCGCATATATCAATGATATGCTTAATGATTTTATGCAGTCATCGGCTATTATGGAGCATTACGCGCTGCATGAGCTTGAAAGTGTGAGCGCACTGAAGGATGGGGCGTACCTTGAGAATTATACGCAGGAAATACGCCACCTTTTTGATGAGGTTGCACGCAATACTGCCGGAACAACCGCCTATTATCTATGTTTCTCGCCTGAAGTAACGAATGGGAAAACAACCGGTTTTTACTCAAAATTCAAAAATGACGGTTTATATGAGCTTTCGAAAGAAGAATTCGCGGAGCTTGATCTTTTCAATGCTGAGTTTATCAAGGAGTGTGGATTTGACGTGATCGGATCCGACAATACATGGCTGCAGCCACGCAAGAGTACATTTTCTCCGGACACCACAGTTGTTTCTTACCTTGCGCCGATTTATAAGGATGACACATTTGTCGGATTCCTGGGCTTCAACATGGATTTTGAGTACCTGCTCAGTCTGGTGAATGAAATAACTGTTTACGATAACGGTCATGCATTGCTGCTGAGCGGCGACAAGCAGACCTGCTACAATCCTGCGGAGGATATCCATATTTCGGAGGATTATACCGAGGCTACATCAGCTCTTAAAAACGGCATGAACCTGGAGCTGCGCGCTGCATATGCGGACATCCAAAGCGGCATACGTCCAATGCTCACCTATATAATCTGTGCCTTTTTGGTGGTGCTTGCACTTGCGATTCTTTATACTTTCTGGGTAACACACAGAATTGTCACACCGCTTAAAAAGCTCACTGCCGCGGCGGCAAACATCTCTGTCGGCGTGCAAGACGTAAATCTTGTTATTGATTCAAAGGATGAAATCGGTGTACTCGCACGCGTACTTACTGACACTTATGCGAAGATTCGAGAGTATTCTGCATATATAAACGCGCTTGCTTACAGAGATTCTCTTACAGGCATAAAAAACAGTACTGCCTACACGGAGGCTATTGAAGAACTCAACAAGGAAATAAATCTCGGAAATCCCTCTTTCGGCGTAATCGTTGCAGATATAAACAATCTGAAGAAAACCAACGACACATACGGACACGATATCGGAAATGAGCTTATTGTTCATTCGGCAAGAATACTCACCGATATGTTCAAGACAAGCTCTGTATATCGAATCGGCGGTGATGAATTTGTCGTTGTGTTAAAGGGGAAAGATCTCGAGCGGTATCATGCTCTCATTGAAAAAATGGACATCGCATTCTCTGCCGATTACATAACGGTAAACGATGAGACAGTACCCGTTTCAATAGCGAGAGGTGTTTCGGTATTCGATTCGTCAATTGATCAGGTTTATTCAGATGTATTTGCGAAGGCTGACCACGCGATGTACATGAATAAGGAAGATATGAAGGCTGCTCGTATATAACATAGATGAGCAGGTATGATATAGTATAAAATAAAAATGGGGCGAATTTTTACAGAATCAATCTGTAAAAATTCGCCCCAATAAGTTTCTTATAAATTTGTTTTGCAAGACATAAAGATTTAACAAATGATAGCTTCGTTTTTCGTCCTTTTTTTGCTCGAAAATCTCTGGAAATTGTGTCAAAAAGGGGAGGGCGGTAGTTTGGCTCCCTCCGATCAGTCGT
>JAZRPJ010000078.1:0-15208 GCA_045649205.1 Candidatus Flemingiibacterium sp.
AGATTTAGGTACAACTAACTCTTGCGTAGCGGTATTCGAGGGCGGTGAACCTACTGTTATCACTAACCCCGAGGGAGCGCGCACAACACCCTCCGTGCTTGCATTCAGCAAGACCGGTGAGCGAATGGTAGGCCAGGTTGCAAAGCGTCAGGCTATCACCAACCCCGACCGCACAGTTTCTTCAATCAAACGTCACATGGGCAGTGACTTCAAGGTAACAATTGACGATAAGAAGTACACTCCCCAGGAGATTTCCGCAATGATTCTTCAGAAGCTTAAGGCTGATGCAGAGGCATATCTCGGTACAACCGTTGCCGAGGCGGTTATTACCGTTCCCGCTTACTTCACCGACGCACAGCGTCAGGCTACCAAGGACGCAGGTAAGATCGCAGGTCTTGATGTAAAGCGTATCATCAACGAGCCTACTGCGGCAGCTCTCGCATACGGCGTTGATAAGGATTCAAAGGAACAGAAGATCATGGTATTCGACCTTGGCGGCGGTACCTTCGACGTATCTATTCTTGAAATTTCCGACGGCGTATTCGAGGTTCTCGCAACACACGGCGACAACAAGCTGGGCGGTGACGACTTCGACGACAGAATCGTTAACTGGATCGCTGACGAATTTATGAAGGAAAACGGCATCGACCTCCGCAAGGATAAGATGGCTCTCCAGAGATTAAAGGAAGCTGCCGAAAAGGCGAAGATCGAGCTTTCCGGCATGACCTCTGCAAATATCAACCTTCCTTTCATCACAGCAGATGCTACAGGCCCCAAGCACTTTGACGGCACTCTCTCAAGAGCGAAGTTCAATGAGCTTACCGCTGATCTCGTAGAGCGCACCATGGGTCCCACAAAGAAGGCACTTGCTGACTCCGGACTTACCGTAGCACAGATCGACAAGGTTCTCCTCGTCGGCGGTTCTACCCGTATTCCTGCGGTTCAGGACGCAGTTAAGAACTTTGTGGGCAAAGAGCCATTCAAGGGTATTAACCCCGACGAATGTGTTGCAATCGGTGCGGCAATTCAGGGCGGCGTACTCGGCGGCGACGTTAAGGACCTTCTCCTTCTCGACGTAACTCCTCTTACTCTCGGTATCGAAACTCTCGGCGGAGTTTCTACCGCAATTATCGACAGAAATACAACCATCCCCGTAAAGAAGAGCCAGGTGTTCTCCACTGCGGCTGACGGACAGACCGCTGTTGAAATTCACGTTCTTCAGGGCGAAAGACAGATGGCGGCAGGCAATACCACTCTCGGACGTTTCTCTCTTGACGGTATCGCTCCCGCTCCTCGCGGAATTCCTCAGATCGAGGTTACCTTTGACATCGACGCTAACGGTATCGTAAACGTTACCGCAAAGGATAAGGGCACCGGCAAGGAACAGCACATCACCATCACTTCTTCCACCAACATGAGTCAGGAAGACATTGACAAGGCTATCAAGGATGCAGAGAAATTTGCAGAGGAAGATAAGAAGCAGAAGGAAGCTGTTGAAATAAAGAATAACGCTGAAAGCATGATCTTCCAGTGTGAAAAATCTCTTGGCGAGCTTGGCGACAAGATCACCGAGGACGAAAAGGCTCCCGTCAATGCAGCAATCGAAAAGCTGAAGGAAACCGTAAAGAATGGCGACACCGATGCAATCAAGGCTGACACCGAAGCACTCCAGCAGGCGTTCTATCCTATCGCTGAAAAGCTTTATGCTCAGCAGGCAGGGGCACAGGGTGCAGGTCCCGATATGGGCGCAAATCCCGGTGCAGGTGCCCAGGACGGAAACGGCGAAACCTATTACAACGCTGATTTTGAGGATAAGACCAATCAGTAACAAATAGGTTTTATTAAAAGAACTGTGAGAAATCGCCGGTATTTCCGGCGATTTTCTTATAATATTTCTTTAATGGTAGAAAAAACACGATAAATTTACAAATTATTGTTTATTTTTTCTTATAAATATAGTACAATATATAAGTCGCAAAGTAGCATTGACTTTTGCTATTACAGCGTCTATTCAGACCATATTATGTGGTGTTTTTGGAGATTATTATGGCAGATAAACGAGATTATTATGAGGTGCTCGGCCTCGATAAATCGGCGGATGAAGGTGCGATAAAAAAGGCGTACCGTAATCTTGCTAAAAAATATCATCCCGATATGAATCCCGGCGACGCCGAGGCTGAAAAAAACTTCAAGGAAGTTAACGAAGCCTATGCGATTCTTTCAGACCCAGAGAAGAAGGCTCGCTATGACCAGTACGGTCACGCAGGGGTGGACCCCAATGCAGGCTTTGACGGCGGCTTTGGCGGATTCGGCGGCGGATTTGATGCTCCCGATATTTTCGGCGATATCTTTGGTAGCTTCTTTGGCGGCGGAGGCGGCGGATTCGGCTCCCAGAGCGCTCGCCGTAACGGTCCTATGCGCGGATCGGATATTCACCAGAGAGTCACCATATCTTTTGAAGAGGCAGCGTTCGGCTGTAAGAAGGATATAAGCTACGGACGGGTTGAAAAATGTCCGGAGTGCGAAGGCTCGGGCGCTAAAAAGGGAACTACTGTTGATACCTGTCAGACCTGTCACGGTACAGGTCAGGTGCGTGTACAGCAGAGAACCATGCTCGGCATGATGCAGACCACACGTCCCTGCGAGGACTGTGGGGGCACGGGTAAAAAAATCAAAGACCCCTGCGGATACTGTAAGGGTAAGGGATATGTTAAAAATTCAAAGAAGTTTGAAATTTCTATCCCGGCAGGTATTGACGACGGTCAGCGTGTGGCGGCGAGAAAGCAGGGCGATGCCGGCAGGAACGGCGGCGAGGCAGGCGATCTTATTGTCACTGTAATTGTTCGTCCTCATCCCATATTTGAGCGTGACGGTTACAATATCTACTGCGAAGTACCGATTACATTTGCCGAGGCGGCTCTCGGTGCGGAGCTGCAGATTCCCACCCTTGAAGGAAAGGAAACATACAAAATCCCCGAGGGTACACAGCACGGTACACGCTTTACAATGAAAGGAAAGGGTATTCCTTACATTAATAATAACAAGATGCGCGGAGATCTTATTTTCACCGTTGCAATCGAAACACCGAAAGGGCTTTCAGAATCACAGAAGAAGCTTCTTCGTGATTTTGCGGATTCACTTGGTGAAAAAAATAATACCAAGAAAAACAGCTTTATAAAGAAGCTTTTCAATAAGTAATTTCATATTCTGCCGCAAAGTCTTTTTGTGCTTTGCGGCAGTTTGTGGGTTATTAAGAACAAACAAAAAATAAAGGACGGAGAACTAACTATGAACTGGACACAACTTCGCGTCAGCGTTTCAGTGGGCGACATCGATCGTGTTGCGGCAATTATGAGTATGCTTGACAACGGAATTATGATTGAAGATTACAGCGATATCGAGGAAGGGCTGAAGACCGTTTACGGTGACCTTATAGATGAAGCGATCCTCAATGCGGACAAGTCTATGGGAGCAGTTTCCATTTACATTCCCGAGGACAAAAACTATAACGATTACATGGCTTTTCTCCGTGATCGATTCACGTCAGAGGGCATTGCGGCTGATATGAAGCTTATCGGCGTTGACGAGGAAGAATGGTCAACTGCATGGAAGAAGTATTATCACCCCATAAGAGTGGGTGAGCGTCTTGTCGTGGTTCCGGCATGGGAGAAATACGACAGCGAACCCGACGATATCATCGTGAAGATGGACCCCGGTATGGCTTTTGGTACGGGTACTCACGAAACTACCCGTCTTGTCTGCGGCCTTATCGAAAAATATCTGAAACCCGGGCAGAGAATGCTGGACGTGGGTACGGGAAGCGGCATACTTGCAATTTGTGCATCCAAGCTTGGCGCATCGGAATGCTATGCATACGACATCGACCCGGTAGCGGTCAGAGTTGCAAGAGAAAACTGCAAGGATAATGACTGCATAAATATCACCTGCGATGTTTCTGACCTGCTTGCTGACGTTTACACCGGCGGCGGACAGTACGATTTTGCCGTTGCAAATATCGTTGCTGATATCATAATCCGCATGGCGCCCGACGTGGGACGTTATCTCAAGGCAGGCGCGTATATTATTACTTCCGGTATTATTGAGCGGTATGCGGATGATGTTAAGGCTGCGATGGAAGCCGGTGGATTCACCCTTGTGGACTCTCAAATGGAGAGTGATTGGGTGGCAATGGTTTACAAAAAAGACTGATTTTTTACAATTATTTGGCGCTTTCAAAGAAAAAATAAAAAATATTACAAAAAATTTTGCAATAATATTTGACAAAATGACGAAAGTGTAGTATAATATATATCATAGAAGTTTGCCTTGAGGCGATAAGTTGTGCCAATTTTGACGAATATCGCGTAAGTTAGGATGTAATTATGCCTCGTTTTTTTCTGTCAGCTTCGAACATAAGTGACGGTTATGTAACCATCACCGGTGACGATGCTATACACATTTCACGCTCCCTCAGGATGCGTGCCGGAGAGCATATTACGGTGTGTGATATGCAGAAAACCGAATATGACTGTGAGCTTTCCGAATTCAACGGGGATTCTGTTATAGCAAGGATTGTTTCCTCGTCGCCATCGGATACGGAGCCGCCCTATCACATAAGGCTTTATCAGGCTCTCCCAAAGTCGGACAAGCTTGATACAGTTATCATGAAATCTGTGGAAACGGGTGCTCATGAGATCATCCCTTTCCAGTCTGAACGAACTATTGTGCGAATTGACGAAGACTTTCGTCGGGAAGAGAAAAAATTGGAGCGGCGACGGCGAATTGCTCACGAGGCGGCAAAGCAGTGCGGCCGAGGGATTCTTCCGGATGTAAAGCTGCCCATGACTTACGACGCAATGTTAGCGGATGCTGCAAAAAGCGAGCTTATGCTGTTCTTCTATGAGGGCGACGGAACCGTTCCCCTTCGAAAACTTCTCTCCGAGCGTTACGGAGAAGGGAAGATCCCAAAGGATATTTCTCTCATAATCGGAGCGGAAGGCGGATTCTCTCTTGCAGAGGTGGAAAAGGCTAAGGCACACGGTGCTGAAATATGCGGTCTTGGCAAGCGGATCCTGCGCTGTGAAAGCGCATCGATATTTGCACTGTCATGCCTTGTATATAATTTTGAAATGTAAACGGAGTGATTTATTTTGGCTAAAAATATTAAAGAGTTAAAAGCGAGAAAAGCCGATGAAGCAAGAAAAAGTGATGTAAGATTATATCGGCTGATGATTGAGTTTGTCCTTGTGGTACTTGCGGTTACCGGATGTGTTACGCTTGGAAACTTTAACCGGACCCATCAGTACGAATTGCATAATTTTATGCTGATCGCGGTTTTGGTAACGGGTATTTTATTTGCTGCATCCGCTGTTTTTTGTGCAATAGGCAAAAATAAAGCAGAGGGCAATGCTTATAAGATCGTTACTCGCGGCGGTATCTTCGGAAATCTTGCGGTGCTTTTTTTCGGATGCGCACATTTCTATCTTTTCTATGATGCGGAAAAGCTCATAATCACTCTGATTGCTGCGGCGCTTGCTTATTTCACATATAACATTTTCGGAGGGGAACTTATCGCTTACTCCGTTATTACAGCTGCAGGCTTTATTTTACTTAATCTTGCTACGATTCCTACGGGATTTATTCCAAAGCTTGGTTTATTGATCGTGTACGGCTCAAAGATCCTTGCGATCATACTCCCCATTGCGGCGATCATTTATGCTGCATTGAAGACTTCAAAGAAAAAAGGCGTTAAAACAGCGCTTATTCCCATTATCGTTTCTTCACTGCTTACTCTTTCCGGCGGAGCGTTGACGTTCCTTTATCCTGCTGCGGTTGTGTATATGATTTTCGGACTTGCGGGATGGTATCTTATTACAGTCATAGCTCATACCGTTAAAAATATGTGATTTATAAAAGCCTAAACCATTTGACACAATAATCAGACCTAAAATAATAACATTATATTGTAAAATATTGAGAGGAGTCGCCTTATGTCAAACAGATTTTTCCAGGGTATCATACATCAAATGAAGGATGCAGTGGACCGCATAATCGGTGTTATCGACGAGAATGGCGTAATTATTTCTTGCAGTGAGCTTGTGAAGATCGGTGAAACCGCAAAGGGTGTGCGCGATGAGCTTGCGTATACCTCCGAGTCTATTACCTCCGGTGGTTATACATACCGTCAGATCGGTCAGGGCGCAAAGTATGAATATATCGTATTTGTTGAAGGTGAGGATAAAATGGCGGACAGGCTGTCCATGATTCTTTCCGTCTCACTTTCCAACATTAAGAATTTGTATGATGAAAAGCTTGATAAGGGCTCTTTTATCAAGAATATTATTCTCGATAATATTCTCCCCAGCGATATTTACTTAAAGAGCAAAGAGCTTCATTTTAACGCTGATGTTATGCGTGCTGTTGTGCTCATTAAGTTCTATGGCAAAAATGATGTTGTTCCTTTCGATATGGTACAGAATATGTTCCCGGACAAGAATAAGGATTATGTTATCAGCGTGAGTGAGCATGAGATCGTTCTCGTCAAGGAAGTCAAGCCGAACGGTGATTCAAAAGAGCTTGAAAAAGTAGCAAAGAATATTGCTGATACCTTGTCCAGTGAATTTTATGCAAAGGTCGTTATCGGTATCGGTACTTCCGTTGACAATATCAAGGACCTTGCACGTTCCTTCAAGGAAGCACAGGTGGCTATTGAGATCGGTAAGGTATTTGACACCGAAAAGAATATCAGCAACTATGAGAATCTCGGCATCGGAAGACTTATTTATCAGCTTCCTACCACTCTTTGCGAGATGTTCCTTCAGGAGGTGTTCAAGAAAGGTTCTCTCGAATCTCTTGATAGAGAAACCCTTCAGACAATTCAGTGCTTCTTCGAAAACAACCTCAATGTTTCCGAAACCTCTCGCAAACTGTTCGTACATAGAAACACTTTGGTGTACCGTCTTGAAAAGATCCGTAAGCTGACCGGTCTTGATCTTCGTGAATTTGAACACGCTATAACCTTCAAGGTTGCGCTTATGGTTAAAAAGTACCTCACTTCAAAGCCCGTAAAATTCTGACATTATCATCATGCCGTCCGCTTATCGCTCCTCGCGGTAAGTGGACGATACGATTGCTGCGCGAAGGTTAATGTGCAGCTTGGTTTATAATAATTACTGTTTTGGAGCAATTTTAAAAGATGATTGAATTTAGAGATGTAGAAAAAGTGTACCCAAACGGAACTGTTGCTCTTGATGGTTTAAACCTTAAGATTGCAGACGGTGAGTTTGTTTTTATAGTTGGCGAATCAGGGGCCGGAAAAACTACACTTACAAAGCTGCTTCTCCGTGAAGAAAAGGCAACAAGGGGAAGCATTATCGTCCGCTCTCCCAAAAGACCTGAGGAGAAAAAAAGCGGTGCTGTATATGATTTATCTAAAATTTCCGCCTTCAAGGTGCCTTACTACAGACGGGAGCTTGGCGTGGTTTTCCAGGACTTCAGACTCTTTCCAAATAAAACCGTGTTTGAAAATGTAGCCTATGCCATGCAGGTTGTGGGCGAATCTCCGCGTGTGATCAAACGTCGTGTCCCGGCTATACTCAATATTGTCAACCTTACGGATAAGCTCAACTCCTACCCCGGACAGCTTTCCGGCGGTGAGCAGCAGCGTGTGGCTCTTGCCAGAGCTCTTGCAAATAATCCGCAGATCATTATCGCCGACGAGCCCACAGGTAATATTGACCCCAAAATGAGTCTTGAAATTATGAATCTGCTTGTAAAAATTCATAAGCGTGGAAAAACCGTTATCGTTGTAACCCACGAAAAGGATCTTGTTGATTATTTTAATCAGCGAGTGGTCAAAATAGAGGGTGGAAAGGTTGTCCACGACGGTGTGGGAGGTATGGTAATATGAGAAGATACAGACTTACATATTTCCTTGCCCAGAGTTTTAAGAGCCTGTGGCGCAACGGTATTATGACGGTTGCATCTATCGGCGTTCTTATGGGGTGCCTTGTGGTTATGGGAAGCTTTGCGCTTCTTATAATGAATATCGACGTAAATCTTGATAAGTTGGGACTTCTCAATGAAATCGTGGTTTTTGTGGAAGAAACTAAAAACGACGAGGAGGTTTCCGCTATCGGCGAAAATATCCGTTCTCTCAACAATGTTGCAGAAGTTACCTTTGTATCGAAGGAGCAGGCACTGGAGGAAGAACGTGAAAAATATGCCGAATATTCGGGACTTTACGATCTTGTTGAAGGGGATAACCCCCTGCGCGACTCCTTTGTCATTAAATATGAAAACAATGAAGATGTGTCGACCCTCGTTTTCCATCTCGAACAGATGAAAAATAACGGCGACCTCGCTAAAATAAATAATTTTCTCGATCTTGCTACCTCTATAGATGGTATCAAGAACAATATTTCCATGGTGCTTGTATGGTTTATGGCCATACTGTTCCTTGTGAGTATATTTGTTATTATCAATACTATCAAGCTCGCGGTGCACTCTCGCAGAACGGAAATCACCATTATGCGCTATATCGGTGCTACCGACTGGTTTGTAGTTCTTCCGTTTATCTTTGAGGGCATAATTATAGGTATAATTGCCGCCGGCATAGCCTTTGCAGCGCAGTGGTATATTTACGGTTATATTGTTGATATGATGGAGTCTGCTATGGGCTTTATTACCATTCTCATGTTTAGCGAATTCGGCCTTGCTCTTTTCCTCGCGTTTATGGGAATCGGTATCGTTACCGGTATTATCGGAAGTACCATTTCTACGAGAAAGTATCTTAAGGCATAAACTTTTTACAGGAGGTCATGTATGGAAAAAGACAAAAAACTGACTTCTTTTGTTAATATCAGAAAAAGACTGCTTCGAATCGGCACCCTTGCGGCTTCTGCGGTTCTTGTGACACTTGCAGTCACTTCCGGCGGCAGTGATACGATCTCTGCGGCTAAAAAGCTCACCGATTCAAAGGTTGAAAGCTATGAGGCGCAGATTGCCAAACTGAATCAGCAAATGGAAACTCTGAAAGGTCAGATTTCCACCGCTAAATCGGATATTGAGAAAACCATCGCCGAAAAAGAGCGGATTGACGGTGAACTGAATATTCTCATTCAGAAAATTGATGTTACCAATGCACTCATAAATGAGCTGGCAACCAATATCGAAATCAAGAACGGCGAAATATCCACCAGTGAAGGCGAATATCAAAGAAAATACGAAATCTTCAAGGAACGTCTTCGTGTAACCCACGAGGACGGAAAGATCAGTTATATTGCCATGCTTTTCGGCGCGGACAGCATTTCGGATTTCCTTTCGAGAGTTGACCGCATCGGTGCAATGCTTGAGTATGACACCAAGGTTATGACCGAGCTTAAGGACGAAAAGGCAAATCTTGAAACCGCAAAGAGCCTTTATGAAGAACAAAAAGCGGCTCAGGAAAGTTATCTTGCCCAGCTTAAAGCTGATGAAGCGGCTCTCGATAAGAAGAAAGATGAGGCGGCGAGCTATTATGCAAAGCTTCAGAGCAATAGGGAATATTATATAGCCCTTTACGAAAAGCAGCTTGCGGCAGAGGAACAGCTCCAGGCAGAGCTTCAAGCATATTTAAAGGAGCTTGAGCGTCAGCAGAACAACAAATTTGTTGGCGGAACATTTATGTGGCCTCTGCCCCTGGCGAATACAAGGGTTTCATCCTATTACGGTTACCGTCCAAATCCTTTTACAGGAAAGCAGGAGCTTCATAACGGCATCGATATTCCGGCACCCTACGGTACCGATATATATGCCTCAAACAGCGGTACGGTTACTGTTGCCACCAACCACTGGAGTTACGGTAATTACATAATGATCAACCACGGCGGCGGATATGCCACACTTTATGCTCACTGCAGTAAGCTGCTTGTTCAAAAGGGCGATAAGGTAAGTAAAGGTGATATCATAGCTAAGGTTGGTTCAACGGGAAGCTCTACGGGAAATCACCTGCACTTCTCGTTATATGAAAACAGTGCACATACTGACCCTATGAAATTTTTCAAGTGATAATTTTGGGCGGCGGCACGAGCTTACCTTTGTAGCAGTATAAAGGCGGCTCGTGCTCTGCCTAATTTGTATGTTGACTGCTGCAGGAGTCAGCGTTAAATAAGGAGGATGCCTTGAAAACAGTCAAGGCAAAGTGCTTGTATGTCCAAAAAAATTCCAATCGGTGTTTCGATTATTCTTGTGCTGGTATCGATTCTTATAACTTTTCAGGTTACTTTTGTTTTTCTCGATAACAAATATTCGGAAGCCCTTGATAAACTTGGCGTAAATATGGAGATGTATCAGAAGCTTGCAGAGGTTGATGCAATTTATCGGGAAGGGTACATCGGCGAGCTTGATGACGAGCTTCTGACGGACGGTATTATAACCGGATATATACTCGGCACCGGTGACAGATATGCCTACTACTTAAACAAAGATAGCTTTACCGAAATGATGAACGACAGTTCAGGAGAAATGGTAGGTATCGGTGTAAGAGTTGTTTACAGTGATGACATCCTAAGAGTGGTTAGAGTTATGAGCGGTTCGCCGGCAGAGGCGGCAGGAATACAGAAAGACGATATAATCGTCGGCGTTGACGGCGTGGCAATATCCGAAATCGGATTTGATGAAGCAGTGACAAGAATCCGCGGTGTTGTGGACACATCCTCAACTCTGACCCTTGAACGTGACGAACAAACCTTGGATGTGGTTGTCACAAGACGGCATTTTGATGAAGAAACCGTTATTTTCAGAAAGCTTGAATCCGACAGCACGGTAGGAATTATTCAGATCGTTCAGTTTGACGACAGGACATCGAAGCAGTTTATTGATGCTTGCGAGAAATTAAATAGTGAAGGCGTTACTAAGTTTATTTTCGATGTGCGCGATAATCCCGGTGGAAATCTTCTCGCAATCTGCGAGGTTCTTGATTTTCTCTTGCCTAAAGGGCCGATAATCCACATGGAAAATGCGGCAGGGCAGCGAGAAACCATGTATTCCGAGGCAGACGAATTTGAAGCGGAGATGTGTGTGCTTGTAAACGGCTCCACAGCCAGCGCGGCTGAACTCTTTTCCGCGGCGCTTCAGGATTACGAGAAAGCGGAGCTTGTTGGCGTTACAACCTTCGGAAAGGGAACAGCGCAAAAGGTTGTATCACTTCCGGACGGAAGCGGCTTTGCTTATTCGGACAGCGCCTATTATCCGCCATTCTCTGACAGATATGAGGGTATCGGCGTGATTCCCGATCATGTTGTTGAAATGGACGAAGCGGTTAGGGATATATCACTTTATGATATTACCGATGCTGAAGACACTCAGCTTCAGTATGCCATAAAGCTTTTAAATTCTGAAGAATAATTTTTTATTAAAAATAGTAAATTATATAAATAAACTCACAAGGAGATTAAGAAAATGGCGAACAAACCTCTGGTACTCACCCCCGAAGGACTTAAAATAATGACCGAGGAGCTTGAATATCTGAAAAATGTCAGACGTGTTGAAGTTAAAGAACAGCTTGCGATTGCGCGTTCCTTCGGCGACCTTTCCGAAAACAGCGAATACGACGAAGCTAAAAATGAGCAGGCAAAGGTTGAAACCCGTATTAACGAGCTTGAACAGCTTCTCAAGAACGTAGTTCTCGTTAACGAGGAAGATTTAAATTCCGGTATTGCTAACGTCGGTACGACTGTAAAGGTTTACGACGAGGAATTTGACGAAGAGATAGAATATAACATCGTTGGTACCAACGAAGTTGATCCCCTTAAAAACAATATTTCCGACCAGTCACCTATCGGTATTGCACTCATCGGTAAGAAGGTCGGCGACATCGCGGAGGTTGAAGCTCCTTCCGGAATTATTAAGCTTAAAATTGTGGATATCCGCAAGAAGGCATAAATTTATAACGACTTAAGAAAGGCGGACTTTTAAAATGGCAGATATGGAAAACAATGTAGTAAATCAGCCCGAGGTCAGCGAAAAGGAACTTAATCAGCTGCGGGTGGTTCGCCGTGAAAAATTGGCGGCGCTCCAGGCAGAGGGCAAGGATCCATTTGTTATAACAAAATATGATGTAACTCACCACACCGCTGACATCAAAGAGGGATTTGATGCCCTTGAAGGCAAGGAGGTTTCTGTTGCCGGACGTATGATGTCAAAGCGTGTTATGGGTAAGGCTTCATTCTGCAATATTCTCGACCTTAAGGGAAATATCCAGTCTTATGTTGCCCGTGACAGCATCGGTGAAGAAGAATATGCCGCATTTAAGAAGCTTGATATCGGCGATATTATAGGTATTGTGGGCGAAGTTTTCAAGACCAAAACCGGCGAGATCTCCATCCACGCAAAGAAAGTTACACTTCTCTCCAAGAGCCTGCAGATTCTCCCCGAGAAGTTCCATGGACTCACCAATACCGATGCCCGTTACCGTCAGCGTTATGTTGACCTTATTACAAATCCCGAATCAAGAGATACCTTTATCAAGCGGTCAAAGATTGTCAGCGCAATCAGAAAATATCTCGACACCCAAGGCTTTATGGAGGTCGAAACTCCCATGCTTGTTTCCAATGCAGGCGGTGCGGCTGCAAGACCTTTTGAAACCCATTTCAACGCTCTTGACGAGGATCTGAAGCTTCGTATATCCCTTGAGCTTTACTTAAAGCGTCTTATCGTTGGTGGACTTGAAAGAGTTTACGAGATCGGACGTGTATTCAGAAACGAGGGTGTTGACACAAGACACAATCCCGAGTTTACTCTTATGGAACTTTATCAGGCATACACCGACTACCACGGCATGATGGACCTTACTGAGAATATGTACCGTTATGTAGCAAAGGAAGTGCTTGGCACTACCGTAATCACGTATAACGGCGTTGAGATGGATCTCGGCAAGCCCTTTGAGCGCATCACTATGGTCGATGCGGTTAAGAAGTACGCAGGAGTTGATTTCTCCGAAATTCACACTCTCGAAGAGGCGCGCGCTATTGCAGACGAAAAGGGCGTTCACTATGAGGACCGTCACACCAAGGGCGAAATTCTCAATCTTTTCTTTGAGGAATTTGTAGAGCATCATCTTATTCAGCCTACATTCCTTATGGACCACCCCGTGGAAATTTCTCCCCTTACCAAGAGAAAGCCGGACAACCCCGAGTATGTTGAGCGCTTTGAGTTCTTCATGAACGGCTGGGAGATGGCAAACGCATACTCCGAGCTTAACGACCCCATCGACCAGAGAGCTCGTTTCGCAGCCCAGGAAGAGCAGTTTGCCAAGGGCGACGACGAAGCAAATCATACCGATGAAGACTTTCTTAACGCACTTGAAATCGGTATGCCCCCCACAGGCGGTATCGGCTATGGTATCGACAGAATGTGTATGCTGTTCACCGATTCTTCCGCAATTCGTGATGTATTATTGTTCCCCACCATGAAGAGTATTGACTGAAAAGTACGTGAAAACGTGAGAAAAAGCGAAAAATAAAGAGATATAACGAGTTGTGTGGGACGTATTGCAGATGAAATGAGGATTGCTCCGTGCTGCAGAGCGGTTCTGACTGATATTTCAAATTTGTATTTGAGAAAGCAGATTGTGTTTGATAGAATGTGAGTAAAGGTGATAAATTGAAAATTTCATATTTAATACTTGAATGAGAGGGAAGAGTATGCTATACTTATATCGGCACAAAGAATAATTGTTAAAATATTATTTTATATATAACACAGAAAGGCAGATAACATGGGATTTGGATTTGATTTCGGTTTCGGGATGTTCGGCGTAATGTTCACGCTGATGTTCATCCTGGTGTTTGGTATATTTATTGTGACGATTGTGAGAAACATCTCGCAGTGGAATAAAAACAACAACTCGCCGAGACTGACTGTTCCGGCTACCGTGGTTTCCAAGCGTACCAACGTATCGCATCACCATCACGATCATCACACGCACCATTCAACCAGCTACTATGTCACGTTCCAAGTAGACAGCGGCGACCGGATGGAGTTACATATGACAGGGCAGGAATATGGGATGCTCGTGGAGGGAGACAGAGGTAATCTGACTTTCCAAGGGACACGGTATCTTGGATTTGAGAGAATATAAGAACAGCGCAGTTCCATTTTCATATGGAGCTGCGCTTATTTAATGTTCAAATGCGTAACATTGAGTAGTATAGTTCATTTATATGCAAATTTCGTGACTCCTATTGACAAATGAAAAATAATATGGTATAATAAGTGTGATACTTCAAGTATCACACTTATGCTTTGCGAAAGGAGAATGCAGTGTTTATTATCAATTATTCAGCTAAGGAACCTATCTACGAACAAATCAAATCCCAAATGCTTTCTCTGATCTCAAGCGGAGCTATTAAGTCGGGAGATAAGCTTCCATCCATCAGAATGCTGGCATCGCAGTTGAATATAAACGTAAACACTATTAAAAAGGTCTTTGCACAGCTTGAAGAAGATGGTGTAATCGTAACGGTTATCGGAAGCGGCAGTTACGTTGCTGAAACCGCGTACCGAAATCCTAATGTTATGGAAAAAGCTGAGACGAAGCTGCGAGACAGTATAAGAACGGCAATTTCTGCGGGGCTAACAAAGACGGAAATTCTAAAAATTGTATCCGAAGAAGCGAAGGAGGAAAAATAGATGATTGAATTGCGTAACGTTTCAAAAAAATTTGGGAAATTTACAGCGCTCGAAGATGTAACCGCCTCTATTGGTGACGAATCTATATATGGATTGATTGGTTACAACGGAGCGGGTAAAACGACTTTGCTTAATATGATAAGCGGGTTATATCTGCCCAGCAATGGAGAAATTCTTATAGAAACAGACGGACAAATGTGCAATCCATTTGATAAAGTCAGCATCAAGCGAAATCTGTTTTACATCAGCGATGATCCATATTTTTTACCGTATGCAACACTTAATGATACACGAGATTTTTACAAGGGGTTTTACAGCAATTTCAGTGAAGCTACCTTTGAAAAATTAGTAAAGCTTTTTAAATTAGATCCCGAAAAAAGGATCGGCGATTTCTCAAAAGGTATGAGACGGCAGGCGGCTATTATTTCGGGACTATCATCCAGAGTAAGATACCTGCTGCTCGATGAGAGCTTTGATGGACTTGATCCTAATATGCGTGTTCTTGTGAGCAATTTGCTGACCGAATACTTACTTGAGG
>JAZRPJ010000079.1:0-10565 GCA_045649205.1 Candidatus Flemingiibacterium sp.
TCCTTACAAAATATCTGACTGTATTTTTTGTTTCCATGCTCCCACTTATTGAGCTTCGCGGAGCTGTGCCGATTGGCGTGGGAATGGATCTGCCCTGGCACTGGACGCTGATCGTTGCAATCATCGGTAACTGTCTGCCAATTCCTATTATCATATTTTTTGTAAAACGCGTTCTTTCTTGGATGCGTGGATGTAATATCAAGCTTTTCAAAAAAATCGCAGGCAAAATGTACGAAAAGGCAGAAAAGCACCGTCATTCCGTGGAAAAATACGCCACATGGGGGCTATTCCTCTTTGTCGCGATTCCGCTCCCCGGTACGGGTGGCTGGACCGGTGCATTAATTGCATCACTTATTGATATGCCTCGTGGGAAGTCACTTATATCCATATTCGGCGGAATCATCACCGCAGGCATTATTATGACATTAATTTCCAACGGAGTTCTCGGTTTCCTTTCCTGGATGCTCTAAACCGGGAATTTGTGAATTTTTTTGTCGATGTAGCACGATACTATTGACAATCGACAGATTATATGATACAATATATCTGTAAAAATAATATCTTATCAAGAGTGGTGGAGGGACCGGCCCTATGAAACCCGGCAACCTGCGATTTTATCGAAAGGTGCTAAATCCGAGGAGATGAGAGCATCATATGCCTTTTAACCCTCGGAGTTTCCGAGGGCTTTCTTTTCTCACTCAATTAAAAATACGGAGGAATTAAAAATGGCAAAACGTCTTTTCACTTCTGAATCTGTAACAGAAGGACATCCCGACAAAATATGCGACCAGATTTCCGATGCAGTTCTTGATGCCCTGCTTGAGCAGGACCCCATGTCCCGTGTAGCCTGCGAAACCACCACTACTACCGGTATCGTAATGCTCATGGGCGAAATTACCACCACCGCAGTTGTTGATTTCCAGAAGATCGTTCGTGAAACCGTTCGTGAGATCGGCTACGACGACGATGCAAAGGGCTTTAACTGCGATACCTGCGCCGTACTTAATCAGATCCACGGTCAGTCACCCGATATCGCTCTCGGCGTTGACAAGGCTCTCGAAGCCAAGGAAGGTCAGCTCACCGATAAATTCGATACCGGCGCCGGTGACCAGGGTCTTATGTTCGGTTACGCCTGCAACGAAACTCCTGAGCTTATGCCTCTGCCGATCTCCCTCGCACACAAGCTTGCGTTGAGGCTGACCGAGGTGAGAAAGAACGGCACTCTTCCCTATCTCCGTGCAGACGGAAAATCACAGGTTACCGTTGAATATGACGGCAACAAGCCCGTACGTGTTGATGCTGTAGTTATCTCTTCCCAGCACAGTGCAGATGTAGAGCTTGATCAGATTCGCGCCGACATTATCGCAAATGTAATCAAGCCTATTATCCCCGCTGATCTTATTGACGGCGATACAAAGATCTTCGTTAACCCCACCGGACGCTTCGTAGTAGGCGGACCTCACGGCGACAGCGGACTTACCGGCAGAAAGATCATCGTTGACACCTACGGCGGATACTCCCGTCACGGCGGCGGTGCATTCTCTGGCAAAGACCCCACAAAGGTTGACCGCAGTGCATCCTACGCCGCTCGTTACATAGCAAAGAACGTAGTCGCAGCCGGACTTGCATCCAAGTGTGAGGTTCAGATTGCATATGCGATCGGCGTTGCAAAGCCCGTTTCTGTACTTATCGAAACCTTCGGCACTGCTGTTATCGATGAAGAAAAAATTTCTGCAAAGGTTGCAGAGCTTGTCGACCTCCGTCCTGCGGCAATTATTGACCGCTTCAAGCTCCGCCGCCCCATCTACAGAAAGCTCGCGGCTTACGGTCACATGGGTCGTGAAGACCTTAACGCTCCCTGGGAGGCTACCGATATCGCTAATGAGCTTGCAAAGCTTAAGTAAGAATATTAAAGGAAGGCTGATGCAGAAAACTGCATCAGCCTTATTTTATTCCGTGACAATAGTATCCCATATGGCACTGCATATTACGAGTGCCAGTTTATTTCGGTATTCCACTGTAGACAGCCTCGCGTATTCCTCGGGATTTGACAGGAATCCACATTCGATAAGTATAGCCGGTTCAGTTGCCCGCTCAAGAAGATATATGGACGATCCGGCTTTTTTTATTTCCCGGTTATTCTCCGGATCGAGCCACATTTTCGCCCCGTTCTGTACCTTTTCGGCAAGGATTTTGCCGACTTCATTATTAGGTGAGTACCAAACCTGCAAGCCCGAATACTTTGGTATTGAGAAATTGTTCATATGTATACTGACAAAAATCACTTCTCTGCCCGATTCTTTTACGGAGTTCACTACAGCTAAACGATTCTTAAGGTCTGTCATTTTGCGGTGGCTTTTCATGGATTCATCGGCAAGCAGTTTATCCTCGGTTCTCGTCATTACACAGTCCATTCCCATGGAACTGAGAAGACTGTAAATACGCTTCGATACGTCAAGGTTTATCTCCTTTTCACATCCACCGTCGGGTGCGATTGCCCCTCCATCAATACCGCCATGTCCTGCGTCTATGACTATTACCGGTAATTCTACCGTATTTTCTATGTAAGAAACTTCTTTAAATTCGCCCGGATCTCCTGCGAAAAAGCAGGCGGCATAATAAGTCGCGGCACATAAAAGACATAAAAAAATTATAAATAGTCCGGTCATGATTATTGTCCGCACTGTATCCCATGCTGTCTTTTTTTCGGAAATCCCCATACTCTTAATAACCCTTCCGACGAATTTTTTGTTACTATTCTATTCTCGGGAACGGCGTATTATTCTTTTAATAAGCTGCGCCGCAAATATCATCAAGGCCGCAGACACGGCAAATACAGTTATCTGCAAATTCATCGAACCGCCGAATATATCGGTAATCAGTGAAAATGCGGCCGCCGGAGCGCACCATATGGCAACCGATTTTTCGGTAAATGCCTCACAGAATGTGGCGACAAGGATTATAACAAGCCAAGTAATATGAAGTGAGCACAAATCAGTCATTTAAAATTCATTTCCTTTCTTTTTATCTTTGACTTTTTGCCATGACCTTGTGTCATTGATACTATATTATTGCCATGGTGCGTAAAATTATAACAGTTCCGCCGGCAAATTTTCGTAGGTGTGAAAATTTACTATTGAAAATTTTGTCGAATTTTGATATAATAGATTTATGGTAATCTAATTACATAGCTGACTTTTGAAAATTTCCCTCCTCGGAATATATTCTGTCTGCGAGAAAGGAAATCCCATATGAATATCCGAAAGCCCAATAAAAATCACGATGTTTCAAAATTGATTCCGCTGCTGTCCGGGTTAGCGGTAATCGTTGTCGCCATTGCGGTAATTTTGATTGTTTTCTTAAACCGTTCTACTTCCACGGACACAGATGAAACCCTCCCACCGCCTCCAAATGACACTACGCACGAGGATGTCACCGATATCTTCCCATCGGAGGAAATACATAAGGGTGACGAGGTCCGCGGAATTTACATAGCTTCCGTGATGAATATAAATTTCCCAAGCAAGCCTTCCCTCTCGGCGGAAGAATTGAAGGCAGAGCTTGATGACATTATAATCACCTGCAAAAAAGCAAATCTGAATGCCATTTATTTTCAGGTCCGTCCGTCAGGGGATTCCCTTTTTGATTCGGCGATCTTCCCCACATCCGCCTATCTTACAGGCGAGCAGGGGGCTTCTCTCCCGGACGGATTCGATCCGTTCGAATACATAATCGAAAAAGCGCACAAGGTTGGAATACAGATTCATGCATGGGTAAATCCTTTCCGTGTAACAGTAGGTAGCGAATCAAAGCCACAGCATGATGTAACCGCTCTTGCCGAAAATCACCCTGCAAGAAAAAATCCTTCTTATGTTGTAGCCTATGCCGATGGAAGACTGTATTTCGACTGCGGCATCCCGGAAGTGCGGACTTTGATCGCCGACGGAGTTTATGAAATTGCGGCGAACTACGATGTGGACGGTATCATATTTGACGACTATTTCTACCCCTACCCCATCTATTCGGACAGCAAGGTACTTCAGTCCTTTGACGATTCCCTCAGCTTCCGGCAATACGGCGGTGGAATGACCCTTGAAGATTGGCGCCGTGACAATGTAAACAAGACCATTGAAGCCTGCTACAACGCCATTAAAGGGGCAAATACGGATTGCCAATTCGGAGTTGCACCTTTCGGTATCTGGCAAAATAATGACGGCGAAAACGGCGGAAGCGACACCTCCGGGCTTGAATCCTACTCCTCCATCTACTGCGACCCGACAGCGTGGATAGAGGGTGGATATATCGATTACATTGCCCCACAGATTTATTGGAAATTCAACGATCAGAACGCTCGTTTTGACGTACTTGTCCGTTGGTGGAATCAGATTCTCGACGGAAGTAACGTAAAGCTTCTTATAAGCCACGGAGCGTACCGTTATGACGATTGGGAAAGTCCCGAAAACCAGATCCGCTGTCAGGTGGAATTCGCCCGCGGGCAGCTTGCTTACCGCGGCTCAATACTGTACGGATATGCCGCCTTAAAAGCCAATTCCCACGGACTTCTCGATGAGGTGACGGATATCTTTTCCGAGAAGATAACATACGAGGAAATCACGTCAAACGGCAGGGATTTGATAATCAGCATCCCATATTCCGGCTCATATATCGACGGCGAAGGAACATTCGTCCTCGGTACTTCTGATCCGACAGAGCCGCTTTATGTTGACGGAGAGGCGGTAGGGCGTACCAAGAGTGGATATTTCTCACTCTATCTCCCCCTTAAAAAAGGCGAAAATATCTTTACATTCTCCCATAAGGGAACCGAAAAGAAATACACAATATACGGCGGTACCCAGCCTCAAAGCGGCAGTACAAAGGTGGTATACCCTACCCTCACTTCCCCCGGAATTACCGCCGTTACCCCGTCTGATGACTGGACCGGAAACGGTACTCTTTCTGTCAGCGTCACAGCCCCGAGAGGCGCCTATGTCACTGCCAAGCTAAACGACAAAACAATAAAGCTCATCCCTACTCTTTATGTGCCGTACACCGGCGAATACATGAAAGAGGTTTACACCGGAAGCTTTAAGCTTTCGGCAAATCCGGGGGAGATTTCGGAGCTTGGCACTATCGAATTTGTCAGCTCTTTTGACGGCAAGACCTACACGGCACAGTCAGGGAAAATCCGTGTGATCGGCAACAACACCTACATCCCGATTGAAGTTATAAACGACGACTCTGAAATGAAAATCGACTATAACAGCTGGTATTACGATGACTATACGCCCCAATCCGCCGGTATGCAGGACAATGCTCTTTATCTTGCGGATGGGATGTATAAGCTCCGCTGCGGAGGGCTGATTTCGGCTAAAAATGTTCGTGAGCTTGACAGGGATGTTCTCGGCATCGCCTCTATGACAGAGCCGGTTTTATACAGCGATCCTGACGGAACATACTTCAAAATAAAGGTGTCGGAAAACGTACCGGTCAACTGCTATATTGAAGACGGCGAATTTTGCGTGACTCTCTACAATGTCAACACAAAAAAGCCCTCAAAGGTTTCTTTTAAAGAGAATCCCCTTTTCTCCTCGGCAAGAGGTGAAAAGAGTCAAAAGGCTAATTCCTACAAGTACTTTTTCAGTCTTCGTAACATCGAAAACTTCTACGGCTTCGACCATTATTATGAGGACGGGCATCTCATTGTGAAGCTGCGGAATCCGCAGATTCTCCCCGACACGGACAAGCCCCTTTCGGGCAAAGTGATTATTCTCGATGCCGGTCACGGTGGAAAGAATCCCGGCGCGCTTGGTCCTCTCGGAGGTGCGGAAGGCGCGATAAATGAGTCGGATTTCAACTTGAAAATCGTTCTTGAAGCGGAGAAATATCTTGCCAATCTCGGTGCGGAGGTTATACAAATCCGCGACGCGGACTGCGAAATTGACGTCCCCATAAACGACCGTCTGCAAACACTGATTGAAACAAAACCCGACCTTGTGATTTCGGTGCACCAAAACTCCATGCCTTACACGACGGATGTGCGGAAAATTCACGGATGCGTGGGGCTTTACTGGTCGGATGCAGGCTATATGCTTACCGATGTTATCGGCGAGTCCATATCCACCGCTCTTAATAAAGCTGACCGCTCCCCCACCAAACAGCGGCTTGCCATGGTGCGCAATCCAAAATTCCCCGCGACACTGGTTGAAACCTGCTTTATTACGAACGTTGAGGAATATGAGCGGATGATGAAGCCGGACACAGTAGATAAGATTGCAAAAGCCATAGCCGACGGGGTTCTCGACTACTACGCCGCCCAGGAGAAATATTTAATAAAATAAGTTATCCCGAAATATGGGCAGACAGCAAAAATTTCGTCTGCCCACAAACTTTTTTTCAAAAAGCACTTGACAAATGATACTGTATATGGTATAATGTTAAGGTCATAAGTTGATATGGAGAAGTCGCCTAGTTGGTCGAGGGCGCACGATTGGAAATCGTGTAGGCCTTAACGGGTCTCCAGAGTTCGAATCTCTGCTTCTCCGCCATAGAAATAACCGTCATTCTGATACAACGGAATGACGGCTATTTTATAGTTAAAGGTTATTTTATAGTTAAATCAGATGTTTTACTATAATGATTACGACGGTGTTTTTATGCATTTTGATTTTTTAAAAGAATTATTTTCTGAGTATGACGTTGACATTTATGTAAAAGAAGATGTCGAAACCATTTGTATAGGGAATAATTTGTTTAGCTTTCAGATTATGGTGGATTATTACCCCGATGACTACTGCAAATATCTTTTGCGTTTCGCAACACAGCATATAGATACATCCTCAAAAGATGATTTGATAAATTATATATTTTCTTATGCAAATGCGGAAAAAGCCGCCATTGAGTTTTATAAAGACGGACAAGCCTGTTTTGGAGGTGAAATCGAAACCTATATTTTAAGTGATCTGACTTACGATTCCTTAAGGCTCCGTTTCTTTCATTCCAATCTTAAAGACTATACGTTTAGTGTAAGGGCATGGGATAAAAGATTTTGTTTTGATGCCTATTTTGAGAAAGATGCTTCCGGTAACATGAGCATCATAAAAGAAATTGTATCATAATTATGGTTATTTGCTGAAGAAAAAGCACGCCCACGCGTGCTTTTTTCCTTTTTTCTTACAGTTGGTGAAACCGTCCCGTACTATTTGCCGCTTGGGCCGATATAGTTTTACTGCTTTTGTAAAATTTACAGTTCATTCATCACGAAAGTATTGAAAAAAGATATAAAATATGATACGATACGATTGTAAGCACAGTTTCGCATTCACTATAAAATACTAATGGAGGGTAAGATGGGAAATTATTACGAGTTGCTAAAGGAATATGCCTTAAACAATGAAAATTATAAAGGTTGGCGTGATGTGCACACTAAAGCCTTTGGTGAGATTTTTTCTTTAGCTTTTAATGATAGAGAAGATGCTCAAATTCATCTTACGGCCGCACTAATTAATATATCCGAACGCAAATTTGATATAGCCATGCCCAAGCTTAAAATGTTGGAAAGCATATGTGTAACTGAATATGATCGTGCGGCGATCAATTACTTTATTGGGCTTAACTATGAGATGATGGGTAATGAGAACAAAATGAATGAATACTATGAAAATCTCAAATCGTCCTGTATTACGTTCGTTTTTCCTTTTGTGTTTCACCCGTATTATAGAATCGCAAAATTTGCCCAGAGGGATATGGAATTTGGTAAGGCGGTATTTTATTATCAAAAAGCTTTATCATTTTATGAAGATCTCACCCCCGATGCAAAAATGAAATCTTCAGTTAGTCAAATCATATATGATATAGCCACTATTTACATTTGTATGCATGAATACGAAGAAGCTGAAAAACTTTTGGAAATTTCAAAAAGCTATGATGATAGCGAAAATCAACACAGAACATATGTCACGGCTATTTTGTATGCCGCACAAGGCAGAGTAAACGATTCTCGCGCGCTCCTTAATGAACTAAATCCGTTTTTGAGAGGAAACTGCGAGCCGATGGTAAACGCCATTTTTTCAGGCACAGACCTTCATTATTGCGTTGTTAATCAAGATCAATCAGGATATCTTGATTTTTGGAATGATATCATTTCAAAAAAAAATAATATCGAAGAGCTTATTGCAGGCAAAAATACGCTCGACGCTCAAAAAATAATTTCTGAAAGCTTAAGTAAAACTCTTTCGTTTATGAAAAGGCAAATAGCTTGTCAAGTTGAACCGTCTAACAACGTAATTACAGTTTATTGTAAAAATTACCATGTAAAAACCCTTATTGCAGAATACGATGCCCTATTTTCAATCAAACCAAAAGAACTTAATGATTGGAATTTTGTATCGGTGAAAGAATTTGAAAAATATTAAAATCGATCGTTCGTTTCAATATTTTCCGGAGGAATTATAAAAATGAAAAAATTTTTGTTAATTGGTGCCGTTGTTGTATTGGCCGCTCTTTTACTGATATGTGCGTGCAATTATAAATGGATTTATTACCGTATTTATCCTTTCGACAGAATTACGGGCGAATACGAAATTTCAGTAAACGGACATGAAATAGATGCTGTTGAAAAGTATTACATGTATGATGAAAGCGATAGAATTTCGCTAAAAAACAGTGCCGAGGAGTTTCATATAAAGGGCGGCAAATATGGTCGATACTCATTAGGCTTTGTACTCGACAGTGATGTCCTCTTTAAATTGACAAATGATGATAAGTTTAAAGAGAGCGACAATATCGATTTGTCGGTCGTCTATTTTAATTCAAATTGGTGGCATATATCAGAATTGGATATAGAAATTGATATCGTAAAAGAGAATGATGAATGGTATGTATATTACGATATTGATTTGGAAGAACCCATTGGAAATACTAAAATCACTACAACGGAAAAAATCAAATTAGATGAAATTGGTATCGTTGAAATAATTGTTGGAATTTAAATTTTTGATGATAACCAGACTGTTAATGATATACCTTTGAGTTTCCATTACGGTAGCAACTCCCCCGTGTGCGCATAAACTTTATTAGGACGTATAAACAGACGTAGAATGAAGTTTATGAAAGGAAAGGTATTTGCGATGGCTTCAAACGCACGTCTTGCCTTAAGCTCCATCACCTACGCCATGCAGGCAAGGGAGCTTCTCGCTAAATATGCCATAGAATCGAGCATTATAAGACTGCGCCCAAACGAAACGCCCACCGGCTGTGCATTCGGTCTTGTAATACCTCGCTCAAAGCTATCCGCTGCCGCCGAGCTTTTAAGTAAGGCACAAGTTGAATTTAAATTTGTCGGCAGATAACCATACCGCAAAATATTATGGTCTATCTTGACAATGCAGCTACCACATTTCCTAAACCTCAAGCAGTAATAAATGGCGTAGATATGGCGATTTCACGCTTTGCAAATCCCGGACGCGGTGCCCATAAACCGGCAATGAGAGCCGCCGAGGAGGTTTTCAGATGCAGGCAGGCTGCCGCAAAAATGTTCGGCTCATCTCCAGAGAGAGTTATTATAACCTCCGGTGCTACCTGCAGCCTTAATATTGCCATCTCTGCCGCTAAAAGCCGTGACGGGGCGGTACTGATCAGCGATTTAGAGCACAATTCCGTCCTGCGTCCAGTGAATGCTACTAAATGCGAAACGCGTATTTTCAATTCATTTACCACCCTCAACGGAAATGAGCGCACATGGGCAATCCTTGCTGATATCCACAGGAAGTCCGAGGGAGCAACAACTCTCGTTTGTACCGCCGCTTCAAATATATGCGGTGCCTCAATGCCTATTCGTGAGATCGGTGAATACTGCCGCTCAAGCGGCATACTGTTCATCGTCGACGGCGCGCAGGCAGGCGGCACTATGGACATCGACATGGCTCGTGACAATATTGATATTCTCTGCCTTCCGGGTCACAAAGGACTGTTCGGTCCTATGGGATGCGGACTTATGATCCTCGGCGAAGGAGTCAGTATACCACCCCTTCTCTACGGAGGAAGCGGCGTTGATTCAAAGAGTCCGGATATGCCGAATCTTCCGCCAGAAAGATATGAAGCAGGAACTCTCCCCATGCCTCTCATCTCGGGACTCCGAATCGGAATGGAGTTTGCGGCAAAAATTACGCCGCAAAAGATACTCGAGCATGAGAAAAAGCTCGCCCGAAAATTCATGAGTGAGCTTAAAAAGATTGGCACAGCGCAAATTTACTGTGAAAATCATATCGGTGGGATCGTGCTTTTTAATTTAGCCGGAATCCCCCCCGAAGATCTGGCGGCAAGGCTTGATGAAAAGAATATCTGCACCCGTGCCGGACTTCACTGCGCCCCCCTCGCTCATAAGACATTAGGATCTGACGGTGCTGTGCGTGTGAGCTTCGGCTGCTTCAACACAGTACACGAAGTCGATTATCTATTGAATGTACTCGATATGATGTGATAGGAAATGAATATCCCTCCGATTTCAGAATCGGAGGGACTTTGTTATTTGTTCTTAAAATACTGGTAAAAACCGCATTTGAACATAC
>JAZRPJ010000080.1:0-7520 GCA_045649205.1 Candidatus Flemingiibacterium sp.
TCTTCCTAAGACCGCTTGGCCTCCGACTTAAGGAACAAAAGAATAAGAACCGAAACAAGAGCACCAAGCTCAACGCCCCAGAATATACCCGGACGTCCCTTCATGAAGAAGAAGTCGAGAAAGTTCATGTTCGCTTCACCGGCAAGAAGTATGCTGGTGGTGTCGCCAACAAGTGTTGCCGCACCTTGAAGATTGGAGCTTACCGAAATGGCAATCAGCACGGGAACAGGCGAAATATTAAGCTTTTTTGCAATGGCAAGACCCACAGGGGCAATCATCAATACCGTTGCAACATTGTCGACAAATGCGCTGATAACTCCGGCAAAGAGCGAAAGCAGGGTAACAGCCCACATAACGGTTGGAACTTTCTTAATTAAAAGCTCGGAAAGCAGAGAGGGCATCTTACTTTCAATGAACAGCGCAACCACGCCCATGGTACCGGTTATCATCATCAGAACGTTGTAGTCAATACTGCCCAGTGCCAGGAGCGGTGAATAGTTGTAAACCTTGCATACGCCGAGTATTACAAATGTCAGCGCACCGAGAAGTGCTATGTAGGGTCTGTACTTCGGTATTGCCAGCATGAGAATGTAAACGGCAATAAAAAGTGTAATTGCAAGTATCATTTAAAAGTCCTCTCTTTAATTAGTGTTATCAGTAGCTGAAATTAGGTGTGCAGTATGCGAGGGGGTAAGACGTCACAACACCGTCCGCAAGTATGACCTCATCTGCGAAATCGGAAATAAACTCCTGCATTTTAAGGGTGTTCACCATAGCCTCAAAGTTTGTGAACATAGCGGCGTTTTCTTCCTTCTTCCACGCTCCTTCTTCCAGTGCGTAGGGCTTTGCGATATACCAGCCTGCATCGGTTTCAACATTGACAAGCTCGCCGATCTCAGCCTCGGCAAGTGCTGTACGAAGTCCTGTTTCAACATAACTTGAAGTTGAGGTATAGTAATAGCCGTCCGGGAAATGAAGCATGCCAACATCCATAGTGTATTCACTGAGAAGAGCCTCAAAGTCCTCACCGTCCGCAAGACGTTCCTTCAGCTCCTCAACGAGAGCCGCCTTTTCAGCCTTTTCGGTATCGGTTATATCACGGGTCTTGTAGCTTCCGTCCTCGTTCTTGGCAAGAGAGCCGTCAAGCTCACGGACATAATCCTTCTGATTGCTTATGAATATATACTTCACGCGCTTGTAGGCATCATTAAAGTATTCTGTCCTGTCAGCGTCAGTGGAAACGATAATATCGCCCTCACCCATCATATATTCCTGGACCTTCTTGATTTTAAGGGCATCGAGCTTGATTTCACGAAGCATATCGATATTGATTGCATAAGCGCTGAGGATAGAATTAAGTGCACCCTTACCGCCTGCAGCATTAACATATGTGCTGACCGCAGAGTCTACACTGTTGATTTCCGGCACACTCAGCGAAAGTCCGTATTCGTCGAACAGTCCAAGCAGTACCGCATAGGTCATGACCTCGTTGACCGCAAGAGCACCGACGTAATCACCTACAGTCACACCATCGGATATCTGTCCGCTCCAATAAGCGGAATTGTCCGAAGTCTGACCCATAGTGGCAAGGAACATCCCCTTATAGGTGCTCATATAATAGCAGTATTCATTTTCGGTAATCACCGTGTCACGAAAAGTGATTGCCGGCTTTGCATCTTCAGCACAGCCTGCGAGAAGCCCAAGGGCAATAGCTGCAGCCGCCGCAAAAGACAAAATTCTTCTTTTTTTCATGATATGACCATTCCTTTCTAACGGTTTAAAGTTTTGTGACGATTTCCGAAGGGAAATTTGCATCGAAGATGCGAAAGACACAAAACTTATAAGTCTGAAAATGACCCATTTTCAGACTTATCCTTCCTTCAGAATTTATAATACAATCTTTATTATACACCAAAATCCCATGCTTGTCCATACTTATATAAAATTTTACATTTTTCTACAATAGACATAATTTAGTCACATTTGTGTGCTATAATACTCTCCGGATTACAAATTTAAAGAAAGGCTTTGAAATGAACGCTAAAAAACACTATCTCCAACTGTTTCTTTCCTTTTTCAAAATCGGACTTTTCACCTTCGGCGGCGGATACGCCATGATCGCCCTTATCGAACGGGAATTTGTAGAAAAATTGCAGCTTGTTACCCATGAGGAATTTATTGAAATGGTGGCAATTGCAGAGTCCACTCCCGGTCCTATCGCCATAAACTCGGCAACCTACATCGGCTATAAAGCCGGGAAGGTCTTTGGCTCATTTTTCTGTACTTTAGGAGTATGCCTGCCCTCCTTTATCATCATCTACATCATCTCGCTGTTTTTCGATGCCTTTCTGGCGGCGGAATATATCGGCTATGCCTTCCGCGGAATCCAGGCCTGCGTTGCATATCTCATCCTCTCCGCCGGTTGGAAGATGTTCAAAAAAATGGGCAAGACACCGCTTAATATAGTCATGCTTTCCATCACCATTCCGGCACTGCTTCTTGTGACGCTGTTTTCCGTCAATGTTTCTTCCATACTGTTCATTCTCGCCGGTGCGGCTGTGGGTGTTGCCGCCTACGGTATCCGACTTGCCGCGAAAAAAGAAGGCAAAGGAGGAAATGACTGATGAATATTTACCTCGACCTCTTTCTGACATTTCTTAAAATAGGCGCATTCTCCTTCGGCGGCGGATACGGTATGCTTTCGGTCATCCGCGAACAGTGCCTCTCCCACGGATGGCTCACCGAGGAGGAGATCATGAACTTCATCGCTGTATCGGAATCCACCCCCGGACCTATAGCCATCAATATGGCTACATTTATCGGTTCATCCCAGGGCGGTATACTCGGTTCTTTTCTTGCAACCGTGGGCGTTGTTCTTCCCGCTTTCATTATTATTCTTTTGATATCGGCGGTAATGAAAAAGCTTTTGCAGTATGCAGGCGTCAAGGCGGGACTTGCCGGGATACAGCCTGTGGTCGTGGGACTTATTCTGACCACCGGCGCGACAATGCTCCTCTCCACCGTAACCGGAATTTCCACAATTGAAAGCGAATTTGTACCTGATATAAAATCCCTCATTATCTTCGCCGTTGTTGCGGCGGTTGGCTTTGCTTATAAAAAATTCAAGAAAAAAGCCCTCTCCCCCATTATACTTATACTCATTTCCGCTGCTCTCGGTATAGTGATGTTCGGACTTATATGATTTTCGTTATAAGGGTATATTATCCTTAAATTTACAGCAAAATATTAAAGTGATTGAGCGGTGTTCAAAAAATCCTCAATCACTTTTTCTTTTCCTCTTTTTCCATTTACTTTGTTAAAAAAGTAATTATTGCAAATTTGAAAATAGGCTTGAAATCTGACATTTTTTGTGATATAATATATGGTGGAGGTTTGTAGCTCCATCTCGCATTTCGTGAAATTATCATCAATCTAACATGATTTGTCATATAAGCAATATGATTCATTTTTTTACAGATCATAACCGAGAAAGGTAGGAATAAAAATGGCTCTTTCTTTACACGGCATCAGACTGCCCCACAAAAAGAACACCGCCAATATGCAGGCTGTGACAATGCCCTCTCCGGCTTCCGTCACAATTCCCATGCAGATGCATATAGGCAAGCCGGCAACCCCCGTCGTTAAGGCAGGCGACAAGGTTTATGTCGGTACACTTATCGGAAAGGCTGACGGCGTTATCAGCGCATCCATTCATTCGAGCATCTCCGGAACTGTCAAAAAAATCGATCAGCTCCTTACTGCAGGCGGAACATACTGTCAGTCGGTTATAATCGAATCCGACGGTGAGATGACACCTGACCCGGCAATCGCCCCCCCGGTCATTGATTCAAAGGAAAGCTTTATTGAAGCCGTAAGGTCCAGCGGTATCGTAGGACTTGGCGGTGCCGGCTTCCCTACCGGGGTGAAGTACAATGTCCCGGAGGGTAAGATCGAAGAATTTATAATAAACGGTGCTGAATGTGAGCCTTACATCACCAGCGACACACGCACCATGATCGACCGCGCAGACGACATTAAGTTAGCTCTCGGCTATATCAAAAAGTATCTCGCTCCGAAGAAAATCATTATCGGTATCGAAAAGAACAAGCCCGAAGCCATCGCTTCCATGAAGGCTCTCGCCGCAGAGGATTCCATCGTAAGCGTGAAAGCCCTCTCCAGCGTCTACCCACAGGGCGGAGAAAAGGTGCTGATCTATCATCTCACCGGCAAGAAGGTTGAAGTGGGCAAGCTTCCCATTGACGTAGGATGTGTAGTTTCCAACTGCACTACCGTGGCTGACATCGGTAAATTTATAAGAACCGGACTGCCTCTTACCGAGAAGTGCGTAACCGTTGACGGAAGCTCCGTAAAAACTCCCATGAATGTTATCGCTCCCATCGGCACTCCTCTTAAAGATGTATTCGAATTCGCAGGCGGATTCAAGGATGATCCCTACAAGATCCTTTACGGCGGCCCTATGATGGGTATTTCCGTACCAAGCATAAACGAGCCTATACTCAAGAATACAAACGCAATTCTTGCTTTCAACAAAAAGGATGCAATTCTCCGCAAGCCTCAGCCCTGCATCAAGTGCGGACGCTGTATCAACGTATGTCCTTTCGGTATAAATCCACCCGCTCTCGCACGGGCACTGTCAAGCCATGATTACGATTCCATGGTGAAGTTCGGCGCGGATGCCTGCATGGAATGCGGATGCTGTTCCTTTGTATGCCCTGCAAACCGTCCCCTTGTACAGAACAACAAGCTTGCAAAAGCCGAGCTTCGCGAAAAAAGGGCTAAAGATAAAACCAAGGAGGCTAAAAAATAATGACTGATAAGCTTCATATATCGGTATCTCCTCACATTCATGCGCATACCTCCGTTCAAAAGATAATGCTTGACGTGGTGATTGCGCTTCTGCCTGCAACCATCGCCGGTGTGATCATATTCGGGCTTCGCGCGCTTCTCATCATCGGAATTGCGGTTGGCGCCTGCGTTTTAAGCGAATTTCTTTTCAATCTCATCACAAAGAAGGAACAGTCCGTCACCGACCTAAGCGCTATCGTAACAGGTCTTCTTCTGGCACTTAACGTACCTGCAAACATCCCGATCTGGCAGGTCGTTGTAGGCTCGGTATTCGCTATTGTGATAGTTAAATGCTTCTTTGGCGGCATGGGCTGTAATCTTGTAAACCCGGCGATCACCGCCCGTGTATTTATGCTCATCGCCTTCGGATCTATGGCAACCGTAGCTGTTCCCGTTGCCTTTGACACCGTTGCCGGTGCAACTCCCCTTACGGACCTTGCCAACGGCAATGCTCCTCATCTTTTGGATTTATTTATCGGTAAATGCTCCGGCTCTATCGGTGAAACCTGCAAGGTGGCACTCCTCCTCGGCGGTATTTATCTCCTCATAAGACGTGTCATTACATGGCATATTCCCGTGGCGTACATCGGTACGGCATTCGTATTCAGCTTCCTTATCAACGGTCTGGCTGACGGCTTCACCACGGAAACTCTTGTGGTATCAACTGCGGCAATTCTCTCCGGCGGACTTTTCATCGGTGCGATCTTCATGGCAACCGACTATGTAACAAGTCCGGCAACACCTATGGGAAAAATCGTTTTCGGCGTTCTTGCCGGCATCATCACTGTCATGATACGCAAATGGGGCGTATATCCCGAGGGTGTATCTTTTGCGATTTTACTTATGAATATTCTCAACCCGTATATCGACATCTGGACAGCGCGCCGCGTATTCGGAGGTAAGAAAGCATGATGAAGCATTTGAAAAGTGTAATTGTACTGACTGTAATCTGTTCTGTCATCGCAGTTCTTATGGCGGCAACCAATGCCCTCACCTCCCCCATTATTGAAAAGAACGAAGCGGCGGCGGCAAACGAGGCACTCCTCGAAGTTATGCCCGAGGGAACAGGCTTTGAACCTCTTGATGCTTCCGAATACACGCTCCCCGCAACCGTCAGCGAGGTATATAGCGAGGCAAGCGGCGGATATGTTATAAAGCTTGTGACGAACGGCTATTCCTCCGGCATGACCATCATGTGCGGCATTGATAATACCGGTAAAATCACCGGCGCTGTCTGCCTCGGCAGCAGTGAAACTCTCGGATATGAAAAAGAATACGGCAAAGGTGCTGTAGGTCTTGGAACAGACACCATAGACACTCTCGATACAGTCGCCGGTGCAACAAAGACGACCGGCGGATATAAAAACGCCCTCAAGGATGCCCTCAACACCTATATAATTCTCGGCGGCGGAGAGGTCGACATCCGCACCGAGGAGGAAATTTTAGCGGACAATCTGAGTGCGGCACTTCCCGAAGGCGAAGGCTTTGAAGAAGTCTTCATCACTGAGGTCCTTGATTCCGTCAATGCAATTTATAAAGCGTCAAATGATGCCGGCTATGTATATGTTATCGGTGAAACCTTCGTAGGCGTTGAGCCTGACGGTCATATCCACGGCAAGGTGGATGACCCCACCGCAATGCTTGTATCGCACGCTTTCGCTATCATGCATTCAAGTGTGATCGCTCCCATCGATGTTTCGGCGTATGACCTTCCCAACAATATTCTGAAGGTCAGCAAGACCTCCACCGGCAACTATGTATTTGAGCTTCGTGCGGCAGGCTTCGGAATCAACGGCGACAAGTGGTACAATCCCTCCGGTGAATATATCTATATCTCCCTTGCGGCGACATCTGACGGCGAGATCATCTCCGTTAAGACCACCGCACAGTATGAAACCGAGGGAATCGGTTCAGTCTGCGCCGACAAGTCCTTCTACGGACAGTTCATAGGCAAGAATTCCGACACCTATAAGGAAATCGACGCCATCGCCGGTGCGACCTACACCACAAACGGCTACAAGACCGCAGTGGGAAGAGCCCTTGAAGCTATAAAAACTTTGGAAGGAGCGAACTAACGTGAAAATTAAAAACGAAAACAGCAATCTTTCTATACTGTTAAAGGGTCTGCTCCTTGAAAACCCCGTATTCGTGCTGATCCTCGGCACCTGCCCTACCCTTGCGACCACCACGACAGTAATCGGAGCGTTGGCAATGGGTCTTGCGGCGGCGGCAGTTCTTATCTGCTCCAATGTGGTGATCTCACTTCTGCGAAAAATCATTCCCGATGCTGTGCGAATCCCCTGCTATATCGTAGTGATCGCCGGATTTGTTACCATCGTTGAAATGCTGATGCACGCATATCTTCCGGAGCTGTATGACCTGCTCGGCGTATACCTGGCACTCATAACAGTAAACTGCATCATCCTCGGCAGAGCAGAAATGTTCGCAAACAAAAATTCCGTCGGCAGATCTGCCCTTGACGGTATCGGCATGGGTATCGGATTTACCATCGCCCTCGTTGCAATGGCTACCGTAAGAGAAATCCTCGGTGCCGGCACATTCGCGGGTATTCCCGTTCCCTTCTTTGCCGACAACACCATTGGTATCTTTGTAAAAGCTCCCGGCGGCATGATGGTATACGGCATCCTCATCGG
>JAZRPJ010000081.1:0-30248 GCA_045649205.1 Candidatus Flemingiibacterium sp.
TGCTTTTCGTCATTTCCGTCTTTCCCTGCACTGCAGACAGAATAACGTCGTCATGGATTTCCTCCCTCCGTTGTGCCATGTGGCTTGATATTTTGCTTAGTTTTGCTATTGGGCACCGAGCAAGGAAACTATGCTCGCCGCATATGTATAATTAATCAGCAAAAGCTGAATAACTATCTGAAAAATCTTCCGATGATGGGAATGTGTCGGAGATACAGCCTTTTTAGCTCTCTCTTCCAATACCGATACTCGCTCTCGTTAAAGGAACGTCCCATTTCCATTTTTATGAACCGCCTTGCTCTTATAAGCGGAACAATGATGTACACAACGGAAGCCATTGCAATGAAAAATAAGAGTATAACTAAAATTATAATTATAAGTTCTCGCATTGTTTACTGCCTTTATTATTGATAACTCCCAAAACCCTCAAATACAAATTGTCGAGCAGCATCTGTGTCTTCTCTCTATCATCCCATATCGCATAATCGATCACAAATGCGATAATGGAATAAATAAAGGTTTCTGCCTGTAAAGCAGTGCATCCAACAGCACTGATTATTTTTTCTGCATATTTTGCATACCCATATCTGAAATCATGCGCCTTCTCTCTCATGCGCCCGCCAAAAGCGGGGCTGGTCGTGATCTGTACAGCAAGACGCAGATCGTGCTTGTATTTTTCCACCTCATCAAGCAAGGTATCAAAATATCTCTGAATATCGTTTACATGAGCCGAGGTATACTCCAAAAGTGCGTCAACGACTTTTGCTATGCCATACTTTCCGGCACTGATCCAAATATCGTCCTTGTTTTCAAACCAATAGTAAAGACTACTTTGCGAAATTCTTGTTTCCTTGCACAGCTCACCAATAGAAGCGTCCGATAATCCAGTTTTCAAAAGATACTCCCAAGTTGCCTGAACTATCTCCTTTTTTCTGTCGGACGCGCCGATTCTGTCCATTTCAGCTCACCCCTTTAATTTGAATTTGCCGTTTGTAATGTTCATCACACACAAATTTAAAAAAAATAAAGCCTCACTATTATTCATTATGCATGTAAAACTTCACATTGATAGTCAACGCCCTGTGTATCCGACTGCCTTTTACAGCGTTAAAGCTATCAAGGATGCCCACCTACGTTACCGCCAAGGTTTCCGGTATGGTTATGCAGTATTCGGGGATACTGTTAAGGTCACCGGCTCATTTCAGAGTCTTGGATATAAACACATACGATGCTGTTATACCGTTGCTGTACATTAAAAAAACTCCCAAATTACCTTTTGTATTACCACAGCTTGATTCCAGGCAAGGGAATGTTTAAATTATATAACATTATGTATACGTTGTCAAGCTGTTAAGTATGAAAACAATCAGGTTCTATATTATACACAATTAACAGCCCCCCCGAATTTTGTGCAGATTGCATATGCTATTTTTTCTCTTTTCCACCGTGAACACAAACCCAAATCAGGACTAAAAAACTATTGCTGAAAATTAAAATTTATGCGGCTTTTCCCTCACCGACTACATACACTTCACGGGAGTGGGATGTGAAAATCTGCTGAGAAAATTGGGAATCAGTGAGGTGCGCGTATTTATGATGGGACGCAGTGCATCTTACGAAGATCTGTCGGAAAAGCTTACTATGGAATTTTCCATGAGAGGTCCCCTTTATGAGGACGTAAGCGCTGCATACCTCTACCAAATGCTCACGGTGATCGACGCAAATACATTGCCCGAAACTATAAAAATTCAGGCAATGAACGCATCACGGAAGCCTGCAGGCGTATATATGAAAATATTACTCATGTTCCTTCCGTATCCGAGCTTGCCGCCAGGTGTTTTCTTCGCTAAGTCGGATGCTCGCCGAAGGAATACAGAAAAAGAGAAAAGCCGCCTCTATCAGGCGGCAGCGGCATATAAATGCCGGATCAGTATTTTTTACTCATAAGTGCGTGCTCGGTTTCCTTGATGGCTTCAAGTGCCTTCTCGGAGCGATTCAGAATTATGTAATGGTATATAACGTCGATGATCGTCAGCTGAACGATTCGCGAATTCATGGCGAGAATGGTGTATTCGGTTTCATCCGCCGATGTAATAAGAGGATACTCGGTGTGCTTCAGCAGTGAAGACTTGGCACTGCCGGTAATAGCCACAGTGACAGCTCCTCTCTCTTTGGCAAGCTTCACAGCTTCAACGATATCCTTTGATGACCCGGAATGAGATATGCCTATCACTATATCCCTTTCCGTCAGATGAGATGCGGCGATCATCTGCATATGATTGTCCGTATAAGCGGTAGCCTGAAGTCCGGCACGCAGAAATTTATGACTGGCATCAATGGCAATAGATGCGGAATTGCCAAGCCCGAACAGCACGATCCTATCGGCAGACAGGATCCTTTTACACACCTCTTCAAGAGTCCCCGGCACAAGTGATTTTTTTGTTTTTTCAAGGGACAGATAAATGTCATTGCAAAGCTTTTCATAGATTGCGAGGGGTGTATCCTCGCCCGTAATGGCAGAGCTGATAGGTGATGCTCCAAGCTCGGAAGCGATGGTTATTTTGAGTTCCTGATATCCCTCAAGACCAAGCCGCTTTGAAAATCTTACAATACTCGCCTCGGAGCATCCGCAAAGCTCCGCAAGCTCCACTATTGAAAGAGAGATGATCTTTCCGGGGGTTTCAAGTATAGTATCGGCTATCCTTTTTTCCGCCTTGCCCATTTCGGAATACAGCATTTTTACATTAAGGAGTATTCTGTTCATCCTACACCTCGTGAAAATAATTTTACTGTCTATATTTTATCACACAATTTTAATTTTGTCAAATCGAAAATATTTTTCAGGAAATCATTGAAAACATTTTCTTTATATGGTATAATAAGCTTGTACATCGCAGGCGAAATGAAAATATTTTTCGCGAACTGCGTAAGGAGGATGCATAATAATGACCGATTTTTATAGGGCAGCCCACAGCGCGGACTGCTTCAATAACGAAGATCTATGAAAATAATAGTGCTTGTAAAAATATCCGGCGGCGAGATCAATCCCTTTGACGAATCCGCACTGGAGTGCGCCCTCAGGCTCAGTGACGATGTGACCGTGCTATCAATGGCACCGGAGTCCGCCGCGGAGGTCCTTCGTCCATTGACACGACTCGGTGCAAAGGCTATACTCGTAAGTGACAAGATCTACGCCGGCTCCGACACCCTCGCCACGGCATACATACTCTCCTGTGCCGTGAAAAAGCAGGAATATGACCTTATAATATGCGGCAGGCAGAGTATCGACGGCGATACCGGGCAGGTGGGACCCATGCTTTCGGCAATGCTCGGATGCCCCATTATAACGGAAGCAATTGATGTAAACTCCCTTGACGGTCTTGTCACTGCCGAAACAAGACACGGCAGGGAAGCCGTCCCGATGCCGGTGATCGTATCTGTTGAAAAGGGATATATACTTCGTTTCCCCAGCATATTTTCAAAGCTCGGAGAGGTTCGCATTGTTGACAATTCGACACTTTGCTGTGATCCTGACCGCTGTGGTCTTGGCGGCTCCCCCACAAGAGTGCTTAAGACCTTTGAGAACCAAAAGGGCAGACGAAGCTGTCAGTTTATCGGCATAAACGAACTGAAGCCGTTGATTTCGAAGCTCCTGCAAAAGAAGCCCGCTGGAAAAACAGCTTTTCAGGAAAGAGAGAAACTGCCTCTATCATGGGCGGTGGGTGAGGGAGCTTATAAGTACGCCTCATCTGTGGCTGAAAATGTGCGGCTGATCGAACAGACGAACGCCGACGATATAGTCACCCTTGCCCGTAAGGAACAGCCGGAGGTAATTCTTTGGTGCTCCGATGCATGGGGCAGAAAAAATGCGGCTATAGCCGCCGCAAAGCTTGATACCGGGCTTTGTGCCGACTGCACCGAGCTTGCCGTCGAAAGCGGACGGCTTATCATGTACAGACCGGCAAAGGGCGGCAGTATCTATGCAAAGATCGCCTGCCTCACCACACCCCAGATGGCAACCGTCCGGACTGCATCGAAAGGCTCGGATATTATCCTTTCCTGCGGCAAGGGAACACTTCACTGTCTTGACAGGCTTAAGGCAATAGCCGACATGCTCGGTGCAGAGCTGACTGCTTCAAGAGGACTTGTAGATACGGGGGCACTCCCATACAGTGCCCAGGTGGGGCTTTCCGGCAGGAAGGTAAGCCCGAAGATATATATTGCTGTAGGCATCTCCGGTGCGGCATATCATACCTGTGCCATTGAGGGCGCGGAAACCGTCATAGCAATAAACCCGGACAAGGATGCCCGCATATTCGATTACGCGGACTACGGCATTGTCTGCAGGGCAGAAGACCTTGAGGTAATGTAAGCTGATACACCCAATTTCTCCTGAAAAAATAAATAAAAACGGAATATGGCTTTACAAAAGCAGATATATGTGGTATAATGTAGATAAATATATTTTTAACAAAGGAAGACATCTATGAAATACCGTATCGAATCCGATTCCATCGGGCAGAGAGAGATCCCCGCTGACGCTTACTATGGCGTGCAGTCCCTCAGAGGAGCTGAAAATTTCCCTATAACCGGACTACGGCTGCGTCCCGAGTTTATCGTATCGTTAGCTGAGATCAAAAA
Source organism: Candidatus Flemingiibacterium sp. (assembly GCA_045649205.1). GTDB lineage: Bacteria > Bacillota > Clostridia > Oscillospirales > CAG-272 > Flemingiibacterium. The sequence continues at coordinate 4,642 of JAZRPJ010000081.1, forward strand.
AGCCTGCGCCATCTGCAATAACCTTTCCGGCGAGCTAACAGATGAGCTTACAGCCGCTATTTGCCAGGCTGCTGACGAAATTATCGATGGAAAGCTCCACGATCAGTTTATCTGCGATCCTATCCAGGGCGGTGCAGGTACTACCGCCAATATGAATGCCAATGAAGTCATCGCCAACCGTGCCATAGAAATTCTGGGTGGAGAAAAGGGCGACTATTCCATTGTTCACCCTAATGACCATGTAAACCGTTCCCAGTCCACCAATGACGTAATTCCCACCGCCGCAAAGCTTACCACCGCAAAGCTTTTAAAGGGTGCTCTCGAACAGCTTGCAAGACTCCGCGATGCTCTCGGCGTAAAGGAAAAAGAGTTTCACGATGTCATCAAAATGGGACGCACACAGATGCAGGATGCTGTGCCGATCCGCATGGGCTCGGAGTTCGGTGCATACAGGCAGGCTATCGCCCGTGACCTTGTGCGCTTGGCACGCGCCGGCGAGGAAATGGTAGCGGTAAACCTTGGCGGAACTGCCATCGGAACGGCGCTGAATGCCAAGCCGGAATATATCGGCTCCCTCGCTCCCGTGCTCTCGGAAATCACCGGGCTTCCCGTAGTCAAAGCGGAAGACCTGGTTGACGGCACACAGAATCTTGACTCTTTTGCCTATGTTTCATCTGCACTTAAGACCTGCGCTATCTCCTGCTCCAAGATTGCAAATGACCTGCGCCTTATGTCCTCCGGCCCCCGTTGCGGCTTTGAGGAGATCAACCTGCCCCCTATGCAGAACGGTTCCTCCATCATGCCCGGTAAGGTCAACCCCGTAATTCCGGAGGTAATGAGTCAGGTTGCTTTCTGCATCATCGGAAATGACGCCTGCATCACCATGGCGGCAGAAGCAGGACAGCTTGAACTTAACTTCGCCGAGCCGGTTTTGTATCATAAGCTCTTCGAGTCAATCGTGGCACTTACGGGTGCTGTCGAAACCTTCGTAGACCGCTGTATACTTGGCATCACTGCCAACCGTGAACGTTGTGCCGAGCTTGTAGAAGGTTCTGTCGGCGTGATCACCGCCATCTGCCCCCAGGTAGGCTACAAAAAATCCGCAAAGGTGGCTAAAGAAGCCATCGCCACGGGCAAGAGCGTCCGCGAGGTCTTGAAGGAAGAGAATATTATGTCCGAAAAAGAGATCGATGCCATTCTCGACCCAAATGAGATGGTATAATACATAAAAGCACTCCCCCGGCAAGGAAAACTCCGCCGGGGGCATATTTTTGTAATAAACGGATCATCTTCAAAGCATTTTATCCCCGAAGGGCTTTGTTACCGTTCTCCGCGGTAAAGCTGACTTATCTCTTTCTTACCGCTGTTTTATCGTTTGGATTCATGGCAAAATTGGTATTCTTCGCCGCCGTGACAACTTTTCCGTTTGCAAGCATATCAAGTTCAGCTTCATTAAACGTAACTTTCGGCTCAAATTCATCGCTGCAGGCATAGCTTATAAGCTTATCTTTAAGCCAAACTGCCGCAGGGTCGTTATTTTTGAAATCGAAGGTGCAGACAAGAGCCTTACCGCTGAATGCATTAAACTCAAAAAGCGCAGCTTGCTTTACAAAGCATTTATGAGTCGATACCACTTCCACTATAGGGTCAAATGGCAGCCTTTTATCGGCAAAGCAAACCGCCTTACCGTCCCGCAGGAGTCCTTCAAACTGCCACGAGCAAAATCCCTCGTGAGGCATTTCATTCATTACAGGATGGTCGCTGATAACGGTTGCCGTGTTGCCGGAGGTTCTTCCGGCCAGGGAAATACGGAAACTTGTTTCATTTGAGTTAAACGGAGAATTACCAATAAAGAGCACCTTTTCTCCGTTTTTAAGACGTGCTTTCAGCTCCTCTACGCCCATGTTACCGGCAATTACTACATCCTCTGCCTCATGTGAAATTACGTTCGGGAAAACATATATCTCCCATTCGTTTTCAGCAAAGGTATCGCCCGCGTCAAGCGTAATATAAAGCTTATACTGCGTCGGCTTCTGCACCTCGGGCAGCTCAAGGCTGCAGGCGGTCAGCCTTTGAAGCTTGCCATTTTCAACATTATCAATATTGTAAGAACAACGCAAAGCAACCCTTCCATCTTTGATAAGCTTCACACTCAAAGCGGCATTATGAATGTCATCCTGACCGTAGTGCGATGCCAGGATCTCAAAGCTAATGTTTTCACCGCTTGTAAAATTATGTCTGAGTCCCAGATCTGTAAGAAGCACCGTTGGTGAATTGTACATTAGCACATTTCTCACGCTCTCGCCGGGCTTCAGCTCATAAAACTCGTTCATCATACCCACATCATAGCCAAATGTGTGCCAATGAGTATCAATCGGGCCTAAAAAGTCATATCCGGCAAGATTTTCGGAAAGACGGACACATTCAAAACAGTATTTTCTGTTTCTTCTCTGCCACTCCGATGAGTTTTTAAAGTAGATCGGTGCATTAGCCAAAACGCCCATATCATCAAGGTGACGTTCAATGGAATCAAACATATCTGTGCCGCCTATGCGAGTGCCCTTATAGCGTTCCTTCACGGATAGATCGGTGAAGGTTCCGTCAATACAGATCTCGTGGGAAAGGCGGGGCTTATTGTAGACCGTACTCCAGCTGTCAACCTTCTTATGATCGCAGTCAATAGAGTAATAGCTGTTATGTCCCAAAGTATAGCTGTTGTACAGATCGCAGTATCTGCCCGCAGCTTCAAACCTTTTCGGATTATGTAAAAATGGCTCTTTTGTAAGGTCAGCTTCATTTTCATACTGAAGCACATACTCAAAGCCGCGAAGTGCACTCATAGGCGAAAACAGCGAATCCGTTCTTGCGTGCACCTCATCGGCGCACTTATTTATATGAGCCTGGAAATCATCGTGTATCTGAAGCTCGTTGCCGCAGCAGTAAATAACGGTTGACGTGTGCCTGCGGCAGAATGTAACGATTTCACGCCACTCCTCAAAGCTTGTATTGTTGGGACTTTCTATGTGCACGAGTATACCAAACTCATCCGCAGCCTGCATATACTCCTCAGCCGGGACGAAAGTATGAAAACGGATATAGTTAAATCCCAGAGCCTTGACTGTTTTGATGACCTTTCTGTATTCGGCAATATCGTGATGGGGATGAACGGTCATCGGGAAATAGCAATGCTCACATATTCCGCGCAGATAATAGGGCTTGCCGTTAAGCCTGAAATGCACTCCGTCAACTGTCAGGCGGCGGACACCGAATTTTCTTTCAATGCTTCCCTCTCCGCTTTCAATTTTAAGGGTATAAAGAATTGGCGATTCAGGACTCCAATATTCAAGGCCGTCTGTGTCAAAGCAGAAGCTTTTGCCAGCACTTCCCTGCTTCAGTACAGCTTCTCCGTCAAGGACCGTCCAGTCGAATCTGCACTCACTGCTTGATTCGGCATTGACCGATACCTTTGACAAATCATCGCTGACCTTGATCTCGATATCACGCAGGGGCGAGGTATAAACACGAAGCTCAATATCTCCTGTAATGCCGCCCGTATATTCATTGGCGGCTCTTGAGGTAAGACCCGAAACCGGCTGACCGTCAAAGCCCTCAAGACGGTGATTTGAAACGGACAAAACAATTGTATTTTCCCCGTCATTAAGGAGTCCGTCGGGAATCGGCATATCAAAAGGAGTGCTGTACCCTTCGTGTCTGCCGAGGTATATGTCGTTTATCCATAATGAAAGCGCGTTCTGCACTCCCTCAAAGTGAATGAATGCATCCCCCCTGAAATTCTCGCAGGAGAATTTTCTCATATAGAAAAAGTTACCGACAACATTGGGAAGCGCCATATCGGGTGCTGTCCCCGCGATCGGATACCGCTGAACGCCGTATTCGGGATTTATCCTCAACGCCCCGAAAAACTCTGCCATTTGAAATTTATCTGTCATATCTTCCCAGTATCCGGGTACAGCGGCTTCTATAAGCTCTCCCTTTTCCCAAGGGTTTTCTTTTCCGATGTATTTGTCCTCGGTATAGTTCATATACCAGTTGCCGTTAAGTGAAAAAGACTTAAAGTTCATGCTATTTCTCCTTTAGAACGGTAAATTAAACTTCGCGTATTGATCGTTGGTGCTTTCACATTATAGCACACTTTTATATGAAAATCAAGCTTCAACAGCTAAAATCTGTTTTGATCTTATATCTCCCCCAAGGCTGTCCCCTTATCCGCGAAAAATGGCACAAAAAGCGTCGGTCAAAACAAGTACGCATCCGAACAAAAAGCCTGCCCGGATGTGTATTTTATATCTATTTCTGTCCGTAATAAGCGTTTTTGCCGTGCTTACGGAAATAGTGCTTGTCAAGTAAATGCTGTTCGATTTTCGGCGTGTCCCGGTTCAGCTGTTCGGTAAGCAGCGCCATTTTTGCTGTTTCTTCGAGGGTGACAGCGTTTTCTACAGCCTTTTCTGGATTCTTTCCCCATGTAAATATGCCGTGATTCTTGACAAGTATTGCCGGGATGCCGTCAACATCGGTGACTGCTTCGGCTATAACCTTGCCCGTATTCCACTCGTACTCTCCGGCAATTTCCTCGTCGGTAAGAGAACGGGTGCAGGGAATGTTCCCATAAAAGGCATCGGCATGGGTGGTTCCATAGGCAATTATCTCCCTACCGCTCTGGGCAAACGCGGTTGCATAAGCGGAGTGGGTATGCACTATTCCCCCGAGGGAGGGATACTGTCTGTAAAGATATAGGTGAGTCGGCAGATCGCTTGAGGGTCTGTATTCTCCCTCCACGGTATTTCCGTCCATGTCGACTGCCACCATGTCACAAGGCTTCATTCCGTCATATGAAACTCCGCTGGGCTTTATCACTACAAGCCCGGTTTCTTCATCCCTTGCGGATACGTTGCCCCATGTGAGCACTATAAGTCCGTGCTTTACAAGGGCGATGTTCTGCTCACATACTCTTTTTTTCAGTTCTTCAAGCATCAAATCACCCCCGAGGCAAGCCTTTCCACAGCAAGCCCTTTCTTGTATTTATTCATGAATCCACTAAAGGAGCTTATCTCATTTTCATCTGCCGCCACCGTTGTTTTTTTCGTATCCTTAAAAATACCGTCAAGGAAATTTTCAAGTTTTCCTTCTCCAAGATAAGCGAACAGCGCAAGCAGAGCAATTCCCCATGCGCCCCCCTCTCCGGCGTTTTCCATAACAGTGACCGGTGCTCCGACGGCAGCTGACATTGCACTCTGTCCTACAAAAGGCGCTTTAAAGAATCCGCCATGACCGCAAACACTGTCTATTGCCACATTTTCTTTACCAAGGATGTCACAGCCCATTGCAAGAGAACCAAGTGCGGAATATATCTGCATTTTCATAAAATTCGCAAGGTTCAATTTTCCGTCAGGGGTTCTCGCTGTCATTGGAATTCCCTTTGACACCCCGGCGATAGGCTCACCGGCAAGGAAATTATAGCCCATAAGTCCACCGCAATCCGTATCCGCTTCGAGGGATTTTGCGTAGAGCCCGTCGAAAAGCTTGCCTCGGCTTATCTCTCCGCCACCAAGACTGATAACCTCCTCAAAAAGGTTAGTCCAAGCGGTTATCTCCGAGGTGAAATTGTTGACGTGCACCATTGCCACCGGTGCACCGTGAGGCGTGGTGACAACATCTATTTCTTTATAATATCCGTCCAGATTCTTTTCAAGCACCGCCATAAGGAACGCCGACGTGCCGGCAGATACGTTCGCCGTTCTGGGCGTTACACTGTTCGTCGCAACCATACCCGTACCGGCATCGCCCTCGGGAGGACAAAGTATGCATCCTGCCGCAAGGCTTCCTGTGGGGTCAAGCCAGCCCGCGCCCTCTTTTGTAAGCACGCCGGCATTCTCTCCTGCGGTAAGAACCGTGGGGAGAAGGCTTTCAAGAGGAGTCGCAATTCCTTTTTCAGCCATGAGGGCGTCAAATTTCGCCAGCATGGTGCTGTCATATTCGCCGTCGCTTATTGGGAACATACCCGATGCATCACCCATTCCGATTACTTTTTTGCCCGTAAGTCTGTAGTGAACGTATCCCGCAAGGGTGGTAAGAAAAGCCACGTCCTTTACGTGAGGCTCGGCGTCAAGGAGCGCCTGATAATAGTGGGCTACGCTCCAGCGCATGGGTACGTTGAATTTAAACAGCTCTGTTAGCTCATCCGCCGCTTTTTCTGTATTGGTGTTCCGCCATGTTCTGAATGGAACGAGGAGCTTATCATTTTTATCGAAGGCAAGATACCCGTGCATCATTGCCGAAATCCCCATGGCATCCACTTCGGAAAGCTCTTCTCCAAATGTTGACTTGTAATTTTCCGCAAGGGCAGCATAGCTTGCCTGAAGTCCCTTTTCTACGTCATCAAGAGAGTAAGACCACAGTCCGTCTGTGAGTGAATTTTCCCATTCGTACGAGCCGGTCGCCATAACAGCGGCTTTTTAGTCCGTAAGGACCGCTTTTATTCTGGTTGAACCAAGCTCTACCCCTAAAATCTTTTTCATACGCACCTCTTGCTTTTGATTTTTTCTAAAAGTGGTAAGCACCAAAGCTAAATATGTTATACCACATATTGGTGGCTTTTGCAAGAAAAATCTTGACAATTTTTGCCTTGCATGCTACAATATACTTGCAATTGCCGTACATCAAAAAACGGCTGTATATTTATGTATAAACACGGAGGAATTCAAATGGAGAAGCTGATGATCACTCCCCTTCCCGCACACGTTGAATCAAAGGAACAAACGGCTTCCGGAAAGCTGTACTGTACACAGACGTTTGATAACGATATGCTTACCAATGCGGCTTCCAGATTCGCAAAAGAAGGACAGCTGCAGATCAATTTTACCGATTCATGGGACGGACAGTCTTATACCGACTGCTTTGAGGATCCCGAAGGTTATATACTTACTATCAAGGAGGACGGAGTAACCATCGCAGCAAGTGCTCCTGCCGGAGCTTTATACGGTGCCATTACTTTGGAGCTTATGGCACGGCAATACGGCGAGGCACTCCCCTGCGCCGTTATTGCGGATAAGCCTTACTGGCGTCACCGCGGCGCACAGATATGCTATGCACAGATCAACGTGGCTTACAAGGACGACTATTTCCGTGACTTCATCCGTTCTATGGCGGAATTAAAGATCAATACCGTTTATTTATATATTGAGTGGCGCTATCAGTTTCCATCCATACCGGAAACTCATAATCCCGATTATATTTCTCCCACAGAGGCGGCTGAAATTCAGAAATTCGCCAAGGCGCACAACATTACCGTTATCCCGGCACTCAACGTGATCGGTCACACCGACGATTTCCTTGCGCTTCAGGCCTTCCGCGACCTCGGCGAGTACGATCCTGCAAAAGCAGATGCCCGTGTGTTCAGCTCAAATGCGCTGTGTACGTCAAACCCCAGAATGCGGAAACTGGTGGAATCCATGCTTTCGGATATCATGGATGTGTTCGACTGCGATCTCATCCATGTGGGCGGTGATGAAGTATCCGCCATCGGGCTTTGCGACAGCTGCAAGGCTATGTACGGCGACGTACCTTCGTGGAAGATCTATATTGACTATATGTGCTGGGTGCGTGACATACTGAAAAAGAGAGGACGCCGCATGGGAATCTGGGGCGATATGCTTCTCCATTTCTGTGAAAAAAACAATAAGGAAGCCCTTGAATACGCAAAGCAGCTCCTTGACGGCACCGTAATTTTCGACTGGTCGTATATCGCTCCCCATAAGGAAGCTATCGATCTTCTGACCGGCGTCGGTGCTGATATAATACTTTCCCCCTCGGTAGGCGGTTACGCCACAGCAGCTTTGTGGCCCGGACAGTGGGTACATCAGCGTGAATATCTTATCGACGGCGTGGGCAAGGATAACGTCCTCGGCTGTCTTGTCACAAGCTGGATCTACGCTCACGGCTACCACGGAGTTCAGATGGGGCCGCTGTTTGCCACGGCTGAAGCTCTGATGTGGCAGTGTCCCGACGAAACCTTCGCGAGGGGCACCACGGCAGAAGAAACATTTGCTGCCTATGCAAGGCAGACCTACGGCGTGGATAAATCCATGATGGATTACCTGAATCTTGCCGGCGGCGGCAATGAGGACATCCTTAAGGGCCTTAAGGAAGACATGGGCGGAGAAGAGATCGAAAATCAAAGAAACGGCGGCACTCTTCGCCGCAGTGCATACCTCGACCCCACTCCCCTCGGATTCTTCATCCGTCACGCTCACCTGCTGCAGGGCGAAAAATTCACATCATTCAGAGCTGCGGTGGAACGCCTCGGATCTCTTTGGGAAACTTTTGAGAAGGAAGCACGCCCCACGCAAGATCTCCCATATCTCAAGGGATTCCTGATCTTATACAGATATCTTGCAAACAAATTTGCATGGGCAGAAGAATTCTGCGACACATATGACCGTGCGGCGAAGCTTCAGTACACCGATCCGGAAGAGTTCCGCAAGCTCCTCCATGCTGCGGCAGCACGTCTGCGTGAATATCTGCCCGTATTCGACGAGCCTATTGCCTTCCTTCAGAAGATGCATGACGAGCTCGGCAATGAAAAAGGCAGTGTAATACGTGTAGAAGCTACAAGAGAAAATCTGAAAATACTTGCCGATTTCGCAGAGCATTTAGCTGACGGACACCGTCCCCTTCCCTCCATTGTTAACATAAACAGAGTTCTGTTTGACCAACCGAAGACCATCTTCTGGGCACCCAGATGTGACGAATGGTACGACGAGGCAGAGCCTTTCAGGCGGACCGAGGGCGACTCCTACAAGGTTTGGGGAGCGGCACCCTGGTAAAATACCTCGGTATCCGTGATGATGCAAATGCTGTTTTAAACAAATCATTTGAAAACGGGGATACAACATCAATATTACTATCGCAAGAATCGGAAACAATCCCACCATTAAATACGCCGCAGAAGAGCTTATGCGGCTTCTTCGCAAAATGGACAGGCACGCTTTTATAGGCAGCGCGGTCTATGATAAGTACGACAGCTCCCGCGCAAACCTTCTTTGGGTAGGTCTTGACGGAAGTGTCCCCGCGGCGGACCTTGACGAGATCCGTATCGATGTAAAGGACGGCGTCGGAATCATCAGCGGCTCCAATGAGCGGAGCGTGCTTATCGCTGTATATCGCTTTATGTATGAGCTGGGGTGCAGATTCCTCCGCCCCGGCAGGGATTTGGAGGATATCCCCAAGCGCTCCCTTGAGGGAATACTGAATGTATCCGTCAGCGAGAAAGCCTCCTACCGTCACCGCGGCATTTGCACCGAGGGGGCCAATTCCTACGAGCATATTTACAATATGATCGACTGGATTCCCAAGGTAGGCATGAACGGTTATTTCAGGCAGGGATGCACCGCATCGGGCTTTTTCACACGCTTCTACAACGCTGATAACCCATACATTCCGGTAAATCACGTCACAAAGGAGGAATGTATCAATATGTGGGCATCCATTGAGGATGAGATAATGAAGCGCGGTCTTGATTACCATACTGCAGGTCACGGTTGGACCAACGAGCCTTTTGGGATCTCTTCAGATCTCTTTGGAACCTTTTCAAATGACAACATTCCCGAAGAGAAAAAGCAGCTCTTCGCCCTTGTTGACGGTAAACGTGAGATCAGCTACGACAACCCCCTCTGCACCAATCTTTGCTACTCAAGAAAAGATATCCGCGACACAATGACCGGTGCCATCGTCAAATACTGTAAGGAAAACCCCAATGTTGACTTCCTTCACTTCTGGCTGGCGGACGGTCCCAACAAACACTGCGAGTGTGAGGAATGTCAGAAGCTGCCCCCATCCGATTTCTACGTAATGATGCTCAACGAGCTTGACGAGAAGCTGACGGCGGCAGGTGTGGATACGAAGATAGTTTGCCTTATTTACCTCGACCTTCTCTGGAAGCCCGAGAAGATGAAGGTAAAGAACCCCGACAGATTCGTTCTTATGTTCGCGCCCATTGACCGTACATATTCCACCACCTTCGCAGACTTTGATGAGGACGAAAAGGTTGAATTAACCCCATATGTGCGCAACAAGCTGGAATTTTCCTCGAGCGTTGCCGAGAATGTGGCAAGACTCAAGTGCTGGCAGGATGAGCAGCTCTCCGGCGACAGCTTCGACTTCGACTACCACCTCATGTGGGACCACTATGTTGACCCCGGATACTACGAATGTGCGCGCATACTTCATGACGACATGGTAGGTCTTGAAAAGATCGGACTTCGCGGCATGGTAAGCTGTCAGGGACAGCGAGTGGCATTCCCCACCGGTCTTCCCATATATTCCATGGCAAAGGCACTATGGAACAAGGATTCAAAATTTGAGAATGTCTGCGAGGAATACTTCACCGCCGCATTCGGTGAGGATGCAAAGGCTGTGGAAGAGTACATGGCAAAGCTTTCAAAGCTCTTCTGCCCCTCCTTTACACGAGGTGAGAAGCCCATATCCCATGAGGAAATGATAGCGCAGTGCAAGGAAGCAAAGCGAGTCGTTGACGATTTCTGTGTATCCCACATCCATAAGAACGCTCACAAAAATATCAACTGGGAGCACCTTACATATCACGCCGATTACTGCCGCCTGTATGCCGATGTGATCGTTGCCTATACGAAGAATGACGAGGCAATGATCAAAGAGGCTATAGATGCCTTCGACGGATATCTTCTCCGTGTTGAGCCGATTATCGGTGATTTCTTCGATATGTTCAACATGAGATTTTTATACACACATCAATTCAAAAACTGTTCTAAATAAATTATTTTCAGAAAAGATATATAACATATCATGAATATTACTATCGCAAGAATCGGAAAAGACCCTACGGTCGCCTTTGCTTTTGACGAGCTTATGCGCCTGCTCCGCAAAATGGACAGATACGCCTTCATCGACGGACGTGTATATGACAAGATCGACGCCACACGAGGTGACATTCTCTGGGTCGGTCTTGACGGAAGAGGTTATAAAGCGCGGTCTTGACTACCACGCAACCGGTCACGGCTGGACCTGTGTTCCCTTCGGCATTAACGCTACATGCTGGGGTAAATTTGAAGGCGAGATACCGGCGGAAGCATACAAGCACTTCGCTATGATAAACGGCAAGCGCGACCTTTTTGAAGGTGATGCTCTTTGTACGGATCTCTGCTATTCCAATCCCGAAACCCGTGACATAATGACAAATGCGATCGTAAAATACTGCAAGGAGCATCCGGCTGTAAACTTCCTTCACTTCTGGCTTGGTGACGGCGTCAACCGTCACTGTGAGTGCGAGGAATGTCAGAAGATGACCCCTGCGGATCACTACGTGCTCATGCTTAACGAGCTTGATAAAAAGCTTACAGCCGCCGGAATCGACACCAAGATAGTGTGCCTCATTTACTGCGATCTTCTCTGGTGGCCGGAAAAGATGAAGATAAAGGATCCCGACCGCTTCGTTCTCATGTTCGCGCCCATCACCCGTACATATTCAAAGGCATTTGCGGATTTCGACAAGGACATGAAGATCGAGCTTCAGCCCTATGAACGCAACAAGCTGATCATGCCTTCCACTGTTGAGGAAAATATAATCAGACTGAAGCATTGGCAGGAAGAACAGCTCTCCGGCGACAGCTTCGACTATGACTATCACCTCATGTGGGACCATTATCTCGACCCTGGTTACTATGAATGCGCGCGTATACTTCACAGCGATATGGCAAATCTTGATAAGATCGGACTTCACGGCATGGTAAGTTGGCAGACACAGCGTGCGGCGTTTCCCACCGGTCTTCCCATGTATGCTATGGCAAAGGCTCTCTGGGACAAAAACTCCAAGTTCGAGAATGTTTGCGAGGAATATTTCACCGCAGCATTCGGCGAGGATGCAAAAGTCGTTGAAGAGTATATGTCGACCCTTTCAAAGCTCTTCTGCCCCGCCTATGTAAGAGGCGAAAAGCCGATCTCTTCCGAAGAGATGCTGTCACAGCTTCGTGAGGCTAAGCGTGTTGTTGAGATCTTTGATACCACGCACATCAAGAAAAATGCAGGCAAAGATCTTAACTGGGAGCATCTTGAATATCACGCTGATTTCTGCCGCAACTACGCTGATACGGTGACTGCATACATTCTGAAGGACGAGGCTCTTATCGAAAGTGCAAAAAAGACCTTCGACGAGTTCCTCTTCGCGAGCGAGATCGAGCTTAACGACTACCTTGACGTCTACACCTTCCGCCGTCTGTACCCGCAGTATTTTGAGCCGAATCTTTAATATATCATATTAAAAGGCGAAGCACACCGTTATAATACGGTAATAACAAAACGCCATCCTATGGCAGAAAATCATAGGATGGCGGTTTTATTTGTTGATCCGACACAAGCGGACGTATTGTCAACCTTTACCTTATTTTACACTCTGATACCCGTTTCACGGTATATTCTTTCCGTAAACAGCGACTGGATTCGCTCACCGAGCTCTCTATCCTTTCCGCCCACGGGCTTGCCGTCGATCTCATATACGTATACCACATTTTTCGTTGTACTGCAAAGAATGATCTCGTCTGCTCCTATCAGTTCATCCACAGTGAACACACGGATCTCCACTGGAATATCTGCCGCCTCGCACTCTTCATGAATGATTGCGCGAGTGATGCCGGGTAAGATCAATTCATCGAGCGGCGGCATAACTACGACGCCGTTTTTTATCATAAGAATACTGCTGTGTGCCGCCTCGGTCACCCGATCTTGGCGGTGAAGAAGTGCCTCGGTCGCCCCGGCTGCTGTTGCTCTTTGCGCCGCAAATACATTCGGCAGGAGATTTGTCGTTTTGATATTGCAATATTTGAATCGCATATCTTCGATGCTGAGAAGAGTCGCGCGCTTATCTTTAGGAGGTACGGTCACTGATGACGTAAACATCAGCAAATTCGGTTTTGTATTCGCCGGATATTCGTGCTTTCTCGGTGCCGCCCCTCTCGTTACCTGAAGATAGAGCATCACACTTCCCATAGAAGAAGCCCCCAGCAAGCGGTCTATCTCTTTTATGAGGAGATGACGCGGCATATCAAACGGAATTTCCGTCATGTCGCAGCTTCTGTATAATCTATCGAGATGCTTGTCCAGTGCAAACGGGTGTCGGTCAAGAACCAGCACAGCATCATACACCGCATCTCCATAATAAATTGATCTATCAGCAAACGGCACTGTCATTTCGTCGTAGTTTCCGATCACGCCGTTGAAATACCCTACTCTATCCATCACGCTTCTCCTTTAGTCAATTCATATCGCCGCAGTAGTATTCATACAGCCATGAGTTCCGCCCCTCAAGCCAGCTCTTCAAGAATGTGATCTCCCCTTCATAAGTGCCGTCAACCGGTCCGTACTCATAAGGGCTGTACCGTTTTTGTGTACTCCAAAGGGTATTGTTTCGGTCGATGGCTTCGCGGTTGGCTTCAATAAGACTGTCAATTCTATTCTGCCCAAGTTCATTATCCCGATACAGATTTACGATGATCGGCTGAAGTTCTGCGTAAAGATCACTTACGTGCTGACGGAAATCCTCGTATTCAAAAAGGTACTTATTGAATATGCTGACGCACGCAAGACCTTCGTATGACAAACTTGAGGTATTCATGTTATTATAGTCGGGATAATAGGCTTTTGAGCAGTTACCGGAGCTTAAATCGAAATCCCAGACAGGCCCCTCATAGAGCTTGTTTCCTTTTACATAAAAACGTGTGCTGCTTTGGACGTAGTCTACATTTTTGAATAGCTCCTGAACAATGTAGCACCTTGCGAAGGATTCTAAGTCCACATATTCTTTCACCTTGTTATAGTCGCCCGACAGAATAGCGTTCTCAACGTCGGTTATGAAATTTTCGAGCCATGCGCGTTGTTCAGCGCTGGGTTCTTCCGGCTCGTTGTAGCCCAAAACAATATTAAATGACGGGGTAACGATACAATACGGGTTTGAATAGCCTATGTACGGTTCTAATTCAAGAAGATATTCGTTATTCTCTATATCAATATCAACCTTGGTTTTACTCACGTCAACCGGTTCGCATATCTGATACATACCACAGTATTCACCATTCAAATAAACCTCGGCAAAGCATGAGCTTGAGGTATAGCTTATTCCCACTGTTTGAGCAAATGTATACGATAAAGTATTGCGCAGCTGGGTCTTATCAAACAGGTTGGCAAGCAGCGACCATTTCTTCCCCTTGCCAAGCCCCAGCAGCTCTACACTGTCGGAGAATTTAATGTTGTAAGGTGACTTTTCACCTGATGATGTTGAATTTCCGCGTATTTTTACAGTCGATTCAGCATCGTAAATGTCGCTGTACACACCCGTTGGGTCATGTACGGTGATGCCGCAGGAAACATATTCACTGCGTGTTATGGTATTTTCAGTGGTGAGGTATACCTGCGGCAGTGAGGATTCGGCTTCCAAATCAACTGACGGGTCTTCCGTTTCGTCAGTTGACGAATCCGAAGAAGACGTGTCGGCGGGAGATTCCGTGGTGTCATCATGGACGGTAGATTCCGTGGTGTCATCACGGACGGTAGATTCCGTGGTGTCATCACGGACGGTAGATTCCGTGGTGTCATCACGGACGGTAGATTCCGTAGTGTCATCATGGACATCCGAGCCATTCAGACATCCGCAAAGAACTCCGCATAAGATTAGGAAAACAGATAAAAAAATCAAAATTTTCTTCAAAGCAAATTTCTCCTGTTTATTTAGTTTAGTCCCTCATTTTTGACAAGGCTTTTCATATTTACAGGTATATTATACCATACATAGAAAGCTTTCGCAATACCGTACACGGAAAATTTTAGTAATTTTATATCATCGCGGGAGTCTTTGTTCAGCCTTGAAAATGGCTGCACCGCACCAATTAAATTTTCGATAAGGTTTCCGCACAAGCACAAAAAACGATACGCCCCCGGCAAGTAAAGTCTTGCCAAGAGGCGTATTTGTGATATCAGTACCGGGGACATTTACACAAGCTTAATTACCACACCCGGCTCGGACGTATCTTCCTTTGGTTGTGACATTTTTCCGATTTTGCTTACAAGCTCACCGGGAATTGAAATTCTATTTTCACTGATGTCTGCAGCATCTGTAATGTCGTAAGCATGGGTGTCGGCAAGATCCTGCATAAACACTCGATTCACCTTTTTGCCAAAACGCTCTAAAATGAGATTTTTATATTCGCCAAATGCACCAACCGTGTCCGCATCCTCAATGTTAAAGGTTACATCGCATTTCGGAATCCTGTATTCACGGTCTATAGTTCTTCCGAGAGCAGCCACGGAAAATACTCCGTTAGGATTCTTCGATGCCACAATGTAAGGAACATTTCCATCTTCATCAGCGGTAACCGCAGGCGGCACACATCCCCTGAAGATCATGGCAGGGGCTTCTCTCATCCATACCCCATGTTCTATGTGATCCTTTACATGCGTCAGCCCAACCCACCAGGCTTCGATCTCTTCTTCGATTTTCTCAAAACGCCATGTGTCGCACAATTCCTCGGAGGAGGCATGTATACCGCTTCCCTCAAATGCCGGAGCTATACGGTGCCAGCGTGCCGCACGTATTACCTCATACATTTTACTTTTAAGGTTTCTGTGCACCTCCGGGAAAGACATATCTTTCTCCCCGTTGACAAAGTCACCCACATACGGATGACGCATGATTCCCATAACAAATCCGCCGGCAGCGGCAATGTATACCTCATCCTCGCAGTTGATAAATCCCCTGCGATCCTCATCAGGCGGCTGTATTCCGCTTAACTCCCGAAGCTTTTGCATGGTCATGGGAATTGACATGATAGCTGGCACATCATATGTGCGAAATACATCTGCATGCGGAATTATGTCTGTTGTCATCGCGTGTTCAATAACAAGCTCAGGGGCGTATTCCTTTCCGAGGGCGGTCAGCATTTCTCTGAATTCAATATCGGTCCCTTTCTTGCCCCAATCCACCTTCCAATATGCGAATCCGGACTCACATGCCTCCTTTAGCCTCTTTATCCAGTATGCTTTAGTGTTGTCCTCGCTGTACCTTTCGGACTCCTGCGCGCATACCCAGCCGCCGATTCCCTTCCAACCGAGAGCTTTCATTCTGTCCGAAAGATTTTTTAAGCTCTCTGCATTGGTGTTTCCTTTTGTACATTGGGGGAATTTTTCCTCATTTAAAATAAGGCTGCCGTAATATGACGGGTCATCCTTGATCGGAACATCCCAGCTATCATCCATCACAAGGAAAAGGTCCCGCCTTGCCTCCTCATAAAAATATGCCCATCCGTATGGCTTTTCTTTGTCGAAAAGCGCTTTTTCCGAAATTATCGACCTTTGTCCCTCGGGCTTTCCGTCGCAGGTGGCATAGAGCTGGGTCTGCCAGGTGCAGTAATAGTCTGGAGACGGATTTATGCGGTCAGGGACCAAATTGATATCTGTTTTTATCATACAGTGGCCTCCTAACATATTGTAATCTCGCGGACATATCCGGCAAAGCTTCCGTGGGTGGTATACTGCCAAAGGGTATCGGTGATTTTTTCTTCAAAATTAAGGTGCAGATGCCCGGTAATAAGCGCTTTGATCGCCGGCTCATTTTTTATATATTCAACGGCACGTTTTGTAGCCTCATCCGGTGTCTGCTGTCTGCGAAGTGCCTCGGAGTAAACTGAAATCACCTCGTCGGGTGAGTTGACAACATTAGCGTAAATGCCCCATCTGTCATTTATCGCCTCGGCAAGATTCGCTGCATAGATCGGTATATGCATTGCAAGAACAATAGGATATCCTTTAGCTACTTCCGCCTTCAGCATCTCGATCTGTCCGTCGCTTATAAAGTAATAGGAATCGTCCATTGTTACGATATTTACACCGCCAACTATCCTTGAATCGAAATACAGATTGCTTTTAATGTGCGGTGCAATTTCGTTGATCTTTTCCCACTTATATGCGTAGTCCTCCTTGGCTCTGCCAAGGTAATGACAGAAGTCGTGATTTCCCGCAGCATATATATAATCTTCACCGTCTAAATACTTATCGATAAATTCGAAATTTCCCTTTGAAAAGAAATCTATTATATCTCCGGTGTGCAAAACGATCATATTGTTTTCTTTTGCATACTCAAGTGCCTTGAAATAATATTCCTCCGCACATCCGGGATAGTCCACATCAAATTCTGCGGTCCTGTCCTCATCAAGCGGGTTATCCCTTGTGATATGTGTGTCGGTTATATGTAAAAGCTTTACGGGTTCTTTTAATCCGATGTTTATGGTTGTCTTTAATACTTTCAGTTCCATCTTTTTTCCTCCTTACCAATTCAGTATAAACTCAATTACGAAAACACAGCTCCAGCTGAAATGATCACAGCAAAGTCCTTTACCGGTTACCGAATCGTAATTTTCAAATATGCCGCGCTTGTCTTCATAACACATATTAAGTATAGACTCTCTGATTTCGTCCGCAGTTTCGAGTCCGTAATTCTTTAATCCCTTTGCCGCAAAGTACGCCACGTTGAGCCATGTGGGACCGCGCCAATAATCGTTTGAATACTCACTGTTGTCAAAGGAAACAGTGGGCATTTTGCACTTAAAACGTTCCCGTGCTATCTTATTCATCGCCTTTGCCTGCTCCTCCGATGCTATGGATATGTAAAGAGGCATAAACGATGCCGGTGACAAAACATCCGAGCTTTCTTTCGTATATTTATTTACATCGGCATAATAGCCTTTTGGGGGATCCCACATTTCCCGGTTAATGAGAGAAATAAGCTCAGCTTCCTTACCGTTCCATTTATTTACATCTGATTCATATCCCAGTTCTTTTGCTATAAAGGAAAGGGAACGGTAAAACATAACCATGAAGCAGTTGAGATCAACAGCCCAGTATTCGGTTATGCCCTTATCCCATCTTACGGAGTTGTCCCATCCGGATTCATACTTTACCCGCAGCAGATAATTACCGTTATCCTTGCCTTCAGCATCGTAATGGAACAATCCTTCATAGCACCTGTTTCTCGACCAGTATTCTTCGTTTTTAGCAAGACACGGATACACTTTTTCAGAAAATCCATATCTCCATCCCTCTTATATATAGTTTCAACTGCCCAGGCAAAAAGCGGCGGTTTTCCGTAACCGGAAATTATAGTGTTATCCTCTTGTATTACATCGGGCAGCAGCCCGTCCTCACGCTGAAACTGTAAAAATCCGAGTACACATTCCTTGGCAAGCTCATCATCGAAACGTGATACGCCCATAGCATGGAATGCGGAATCCCAATTCCATATACCGTCAAATGGTCCTATTCCGGGAGTAATGCATCTGTAAGGACACCACAAAAAGCCCTCTGTCGGGTAAACATTAGCCATGATTATATCATAAGCACGGGATATAAGCTCACTGTCACGTTCACCGCTTACGCCGATTTGATCCATCCACCTTTCTTTTTCCATACTTAATCTCCTAAATCATAGATTTATGCTATTATTTTATCACAAACCCCCCCTTTACAAAATAGATATTTGATGATATAATATAGACAAATGTTATATAGAGAGAAATTCTTATGATAATTCAAAATCCTTTTTCAAAATCAAGTCCCAAATGTTACCGTATCCCTACTGCCACCCTTGGCTGTGACATTTCAGTCGTCGAGGTCGGATATAACCTTACTCCATCCGGATTAAAACAAACAATGAAGAGAGATGTCTATATCCTTCATTACATAACAAAGGGCAAAGGTGTTTTTTTAGATAAAAAGTTTGACAAACGCTGTGGATATTTAGTCGTTCCCAATGAGCTTGAAGTCGTCGAAGCCGATAAAGGCGATCCGTACGAGGCATATTGGATAATGTTCAAGGGAGCTTCTGCCCCTGAAATGCTGAAAAAATGCGGATTACCGACTCACAACAGTGTTTTTGAATTTGATAAGGCCGCACAGTGCTGCGAAATAATAAAGAAAGCGCTCTTTGACATAAATCCTGCAAATGAATTTGAAGAAAAGTGTGTGATGCAATCCGCTTTTTATCAGATCGTGGCACTGCACATGCAGAGTATAAAAAATATCCCTGCTTCTGCCTCAACCGTTGCGCAGAAAACAAAGGCATTTATCGATAATAACTATCATCACAAAATAGTAATAGACGACTTGGCACGGGAAAATAACTATACGAGAAACTATTTATATACACTTTTCAAAAATGAATTTGACATATCTCCACAGGAATATTTATTATCCCTGCGAATCGAGAAAGCAAAATCCCTTTTAAAAGATCAGTCAAATAAGTTTTCTATAAGCGAAACGGCATATGCTGTGGGTTTTAACGACCCCCTTTATTTTTCAAGAATATTCCGAAAAAAAACCGGCCTCACCCCTACCGAATTCAGAAAAGCCTGAATCTTATGCCGTGCAAGCTTGACTTTTTCGGGAATGGTAACAGCCCCACCGCCTGAAACTCTGATAACTTTTGCATTTATTCTTCGAAACGATTCCCCTAAAAAATTCAAAAACCTATTGACAAATGGGAAAAAGAGTGATATAATGGAAGAGCCGCATGATTGTACGGTCTAATTTTTGCGCCCTTTTTCGCAAAAAACCTACGTCAGCGAGTTCATGGCGAAATGCCATTCAGAAAGTGAGGTGCTTTTCGTGTTTGCAATTATCGTAACCGGCGGAAAGCAGTACAAAGTCAACGAAGGCGATGTTATCTTCGTAGAGAAGCTTGATATCGAAGCCGGAGAAAAAGTTACTTTTGACAAGGTGCTGGCTATCGGCACTGACGACAAGTTCACCGTAGGCGCTCCCGTTGTTGAGGGTGCAAGCGTTGTAGCTAACGTCGTAAAGAACGGCAAGGGTAAGAAGATTCATATCCTTAAGTACAAGTCCAAGAAGGATTCAAAGAAGAAGATCGGTCACAGACAGCCTTACACAAAGGTTCAGATTGAAAAGATCGTCGGCTAATCCTAAACATGACAAAGATTACTTTTCACAAGTGGGATAATGTCTTTTACGGTTTTTCAGAAAACGGTCACACGGGCTACGGTGAAGCCGGGGACGATGTTCTCTGTGCCGCCCTCTCGGCAATGACCATGCTGATAATCAACACTATTGAGGTGTCTTTCGCTTCAAGTGTGGATTACACAATTGACGAAGCAACCACGGACATTAAGGTGATCGCTCACGGTGCTCTCCCCGAATACGAGGAGGACGAAAAGAAGCGTTTCGCCGTGTCGGGACTTATCCAGGCTTATTACTACCAGCTTAACGATATGCTTGAGGAATATTATGATTTTCTCGATGTCGAAGTGGTAGAGGAATTAATCTGACTTGTAATTTTCGAGCATTTCTCAAAAAAAGATAATGGAGGTAACAAGCGATGTTAAAGCTTAGTTTACAGTTTTTCGCTCATAAAAAGGGTGTCGGCTCCACTAAGAACGGCCGTGACAGCGAAGCAAAGCGTCTTGGCGTTAAGAAGTCCGACGGTCAGGCTGTAAAGGCAGGCAATATCATCATCCGCCAGAGAGGCACTGCGGTTCACCCCGGCAACAACGTGGGAATCGGCAAGGATGATACCCTGTTCGCTCTTATTGACGGTAAGGTCAAGTTCGAGCATATCGCAGGCGGTAAGAAGTCCGTCAGCGTTTACGGCGCGTAAATAAAAAGGAAGAAACCTCATCTTTACGATGGGGTTTTCTTTTTTTGGAAAACAGGTTTTTCGACAGACTGGCCTGCTCAATCTTCTGCAACCATTCCACCATTCAACGGAATTGACTTTTTAATCCCAATAATTTGCAATACTCCAAAAAACACTTGCCAAATCGAGGCTATTATGATATATTAACTCTAATGAATGTTTTAGGAGGCACATATGCAATACCCGTCTTATACCGCTGAAGAAGCAGCCAAATTTGCCGCAAGCGAGGGTGTTAACGGTATTATTCCCATCAACACCGGCAAGCACGTTTACTGCAACTGGACACATATCATGAATAAGGTGGGTGCTCTCAATCCTCTCGTGGACCCCTTCAAGATGGAAGCCAATAAGGACATCGTTCCTGACTACCGCGCAGATATGTGCCCCGAAACCCTTGATCTGCTTTCAAGAAGCGTATACATTCCCATGCGTCCCGAATGGACAGCCGAAGAGATCGAAGGCAGATCAAGTGCGATAAAAAAGCTTTGGCATAATACCAAGCAAAGTATATCTCTGTTCACAAATTCCACGGATAGAGGTAAAATAGAACGTGATAATAACTGGCTACGGTCAGACGTGAAAGATACAAGGTCCCCCTAATGATAAGCCTATCATTAGGGGGATGCTGCTAATTCTGTAGATACAGAAGAAGGCTTTGTTCTCATTTTGTTACTGTGAGAACAAAGTCTTTGATTACAGCCGATTTCCGTCATCACATTATATTGAGATTTTCAATTTTGATATTTTTACCGCCGGCATATTCAAATAGATTTTCGCAAACTGTTACATCAACATAAATCGCCATATCAAAGGGGATTGCTTGTATTATGCATCCGTAAGCATGATTTTATGCGCACATTCATGGCAGAGCAGATGATTTTATTCACCCTTATCCAGTATCGCGCGGAGTTGTGTGCGATATTGGGTGGGGGAACAGCCCTTTTGCTTTTTGAACCACCTTGAAAAATAGGCTGTCTCACAGAATTCGAATTTTTCGGATATCTCGCCGATACTGAGATCAGAATAAATAAGCAGCTGCTCCACCTCGGCTATTATTTTATCGTGTATGTATTCCTTGACAGTTATACCGTTATCTCGCGGAAAGCTCTTAGTGAAGAATCCGATAGAATAGTGCGTTTTTGCGGCGAGTTCCTCCAGCGTCAGACCCATTGAAACGTTTTCATCAATGACACGGAATACTCCCTCGTATTTTTTGATAATTTCTATTTTCGATTCGAGATTGGCAGAGCTTTGAGATATTCCTCTCACGACGAAATCAAGGCAGAGATTGCGCAGTGCGAGGATAGATATGGCATTTTCCTCTGCAAATAGTTCCGCAGCAAGGTCGACAGCTTTTTTGTTGTCAGGGAAGAGAAGCGGACTGGCGAGATCGGAAAAAACATCGTCAAGATTGCCGATATAGCTGTTAAAAATCAGGGTTATCTCCTTTGATTCCTTTGTATATTCCCAGTTGCATCGGACGTGGTTTCCGATAAGGAAAACACATCCCTCGCTGAGGACGCTTTTTTCTCCGTTGAAATCAAGCACCGCCTCGCCCTCACCGAAAACTGCAATACAAGACTCCGACACAGAAATAAGAGGAATATGCCTTGGAATATGAGGATTTATAAGACATGTGCAGTCAGACTGAAGGGTTCGAAAAGGATTATTTTTGAATTTTTGAATTGCAAAATTTGGATTTTTCTGTTTTTAGTCCGCGTGGTAAAAAGAAAATGCGACCTCGAAAAGCCGCATAAATACTCGGTTTTATAACAAAAACACCATTGAGTCCGAACTTAGGGGTTCAGATTTCAATGGTGTCTTCAATTGGCTGCGTTGGACAGAAAAGATGCAGATGCCTTTGCATTGGAATCTTAAAAGCAAATTGTTTATTTGAACTCGATAAATTTAATTTCCTCGGTTTGATTGAATCCCCACATTTTTTTATATAGCTCTTCTAAAGTCGAAACATTTGTTAATAACGTTAAACTTCTTCTTATTTCATCAATGTCTTTTCTGATTGCAATATAATCTTGCTTTTTTAGTAAACGACTGTACCGTTCGTTCTCAAATGATTCTATCATCCAAACAATAGGCTGTAATGTGGCACGAGTTATTATGTTATGAGACAGCTCATACAAGCATGCAGATATTGTTAATGCCAGACGTTCCATTCCATTTTCTGAAATTTTACAGTTGTAAAAGTTAAGAACATCTGCTGAAATGCATGCAAGAACATTTTCGCCTTGGTGCTTTTTGTTTTTAAAGGCTCGTACAGATTCATGCCATTGTAAGTGCTGATCGCAGCGTTCAAAAAAATCTTCCTTTAGCGAATGGTAGTCTGTGTATAATGGGCTTTCCGAGAAAGTCTTTTGAATACTTTTCTTTATGGTAGTCTTTCTTGAAAGCTTGTATTTGTACATTCTCCTATCATTCTTGGGATATTCTTTATTTTTATAGCTATTACACTGGATAAAATCAGCACGAACAACCACATATTCAGACGGCTTAAACAGGTCTTCTAAAAGATCTTCTGTATAGGCATCATAATATGATTCAAAAACTTCCAGCAATTCTGGCGTTAGTGCATTGTTATGTATTTCAAATTGTGTTAATGGCAATATGATACAAGTCGCCATGCGCTCATCCTCTTGAAATTCCGAGTTGATCCCTAAATACTCTTCTTCGAACTCGGCAATCAACTCTTCCCAACTTATCCAAGTGTTTTCGTATCGATGTTCAAACCAATCGAATGTTTCTTTCAACTCGTTTTTCCAATCGAAATAACTAAACCTCTTCTCAAAGTCCATATCAAATGCCCCCATTTCCAATCATAATTAAGAGAAAAACGCAGGAAAACCTGCGTTTTTCGGTGTGCATCTTTTTTGTACACACTACGTGGCTACACAGTACAAAAAAGATGCAGGTGATCAGGATGCTATATCATTTTCGTATACAACAACTTCATTCAGTGCAAAGTGTTCTATCTCAAACACTTGTGAATTGTTTCTTATTTCCTCGAAATTGGCATTTGAATTTCCCCATACAGCTCCATTTTTATAATAAATGCAAACAGGATATATTTGCGCTCTTAAAAAATTATAATTTCCACCAGAAATACTGTGTTTTGATGTTTCATTAGCCCAAATGGTATCTATCGTATAAAAACCAGAAATTGTTGTAGTGGAATGATCGTAGTTTGTCTGATCAAAAACTATCATTAGCTTAACAGAATCGATATCGTTAGAAGTAGTGTTTGTCACATTGATTTTAATGATTTCAGAATGAGAAGATCCCGATATACCTCCCGTAATTGTTATTGGACAGTTGTCCCACACAGTGGTATTTTCTTTTATAGCAACGTTTTCTTCTTTTTCAGTGTCCACATTACTAAATTCTTCCGTTATACCACTTTCTTCTACGCTCGTCACGCTCTCACTTTTCAATCCTGTTATTGAAGGTAAATTCGAAGAATCCACTTCCACACTTTCATTTAATACACACGATGACAAAATGCCAGAAAGTATAAAAAGTATCATTGCTATTTTTAGTTTCATGAATATTACCCTCTCAAAAAGTATTTAATATATACCCAATCCAATAATTAATGCCAGATATACAATCTTCCAATTCTCCGCTAATATCACCCACATCATACAGGTTTTTCATGTATGTGATATATTTCTTTTTCCCTTGTAATTTGACTTTACCAACAAACCCACCATTGTGATAAAAATCGTAATCAACATTTATTGTTCCGTTCGACAAACGAGTAAATGTGTATTTTGAGGGATCTATGCTCACAGCAATACTTTTGTCAAACAAAGCATCTAAGAATTTCCTTTCTTCGTTCGTTAGTTCATAGATTTTGCTTGGTGGATTCGTATTGTATTTAATGCGGTAATCTCTTTTTGGATTTTCGTTTCTTTGCGAAGCAACTCCATTAGATATAGTTTTCCATTTTTTCTTAAACAATCCGAACATCTTATAACACCGCCTTAAGTCGAAATACAAAACATTCCAAAAAACGCAGGAAAACCTGCGTTTCTCGTGTGCATCTTTTTTGTATGCACAAGCTGGTGGAGGCGAACGTTGGCGGAAAAAGGTTGATAATGGGAGCGATTTTCTCCAAAATTTGCCCCGAAAAGAGGTAGAAGTGCCGGGATTGGCATTTCATGTGGTAATCATCGGGCGAAATGAGCTGAAGCGGATTACAAAAATGAACGAAGCGTGAATTGTCAGCCTTATCTGGTGGAGGTGGTCCGAGTGTGGAAATGGGTGGGAACAGCACCAATGTATGTGTATTATTGATTGTGGTGATATACACACACATAAAATACCAAAACAAAAGAAAAACGCACGCGTGCGTTTTTCGTGTGTTTCAATTCGAAGTGAAGCGGTATTAAGTTAATGTTATTACAGCCATTTCACCTGTATCGGGGAAATAATTTAATACTATCGTTGTTTTCCTAAAAGAATCATTTATGGTGGGCATATCAATGCATACGCAAAATTGCCATATCCATTTACCGTCTCGACATTTTCGCTCAAGCTTATATATGTAACTCGAACAGATCCTCTTAAAAATATCACGTCTGAATTTTTCTTTATCGCAGATATTATATCCTAAAGACTCAATAATTTTACCCTTTCCATTCCCCTCCTGTTTTAAGAGATACTCATTCCATTTCTTATCGTCGATTTTCAAATGGAGCTTATTTACAGAATCAAATTTCGGAAACAGCGCATTAAAAGAAAAGCTTACATCTGTTTCATCAGGAACGATTGCTTCGATTTTATAGCTTAAAAATGGGAAGTAACTATCCTCATTTATACTAATGTATTGGTATCCATTTTCCTCAAATGG